>CAMZHD010000020.1 GCA_947306705.1 uncultured Caryophanales bacterium
ATCTTCTTCTATTACTTCTAATATACCAATTTGATAAATCATCATTTAAGAATGGAACAATTAATTTTGCTGCTTTATTTAAATCATATTCATCATAAGCAGCTGTTACTTCTTTGATTAATTTATTTAATTTTGATAATAACCATCTATCAATTAGTTCTCTATCTTTTACTGGAACATCATATTCTCTTGGATCAATATGATCTGCATTCGCATACATTTCAAAGAATGAATAAGCATTCTTGAATGTTGAATTGTATTTTGAATAGATTTCTTTTAATCCATCTACATCGAATTTTAATGGAGTCCATACTGGAGAAGCATGTAAGATATAGAATCTTACAGTATCTGCTCCATACTCTTCCATAATTTCAAATGGAGAAATTGCATTTCCTCTTGATTTATGCATCTTTTGACCAAATTTATCTAATAATAGGTCATTGACTAATACATTTTTATATGGAGATTTTCCTGTTACGAATACAGATACTACTAATAGTGAATAGAACCATCCTCTTGTTTGATCGATTCCTTCACTAATGAAATCTGCTGGATATTGATCTTCAAATAATTTTTTATTTCCAAATGGATAATGGTATTGAGCAAATGGCATAGCTCCACTATCGAACCAGCAGTCCATAACATCTTTTACACGAGTCATTGTTTTTCCACATTTTGGACATTTGATATGAACATCATCTACAAATGGTCTATGTAATTCAATAGACTCATCAATGTCTTCAATTGCTTTTTTAACTAATTCTTTACGAGAACCAATCATTTCATCATGACCACATTCACATCTCCATAGAGGGATTGGAGTACCCCAATATCTATTTCTAGAGATTGCCCAGTCATTCATATTCTCTAACCAGTTACCAAAACGTTTTTCTCCTACATAATCTGGATACCAGTTAACTTTTTTATTTTCTGCGATGATTTCATCTTTCTTAGCTGTTGTTTTAATATATAAAGATGGTTTTGAGTAATAAACAAGTGGTGTTTTACATCTCCAACAATGTGGATAATCATGGTTCATCTTTTGTTTCTTAAATAATTTATCTTGTTCTGAAAGATATTTAATAATCTCTAATTCTAGTTCTGGATCTACTACTAGACGTCCTTTCCATGGACCTTCTGTAAAGCATCCATCTTCTCCTACTGGATTTAACATAGCAAGATCATATCTTAATCCTGTTTCATAGTCGTCTTGTCCAAAAGCAGGAGCTGTATGAACGATACCAGTACCATCTTCCATGGTTACATAATCAGCACATGTAAGAATAAATGCTTTCTTATTTTCTGGTACTTTTAAGATTGGGATTAATTGTTCATACTCTCTATATTCTAGATCTTTTCCTTTATACTCTTCTAGGATTTCAATGTTATCTCCTAATACTTTATTTGCAAGTGCTTTTGCAACGATAAAGTTATATCCTTTTGAGTTACATTTAACATATGTTTCTTTTGGATTAACTGTTAAAGCAACATTTGAAAGTAAAGTCCATGGAGTTGTTGTCCATGCTAAATAATAGGTATTCTCTTCATCTTTTGCTTTAAATGGAACGATTACCGTATTAACAGGAATCTCTTTATATCCTTGAGCAACTTCGTGAGAGGCAAGTCCTGTTCCACATCTTGGACACCATGGTACTATTTTTAATCCATCATAAATATATCCATCATCGAAGATCTTCTTTAGAATCCACCATTCTGTTTCAATATAATCATTATCATAGGTAACATATGGATGCTCCAAGTCGATAAATTGACCCATTTCTCTTGTGAATTTCGTAAAGTATTTTTCATTTTTCCAAACACTTTCACGACACTTTTGGTTGAATTCTTTGATACCATATTTTTCAATATCTCCCTTACCATTGAATCCAAGTTCTTTTTCTACTTGTACTTCTACTGGAAGACCATGGGTATCCCAACCTACTTTACGTACTACACGATATCCTTGCATTGTTTTATATTTACAAATGGTATCTTTTAGTAGTTTTGCCATAATATGGTGAACTCCTGGCATACCATTTGCAGTAGCTGGTCCATCATGGAATACGTAGTTTGGACAACCTTTACGATTACTAATTGTCTTTTCGAATATTTTATTCTTCTCCCAGTATTCACTATACTTTTGTTCTACTTCATTGATTTTTCCTGATTCTAGTTTTTTGAATTTCATATTCACACTCTCCTATCTTCTGTTTTTACTATGGATTATTCTTTTTTAGGAAATAAAAAAACGATTCCTCCTAAGGACGAATCGTTCGTGGTACCACCTTAATTTATAAATACATTGTATTTATCTTCTATACTATAACGCGTTACCGTATTTATCTTATCCATAAATCGCAACTTGAAAGTGATCCGAACATAGTCTCAATGCTTGTTTCCACCTCACACAAGCTCTCTATAAAATCCTCTATATTCCGTCTTTCGCACGTGCTTTCTGAACTAATATAACATAGTTTTTCTTGTTTTACAAGGGTTTTCTTTGAAAGAAAAAAAGAATAGACTTTCTTCTATTCTAATTCTAATACTTCAATTTCATCTACAACAGCCATTTGCTGTTCTACAATTAATCTTAATTTTTTCTTGAAGATTCTCATGTTTTTTTCGATTTGTTCTCTCTCATGGTCTATTTTATCTGCTTTTAATAGAGCTTCATTTACAATTCTTGAGGCATTATGTTTTGCATTCTCTAATATTGCTTCTTTTTCTTCATAAGCTACCTGTTTCATTGCATTATTGGTCTCTTCTGCTTTCCTAATTGCTTGTTGTAGAGATCCTTCTAACGATTTGTAATGTTCCAGTTCTTTTCTTAATTCTGCAAGTTCATTTGTTTGATTTCTTACTTTAGTAATAATTCCTTCTGTTTCTCGAATTACTTCATTCACAAAATCATTTACTTCTCTACGATTATATCCATTAGTTTCATAACTAAATTTTTCCATATAATCACCTCAGAGATATGGTACTGTATGAATTAAAAGAAATCTTCTTCCTCTTCTTTACCTTCTTTTTTTGTTTTCTTAGATGCTTCTTCACTGATGGTTCCTTCAACATTTACATTATTAGGAGTACATAAGAAAATTCCTCCTCCTAATTTTTGTAAATCTCCCCCAATTGCATAAATCGTTCCATATAAAAAGTCTACAATTCTTTTTGCTTGATCTGGTGTTACTCTTTTTAAATTTACAACAACAGCACTTCTATTCTTTAAATAATCTGCGATTTGTTGACTTTCAGAATAAGCACGTGGTTCTAATAACATCATTTTAGAACCAGCCATTCCATTTTGTTCATGAAACTCTTCTTTTGAAGTTGTATAATAACTATCTTCTCCCGTAGCTTCTTGAACAGGCTCTTCTCCACCGAAAAATCCTTTTAATTTATCTTTCATATTCATTCCTCCAATATTATAACTACAATTCTACCTATAATTCATTCTATCATAAAAATAAAAAAAGAAAAAGTCTAATTTAAGATTTCTCTTATTTTAGACTTTTTTATACTAAAGGTTGACTATTGTCTGTAAAGTTTTCTCCCATCATCAAGAAACGATTCCCTCCTGGACGTGGTTGTGGTTGAGGTTCTTGTACTGGCTGTTGTTGAGGTTGAGGAGGTGCCGCTGTTTGTTGTGCCATAATTGCACTTACATCCATACTATTTCCTCCCATAGAAGGTACAACCATATCTACTACTTGTCCATTCGTTTGAACTTCGTTATACCAAACATTTTCCAAATCTACATTATTGGATAATGGTCTAGGATCTGGAATATCAATATACATAGAAGTTGGTACTTTGAAAGCAGATCCAAACGCAATACAATTTCCTGGTTTTAAGTTCTTTAATTGAAGAACTATTTCTTGTGAAATATTTGGAACCATTTCCTTGATATATTTTAAATCCACTGGGTGCATGGTTCTTAGGATAATAAAGTTTGCACATTGAGATACACAAGTATCAGATAATTCACTTGGTCTTTGTGTTATAAGTGCTAAGAACACACCATATTTACGTCCTTCTTTAGAAATACGTTCAAAGATGTTGTATCCTAATATTTCAAGGTCACTATCATGTTGAACATAACGATGAGCTTCTTCAATAATAATATGATAAGCTCTACTACCACGAGGACGTTCTGTACTTGCTTTTAAGAATAACATTCTAGATAGAATCTTTGTCATTACTTTCGCAAGACGATCATCTACATAGTTAATATTAAAGTTAACAATTTGAGCACGACGATTGGTATTGGCATTCCATAATAGGCTTTCAATATATTCATCTCTTGTTACATAATTTGGATAACTGAAATATTGACTATTATCTCCTACAGCTAATGTATGAAGACGTACACTCATAACATTGGCATTATCAAATACTTTATCACTCTTTAAAATACCTTCATTAATTAAGGCAAAGTCCATCGCAAGCTCCAAATCATTTAACGTATAGAAACGATTTAGTTCTTCTTCTGGAATATCAATGACTTCATCAATAATATAGGCTCTTACAAATTCTACAACCAATTCTATTTCTTGCATTTTACCTGTTTTATCAACATATAAACATTGTTTTAAGGTTCTTACATATCCTGGTTGAACAATTTGACTATCTAATCGTAAGGTTGGTGTATTGAACTTTGTTAATATACCAACTACTTGGTCTCTTATTTTAGTAGAATCATTTCCACTTAATAGTATATCTTGTAGGGCTCTTGCGATAATATCATTCTTACGACGAATAATATTTTCACTTTTTCCTGTTAAGATTGGTACTAGTTTTAATGTTTTTTCAATAATTGGTAATTGTGCAGGAGTATTAACATCTAACAATAATGCTAAATCATCTACATCTAATAACCAAATTGGAATTCTCAATATTTCTGTATCTGGATCAATAATATTTGTTGTATAAGTCTTATAACTTAATCTTGGATCTTTTTCTCCAATCTTTTGAAAAGCATTGGAATACTCTCCATAAGCATCAAAGAAGAATACAGCTGAATTTAGAGGTGGTCTAGGTGCCTCTAAATATAATTTTTGTAAAATAGAAGCAACTGTACAACTTTTACCAGAACCAGTATTTCCTAATACAGAGAAATGAGCATTGAAAAACTCATTTACACTGACATTAATTTTATATCCTTCATAGACATTACTCGTTCCAAAATTGGAATAACCAAACTCTGTTTGACTCTTTCCAAATATCAATTCTAGTTCATCTACTTTAATTAGGCGAACTTTTGATTTGAAAGATGGTTTTGCATTCACCCCTGGTGTAAAGATATTTCCACGTATTTCTCCAACGACATTTACTTTCATATGGGTTTGATTGGTAGATTCAATTTCCCCTACTACTTTTCTATCGGTATCATCTTCGAATATTACGTGTAATCCTACTAGATTTGGTTGTTCATTAATGTCGATTGCTAATTTAATTGTCGCTATGTTGTCAACAATGTCTTCGATTCTTCCTAGCATCCAATCACCCTCTATTCTCTTCTATAGTATATCAAAAAAAAAAGAAAAATAAAATATTATTTATTATTTTTTTTTTGTTTTCTTTTTCGGATATAAATGACTCCACTTGCATTATCTCTTCCATTGTATGGAACCGAGTAATTTGCAGTATACTTTCTCTTTAGAGCAAGTGGTACTTTTAGATGTTGATCTACATAAACTGCTTCTTGAATTAAATTGGTTAATATCATTTGATCAGAAGATTGTCGAATAATCGTTCTCATCCTTCTATCTGTTAAATTATCTGTTACTCCATCTGTTAATAATAGAAGAATATCATATGTATTTTTGACTCTAACAGAGGAGATTGTACATAATTCTGGACAAATACCAATACAAGCACTAATAATACTATTATTCGTAAAATATCTTAAATGATCTTTCTTTACATTTCCAAATTTATAATACATCCAAACATCAGAATCATCTTCCGTCAATTGAATGAATTTTTTGTTCTTATAAATATAGGCTCTAGAATCTCCTGTATTTAATACTAAAGTTTCTTTCTTACTTACTAAAGCAAGTGTTAAGGTTGTTCCTAATTTATCTTCTCCAAAATCTTTAATCAAATTACTATTTAAACTTTTGATATATCTTCTTAATAATTGTTCTGATTTATCCAAATCTAATAATGTTTCTAGGTCTTTATTGATAAACCACTTTCTTAGGGAAAAAGCAACATATCTAGAGGCAATCTCACCATGTTCTCTTCCACCCATTCCATCGGCAGCAATCAATAATTTTACAGTTTCATCTTTTGGATGCTTTACAGCAAGAACAACGTCTTCATTTTGTTCTCGCACTAGACCAATATCTGTTTTTGTCTCTAATATCTCCATAAATTTCCCTCACGCCTTATTATACCAGTATTCTTTAAAAATGCAAAATATATGTAAAGAAAAAAAGACCTTTACGGTCTTTTACACTTTTAGAATTCACAATTTCCTGGAGTTCTTGGATATGGAATAACATCACGTATATTTTCAATTCCTGTTAAATACATGATTAAACGTTCAAATCCCATACCAAATCCTGAGTGAATACATCCTCCATATTCTCTTAGTTTTAGATACCACCATAGAGTATCTTTTTCCATTTTTAATTCATCCATACGAGCATTTAATACATCTAATCTCTCTTCTCTTTGAGATCCACCCATTAATTCTCCACTACCTGGAACTAATAAGTCAACAGCTGCAACAGTTTCTTTATCATCATTTAATCTCATATAGAAGGCTTTAATATCTTTAGGCCAGTTATAAACGAATACAGGGCAATTGAATTTTTCTTCTGTTAAGTATTTTTCATGTTCACGAGCTAAGTCTTCTCCAAATTTTGGTTCAAATTCAAATTTCTTTCCAGAATCTAATAAATATTGAATTGCATCATGATGCGTAATACGAACTGCTTTTGAATCTACTAGTTTTTCTAGTTTTTCAATTAATCCTTTTTCTACAAAGTTATCTAAGAATTCTAACTCTTCTTTACAATTCTCTAATACATATTTCACTACATATTTTAGCATATCTTCCATGATATCCATATCACCCTCTAAATCACAGAATGATATTTCTGGTTCAATCATCCAGAACTCGTTCGCATGCGTTTTTGTATTAGAATTCTCTGCTCTAAAGGTTGGACCAAATGTATAGATTTTTTTAAATGCTAAGGCAAATGTTTCTCCTTGTAATTGTCCAGATACGGTAAGAGATGCTGGTCGTCCAAAGAAGTCTTTTGAATAATCTACTTTCTTTTCTTTCGCAATTCTTTCTAAATCTAGAGTCGTTACTTGGAACATTTCTCCTGCTCCTTCAGCATCTGCTGCTGTTATTAATGGAGCATGTAAATATACATAATCTCTATCTTGAAAATATTCATGAATTGCCGCAGCAGCTTTACTACGTACTCTAAATACTGCTTGGAATAAGTTTGTTCTAGGTCTTAAGTATGCTTGTTCTCTTAAGAATTCTCTAGAATGTGGTTTTGGTTGAATTGGATAATCTTCTGGACAATCTCCTAATAGTGTTACTTCTTTTGCTTTTACTTCAAAGGCTTGTCCTTCTTTTGGAGATTCTACTACTTCACCTACTACTCTGATAGAACTTCCTACTCTTATTTTTTGAATTTCATCGAAATCTTTTAAATCTTTTTCATAAACTATTTGAATCGGAGTAAAGAAAGTACCATCTGAAAATGAAATAAACCCAAATTCTTTTTGTTTACGGTGATTTTTTACCCATCCTTCTAATGTTACTGTCTTCCCTATATATTCTTCTGTTTTTACAAACAAATCTTTATCGTTCATTTTATTCCTCCTATATAACCATATAATTTGAAGTCATTGATGCGATTAATTTTCCTTCTTCATTATAGATATTTGCTTTTAATACTTTTATTTTTTTACCATTTTTAATCATTTCTGATTTTGCGATTAATTCTTTCCCAGAGCCAGGTCTTAGAAAATCTATATTTGCATTTAGTGTTAATACTTCTTTATTTTCTTCTCTAGCAAGAATTCCCATAGCAGTATCTCCTAATCCAAAGATAAAACCTCCATGAGCAATTCCATATGGATTTAAGGAATCCTCATTTATGTTTGCTTTTAAAGTAACGGATTCTTCTGTTATTTCTTCTATATGATACTGATTATGATGAAAATAACCACTTTCATTTTCCATTTTTTGTAATACTTCTTGATTCATATGTTCTCCTTACAATAAATGACTATAATATTTCCAAGCAATAATTCTAAGTACTGCTTTATTTAATGTTTTTTCTTTGATCTTTCCACTCTTTATAGAGTTTAGTACTTCTTGATACATTTCTTCAAAATTACTTGTTATAATCATATCATTTCCTGCATTTATCGCAAGAGTGGCAGCTTCTTGATTTTCAACATATGCTTTTACGGCATCCATTTCTAAATCATCTGTCATGATAATACCTGTAAACCCTAATGTATCTCTTAAATCTTTGATTACCTTTTTACTTAGAGATGCAGGATACTTGTCATCTAGACAAGTCATAATATTATGAGATACTAAAATACTTGGTACTTTTGCTTCTATTCCTGCTTGAAATGGTAAATAATCATTTTCTTTAAAATCTTCATAGGAACGATTATCGATCGCAATTCCTGTATGGGTATTTGGATTATTTCCATATCCAGGGAAATGTTTTAGACAAGAATTGATTCCTGCATCATTTGCATAAGTAACCATATTCTTAATAAATTCACTTGTTTCTTTTGCATCTTTTCCAAAAGAACGATTATACATATAATCTTCTTCATTCATAGAGATGTCTGCAACAGGAGCAAGATTCAAATTAATTCCTAACTCTAGTAATAATTGTGCTTTATCGGTTTCCACTTGCTTTAATAGTTCATATCCACCTAATTCATAATAATATTTAGGAGCTTGATATTTTTCAGTTCGATAATTTGGATAGCGACTAATTCTTGTCACAAATCCTCCTTCTTCATCGACTCCTATTATTAATTTATATGGATTTTTTGCTTGATTAGCTTCTAATTCATTTTTTAGGCTTTCTTTTGTATGTGTTTCAAAGTCTTTTGCAAATAGAATATATCCACCTGGATATAAAGAAGTATAGGTATCTACTTTTGTAGAATCATATCTTACTAAGAATAATTGTCCTACTTTTTCTTCCAAAGTCATTTTGTTGACTAATTTCTCTGCTTGTGGATAATATTCATGAAAAATAGAGTTATCAATTTCAGAATCTTTTGCATTTGAATTTTTATGATTTGGATGGAAAGATACTACTTGCCATAATAATATAATCGCAATCATTGATAATACTACAATCGAAATCATAATGGTTTTATTTTTCATTTAATCACCCCTATTCATAATCTTTTTAAACTCATTTGGTGTGGCTGTTTCAAATAAGATTTCTTTTTTTATTTCAGGGTAATAAATCTTTAAACGATTAGCATGAAGATATAGACGATTTTCTAAATCATTTTTATCTCCATATTTTTTATCTCCGACAATTGGATTCTTTAAAGATTGAAAAGCAACTCTTATTTGATTCTTTCTTCCTGTTTCTAGGAAAATACTTACTAAACTATACTGATTATTTTCTTTTAATACTTTATAGTTTGTGATTGCTTCTTTTCCGTCATCTTTCTTTGTTGTATAAACTAAGTTCGTCTTTGTTTCTTTTAAATATTCTACAATACGATCTTCTTTCTTTTTTAAGGTTCCATGTACCACTGCGATATATTCTCGAAGAGATACATATTCGTTCCAATTTTCTTGTAGTTTATTTTTTGTTTTTTCATCTTTTGCGAATAAAACAATTCCACTCGTATCTTTATCTAAACGATGTACAATAAATACTTTTGCATTTTTATTCTTACTGACTAAATATTCTCTTACGATATGATAAAGTGTTTTTTCTTTTTCTTTATTGGTAGCGATTGTGAGTAATCCACTAGGTTTATTCACTACAATAATATGATCATCTTCAAATAGAATATCAAATGGTAAAGTTTTTTTACTTTTACTATTCGTATCAATCACAATATTCATACCTGGTAATAGTCTCATATTATACTTTGTTGTACGATTATTATTTACAAAGATAGAACCATGTGTTAGATATTGTTTAATTGTCTTTTTCGGCATATCTAAATGATTATACAAATAGTTTAATAATTCATCTTCTTTTTCAACAACTAGTTTCATACTCCCAGTCCTTTCCTAAATAAGATTATATAACAAAACACCTAATTTCACAAACAAACTCCTTATTTTTTCAAAAAAAAACTTAAGATTTTTATTCTTAAGTTTTTTATTATATTAGTTAAGTTCGCCAGCTTCAAACTTTTCTCTGATTTCACCGGCAGTTTCGCGAAGAATAGCATTAAGTTCTTGAGACTCATCATTAACAAGTCCCATGTGGATAACTTTGTCGATTTGGTCATGGTTGAATCCAACAGCATAATTACTTTCGATTATTCCTTCAGGGAATGCACATCCTCCGTAGTCATACATCTTCTTTTCTGAAGAATCTCCATTTGAGAAAATTAAGTAACTCGTAATCATTACTTTCTTTTCTCCTCCTTTTAATAAAACTACTGATCCGATTGGTAAATATTTATCGTTCATAAAAATCCTCCTTATTCATTTTCTTCTAATTCTGTCGATTCATCATCGTCATCATCTTTATTTTTATCATTTTCTTTATCAGCAATAACACTTCCTGCGATTCCTCCACCTACTCCAATTGCTGCTCCTAATGCAATGGATGGAATATAATCCTTCAATGAAGAATCTTTTTCTACACCGGTTTGAGGGATTGGTACATATTCTGGTACAATCTCTGGTCCAACAGGTGTTGGCGTTGGCGTTGGCGTTGGCGTTGGCGTCGGCGTTGGCGTCGGCGTTGGCGTTGGCGTCGGCGTTGGTGTTGGTGTTGGCGTTGGTGTTGGCGTTGGTGTTGGCGTTGGTGTTGGCGTTGGTTCTGGTCCAGACGGCGTCTTTGGTGGAATCACCGGTATTACTGGTGGTTCTATTCCAGGCTTCAATGGTATTGGTACCACTGGATGAATTGTTAATGGAGGGATTGGGTCTGTTATAACTATATCCCTTGGTCCAACTGGTACTAAATCTGTAACTTTTGGTTCTACTGGTACTAAGTCAGTAACTTTAGGTGTTACTGGTACTAAATCTGTAACCTTTGGTTCTACAGGAACTAGTCCTTGTTCTCCTACTGGCACCAATGCTCTCTCTGGAGGAATAGGTGTAAATCCAGTTTCTCCTGTAGCATTTAATGCTCTACTAGTTGCATTTGCTAGTGGATCATCTAATGTTCCTGCTAATGCTTGGTCTCCTACTGGTACCAATGCCCTCTCAGGAGGAATAGGTGTAAATCCAGTTTCTCCTGTAGCGGTTAATGCTCTATTAGCTGCATTTGCTAGTGGATCATCTAATGTTCCGGCTAATGCTTGGTCTCCTACTGGTACCAATGCCCTCTCAGGAGGAATAGGTGTAAATCCAGTTTCTCCTGTAGCAGTTACTGCTCTATTAGCTGCATTTGCTAGTGGATCATCTAATGTTCCTGCTAAAACTTGGTCTCCTGCTGGTACTAATGCAGTTGATGTTGATGATCCTGTTGTTAATGCTGTACTAGCAGCAGCAGAAGCTTGATCATCTAATGTTCCTGCTCCTAATTCAATTACATTTGGTAAACCACTTGAAGATGTTCCACTTGAACTCATAGTTCTTACAGCAGCAGATGCTTGATCATCTAAAGTTCCGGCTCCAAGTTCAATAACACTTGAAGATCCTGATGCACTTGATGTAGCAGTTCTTGCTGCGGCTGCAGCCGCATCATCTAATCCTCCAGCTGCTTGCTCTGCTGCTCTTGCAGCAGCTGCTATTTGCATATCTGGATGGATTACTTTCGCTGCACTTATAAAGTCTGATCTAGAAATCAATCCTTTACCATGTAAATCGTTAAGCATAACCATATCATTGTTTTTAATTGCTTCATCTAATAATTCGGCTGGAGTTTTTCCGGCTGCCAATCCAGAATCAGCAGCACCTTTTCCAAGTGTTCTTCCTCCGCCTCCAGCTCCTGTACCTGTTCCAGTACCTTCGGCAGTTGTTGGTCCTTTTCCGGTTCCAGTTGCTCCTTCTGGAGCAGCTCCTGTTCCTTCTCCGGCAGGACCGTTTGGTCCGGTTGGTTCTCCGCTTACGTTTGAACCTCCGGATTTCTTACCTCTAAATCTGCCCCATAATTCGGCAGCTTTTTGTCCAACTTTCGTTTTTGCTAAAGCTTGTAATCCATAGTGAACTCCATACACAAGTCCTGCTTGTACAGCTCCTATTAAAACTCCACGGCCAAATGCTCTATTATAACTAAGTCCTGACTGTAATCCATTTTGGGTTCCATTTCCAATTCCTCCAACTCCAGCAATCGCTGCTGTTGCGTGAAGGGATGAAACTGCTGCTTTTGCTCCCACTGCAGCACTCTTGAATACGCCGGCAGATGAAGTGACACCTTTGATAGCTCCGCCGGCTCCCCCCAGGAATGCCAGAGCTGCTGTATATCCAGCGGCAGTTCCTACTATTTTCGCGGCATTCGCCCAGAAGCCATCTTCTCTAAGATAACTTGCCTTAGCGATTCCGGTAACATCATTTACTTTTTTAAAGAAAGTTGCAACGTGATCAGTCTTAACCCAATTTCCAATGCTTTCTTGTGCCTTCTTAGCTCCAATAAGTCCTAGTCCAAATCCCAAGATGGATGCAAATCCATCTACGATTTGTTCTCCAGCTGTACCAACTCCTTCTAATAATTTAGAAGCAATTAAGCCAACAGAAGCAAGTGTACGGAAAACTGGATTGATTCCTTCTACTTCCGCATTGTATTGTTTAATCTGTTCAGCACGAGCATTGATAGAAGTTACGGTTTGTTCAATCAATGATTGACAACCAGCTCCTAATCCAACTCCGCCCATTAAGGCTCCACAATCAACATATTCAATTCCTCTGGCTCCTGTTACAGTTCCTACTGCACTTTGCATAGAAGAATCTGTTGTAGCAAGGCCAACGTTAGCTTGTTGAAGTAATTGAACAGCTTGATCAACTCTCTCTGGATTATATCTTAATTTTGCCATTTTTTATCAACTCTTTTCTAACTAACTATTTGAACTACTCTGTTGCTGTCTAAGTTTTTCTTGCTCTGCTAATTGTCTACGATATTCATTTAGCTCAGCTACTTGTTCATTATAGACTCTTTGGGCAGCAGCAACGACTCCATCTGCAGCAGCAGAAAGTGTTGTTTTTACATTTTTAATTTCTTCCCCTAAATCGTTAATGGTCCATTGTAATGTAGTATAGTCAATTGATAATGCTTTTGCATCACAAATTTCTCCAGCTTCTATTACTCTGTTTCCATTGGTTTCAAAGTCTTCTAGACACTGTTTATACTGATTGCATCCGGCTGTAATCGTCGCAATATCAATCAATTGTGCTTCACTTGTTATTCCATATGCCATATTCATTACTCCTTCTACCCTATATATTATATTCTTTCATATTTACACAAAAAAAACAAGTCTTTTAAGATAAAAACTTGTCTTACTTTACTATTTTTTTTCTTTACAAATTACAAGTAAATAGGAATTAGCTGGATTGTAATGACAAACTTGTAAAACTAATAGATGATCTTCTGACGTTATCTCTAATTGATCATTCTTAAAAAGTGTATTGGAAAGAAGTTTTCCTGTATGGCTCAAAAAGTCTTGTTCTCCATAAAAAACTACTTTCATATGTTCATTATCAGCATCCGTTACAATTTTAATCGCAATGACTTCATAATGTATTTGTCTTTCATCAATTGACAAATAAACATCTTTATAATTGTCAAATATTCCTTTATCAACATAAGCCTCTAAATTAATAAATGGCAATTGATCATAGTATTGTGGATTTGGAGTATTATGTCCATAAATATTTATTTGTTGGTTTGTTGATAAACTGGTATTACGATAATCAATAAATGGTACTCCTAGTTCATCATATTGTCTATATAGATTATAGTTCAAATAATACTCATTGTTAGAAGCACGTGTTACAAGAGAATCAATTCCTAGATTTGGAACTTGTAATCTCGCTACAATATCATTGTTATTGTAATTAATTCTCTCTTGTGGAAGAGTATTTACATAAGTGGATACATCTATTTTATTGTCATCTTTATCAGAATATCCTTTTTTCTTCTTATCATCAATTAGTTTTTTAATTTCTGGCAGTTGTTTAAAAGCATAATTATTATAGTAATAATATCCTCCTGCACATAATATTAAGGCAACTACAATGATTAACCATATATATGATTTTTTCTTTTGTTTCTTTTTACTCATAGGAATCCTCCCTCTTATTTCTCTAGTTTTTTAAGTACATTTTCTACTCCCTTGTTATCATTTGAAAATGTTACATTTTCACAAATTCTTTTTAGAGATTCTGCACTATTTTTCATAATATAACTATTTGGAATATTCTTTACCATCGGAACATCACTATCATTGGCACAAATTACCATGATTTCTTTTAAACCAATACTATTTTTTAAACTTATTTTATCGACTCCTACAAACATATTTGCTTTACTAGAAGTGATTTCTAAATACTTCTTATTATTGATTTCTAGAATCGAATAATTCACTTTCATTTTCTTCAAAGCATCTTCGTAAGCTTCTACATGAATTGGGAATTCAACTTCAATTTTATAGATTTCGTTTTCTCCAATTTCTTCTTTCTTTTTATAGACTTTGTCTTCTCCATAAAAAGTCATTTTCTCTTTTTCAAATAAAGCAGTGACTTTCTTTAAGTTAATTGTGGATAATTTACTTTTAAATAAACTTTTTCCATTTTCAACATCATAGATATAACTACCATTTAAGGAAATTATATAATCTACAAATGGGAAATCTTTATTATATTCTAATATTTCTTGAAATCTACGATTGGTACAAACGGAAAACAAGATCTTCTTTTTATGAAGTCTTTCTATCTGTAACATCGTTGAAGTTGGAATTGCGTCTTCTAAATCAATTAACGTGTTATAAAAACTACTTACTACCATTTTTATCATTTTTATACCCCCTACCAAATAAAACAATCACCGTTTCCATCGCTATTGCGAGGAAATAACCAGCGATTACATCACTAGGATAGTGAACACCAACATATATTCTACTCATTCCAATTCCTAAAATGAGTAATGTAAAGACACTTACAAAAGCAATCTTCCATTTTTTATCTTTTACATATTCCAATACATAACTTATTAAGAAGCCATATACCGCAATCGATACCATCGCATGTCCTGATGGATAAGAGTATCCTCCTTGTTTGATGAGTCTTAGATGATCTGGTCTAGGTCTACAAATAATATGTTTGATAATCCAATTCATTCCCATAATGGTTGTGGGTGAAATAACTGCTAGAATCTTCTCTCTTTTGGGAAGAGTGATTGCTAAGCCTATTACCATTATGATGATGGGAATCGTATTTCCACATGTTGTAATTCCTTTCATAATAACATCTAGGGAATTACTACGAAGTTGAAATAACTTTTCATAAATAAAATCATCAAATGCTTGGATATGATTGATACAGACTAAAATTGTTATTATGATAAACATTAGAAGACAAAGAGTTATGAATATAACTTTTTTCTTCATATTCTCACCTATTTTCCTAATGATTCACGTACTTCTTGTTTATAGACTTCTACTCCTGGTTGATCGAATGGATTCGCTCCAAATAAGAATCCTGAAAATGCAGCACTTAACATAAAGAAATAAATCAAAGCTGTTATATTTTCGATATTACACTCAGACATTTCTATTTCTAGGCAAGGAACGCCTCCTTTAAAGTGTGCTCTTGCTACGGAATCTAATACTATATTATTAATTTCTTGTAGATCTTTTCCTTTATAATCAATATAATTATCAGAATTTGCTACTTTTATGAAGGTTTCAAAAAGTATTTTATTTCCTTCTTGAACAAATTGTCCTAAAGAATGAAGATCTCTTGTATGAAGAGAAGATGTTGGATAAATTCCTACTCCATTCTTTCCTTCTGTTTCTCCAAATAATTGTTTTAACCATTCTGTAAATGGTAACATGTTTTCTTCATAAACACAGTAATTTTCTACATATTTTCTTCTACTAAATAATAATCTTCTAGTTACTGCATATTCAAAAGCTACATCTACTAATCTTTTACCATCATAATATCCATCTACAATTTCCTCTAAATCATAGTTTAGCGCTAATGGTAATAGATGAGCAGGTGTCATAAAGGAATATCTTCCTCCTATATCATTAGGTATTTCAAATGTCTTATATCCCTCTTCTTTTGCTTCATCATGAAGTGCTCCTTTTTCTTTATCTGTTGTGATAATAATACGTCTTTGTATTTCTTCTTTTGAATATTTTCTCTTCAATAAATCTTTTAGAACTTTATAAGTAATCGTTGTCTCCATAGTGGTTCCACTCTTACTGATGACATTGATACAAAAATTCTTATTTCTTAAATAACTTAGTAATTCATCTAAATATTTACTAGATAAGGTTGTTCCTGCATATATGACTTCAAAACTATGATCATTGAAATACTGTTTAAATAGGCTATGAAATGCATAACTTCCTAAAAAGGAACCACCAATTCCAATCACAACTAAACAATCAAAATCTTTTTTGATTTGATTTGCTGTTTCTTTAATATCTTCTACAACTTCTCTTTCAATTGGTCTCATCCAACCAGTCATAGAATTCTCTTTTAACATTTTGATATATGCATCTTTCTTTGCATATAAATAATTATATTCTTCTGTAAGATAAAAGTTTTTTGCATATGTTTTGAAATCAAATTTTAACATTTTCTAGCCTCCCATTATTTTCATTATAACATAAAAAGAAGACAATGTCTTCTTTTTAGTTTTCTTTTTTATTTCCTTCATAAATAATTGCTTCATATAATAAATCTACTAAATGATTCGATGGCTCTAGATGATATTTTTCCATAATTTTATCAATTACATCCAAACTATATTCCATTTTTAAATATGGATAGATTAATTCTTTTGGATTCTCTATATCTTCTAAATAATCTCTTGTATAAGTTTCTTCTAATAGTAGTAGTGGATAATCCCCTATCCAATGTCTAAACTTTTCTAATATAAAATAAATATTATTCACATAAGTAAACTGATCTTTGTCATAAGAAATGATTCTTTTTAAATCTTCATTCTCAATGTATTTATTCTCTACTCTATAATCAAAACGATCAATGAGTTTGATTCCCTCTAATTTTAAGGCACTAATTTGTGCGATAAAACCTTTCTTTTTCTCACTATGAGTTGGGATTACCTCTACAATAATATACTTATCTTTTTGTAAATTCATTTCAATCTCCCCTTTCATATAACAAGATAAAAAGAAGTATATACTTCTTTTTATCGATTTGCTTGAATCAACACTTTGTGTTCTTTTCCATCATCTGATAGAGGAATTGAATTGACTGAACATTCTTTTCCATCTAGTTCGATAGAAGATTTTTCTCCTTTTACTGCTTCTATATGATAGATTGTTTTACCATATCGATAAGTAGCTTTGAATCCATCCCAAGCAATTGGCATTTGTGGATTTAGTTTTAATCGATCTCCATGTTTTTCCAATCCTAAGATACCTTGAACACCTACTTTATAGAACCAACCTGCTGAACCAGTATACCATGTCCATCCTCCTCTTCCTGGGAAGTTTTCAGAAGAATAAATATCAGCAGCAATTACATATGGTTCTACTTTGTATTTGTTTACTTCTTTCTCGTTTATTGTACGATTAATTGGATTAATCATTTGATAGTAACGATAGGCTCTATCATGGTATCCAGATTTTATTAAAGCAAGTAAGTACCAAGATACTGCATGGGTATATTGTCCACCGTTTTCACGAATTCCTTTTGGATAATTCATAATATATCCAGGATTATCTAAGGATTTTGCGAATGGAGGTGTCAATAATTTAATAATCTTATTCTTATCATCTACTAGTTGTTCCTCTACAGATGTGATTGCTTTTTGAATTTTATCTTTTGGAGCAACTCCACTTAAGATTGAGAAACTTTGAGAGATTAAGTCAATCTTACATTCACTGTTTTCATGACTACCTAATTTATCTCCATTATCGAAGAAGGCTCTTAAATAGTAATCTCCATCCCAAGTTTTTTTATTTAAGTTCTCTTTTAATTTTTCATTAAATGTATCATATTTTGTAGAATCAAAGTCTCTATCATGTTTTTTCATGACTTTGGTAAAGGAATCAATAATTTGATATAAGAAGAATCCTAACCAAACACTTTCTCCTTTACCTTTAATACCAACACGGTTCATTCCATCGTTCCAGTCTCCTCCACCCATTAGTGGAATCTTATGAGGTCCAAGAGATTTCATAGATAATTCTAATGATTTTAAACAGTGATTCAATAGAGAATCTTTCTTCTCTGTATAATTGAATACCATTCCTTTTTCATTTTCATAATCACTTAATTCTTCCCCTACTACGTATGGAATTTCTTCCTTCATGATATCAAAGTCACCAGTTGCTTCAATATATTGCATCGTTGCATATACTAACCATAGGAAATCATCTTTATATTTACTACGAAGTCCAAAGTGATTCTTTTCATGCCACCAGTGAAGTACATCTCCTTTTTCAAATTGATGGGCCGCATTGGCAAGAATTTGGCTTCTTGTGAATTCTGGTTCTACTAAAACAATATTCATTGTGTCTTGTAGTTGGTCACGATATCCGAAAGCACCACTGACTTGATAATATCCGGATCTCGCAAGAATTCTGGCTGAAATGGTTTGATACAATAACCAACCATTAATCATATAATCGAAACTACGATCTGGTGTATTAACTTGAATGGTTCCCAAAATATCATTCCAGTATTCTTTTACACTCTTAAGTTCTTTTTTACAATTTGAAATATCAGTATATTTCTTCATAAGAGCAAGATTTTCTTTGTCACTTAGACTACATCCAAGTACAAAGACTAAGGTCTTTTCTTCATTCTTGTCTAATTGAACATCAAAACTAATATTCTTAACAAGCATTTTTTGGCATTCTGCTTTTTCAATCTTTTCGGAACTTGTTACAAAGACATTAACATCTCCATAGTTGATACTGTAAACATTACGCATCTTTAAATAATTATCATCACCCATGAATTCTGTTAAAATGTGTCTTGCGGTTTTTTCTTCAAAGTTTCCAAATGTTGGATTCATCCAGAATTCTACATTAACGGTTTCTTTTGTCTTTTTCTTGTTTCCAAGCTTCATTAAGTAGATTTTAACATTATCTTCTTTCGCAACAAATTCTGTAATTTCATGGGTTAGATCTTCCGTTTCACTTTCTAAGATACTGTATCCAAATCCATGAGTACATTTTTCTGGATCAAATTGTTTTCCATTGAATTTGAATCCTTCACTCTTATCATTGATAACCATTTCATTGGTCCATGAACTAATCTTAAATTCTCCAGAGTTATATGCATAGGTATATCCACAACCGTTATTCGTAATGACGGTACCAAAGGTTGGATTTGCGATAATGTTACTCCATGGAGTTGGTGTATTCCTATTATAAATTACATACTCTTTTCCACCATTTTTGAATCCACCAAATCCATTATCAAATGACAATTTTTCTTTGTCTTTTAATGGAAGATTTACTTCATATGGATACGTTGGATAATCATTAATCTTATTATTCTTTTGTAGTTCTTCAACAGCTTCTTTTAAACTGATATGATTTTCTACTACAAATCGAATTCTTGGAACAGAATCTAATAAACTCTTATCTTCTTTGGTAATATTTTCTTTATTAATAACTGTGATACTACCAGGAGTATGATAGAAACTATTCAATGTATAAATACGATATAGTTCATCATCAATTTCTTTCTTGATCATTTTTGCATACTGACCATTTTCATTATTAATGATGATAATATCTACAAAGATTGATTTATTCTTGTAATATTCAAATGCTTTTAAGATTTCATGAACGAAACTTAAATCACTAATATCATCAATTTCTACCGTAATAATTGGACGATCTCCACTAACTCCAAATTTCCATAATCCTGTTTGTCCTAAAGCATTCTTTCTTAGGAAATTATTTCTTTCTTCGCTAACAGAAATTCTAGTTGTTTGATACAAGTAATTTAACATAATATTGAATGTTCTCATGTTTTCTCCAGAGATATTCATTGTCTTTGTATCAATAACATTCATTAATGTAGATATTTCAAATGCTTTTTCAAGAGAATATGGATTGTCATAATATTGAACAATTTCTTCTACTTGTTCTCTACTTCTACCAAATCCAACTAACATGTATACTGCAACAGAAGAGTTTGCAGGTACTAAGATTTTATTACGAACAGATAATACTGGATCTAGATTATCTCCACAATAATTACTTAATTTATCATTTAGTGCATTTGCTTGATTTAGACGATTATTTCTTCCAATAAAGTTTGATCTTTCTGTTTCATATGAGAATTTATCTAATGGTTCTTCCATGATTAATCTTGTAACCATATAAGAATTTACATTCGAATCTCCTCGATTCTTTCTCTTAGCATATAAGCTGTTTGTTTCATAATCAAATTCTGTTGAAATAAACATATTATTAAATACTTTATGACTAACGTCATCCATGTTTTCAGAAAGAATTGGTTCTGTATAACTTGTTAATTCTAGACGTTTATCTACATCAGATTCATTTTTTATGGTAATTCTTCTAATCTCAGCATTATGATTTTTACAAACTACAATTTCTGTTTTAGTAGATATATCATTATCTTTTCTCATAAACTTAATTTTATCTGAGGCAAAGACAACTTCATATTTTTCTGGTTTTTTATTCATAGGAGCATAAGTATTACTCCATATATAGTTATCATCCATGTTTTTCAGAAATAAGAATATTCCATAGTCTTGTTCAGTTACTTTTCGATAACGGTTTAATTGAAGAGTACGATATCTAGAAAAACTATTTCCTCTATCATTCATGATAAGGGAGTATTTTTTATTTGATAATACAGACATTTCTGGTAAATATGAAATATAATCAAATGCTCTAATGTCATTTTCAATTTTTTCTTTATTATAATTATATTTCTTGTATTTAGCCATTTTTAAAGAACAAAATTTTCAAGAATCATACTTGAGAAAT
>CAMZHD010000021.1 GCA_947306705.1 uncultured Caryophanales bacterium
AAATAGTGAAACAACCGTAAGAGATAAAAGATGTTTTGATATTTTAAAAATCATTGATATCATTCGTAAGATGTATCATGGAGTAGAAGAAGTAAAACCAGCCTTAGATCAATATACGGTTTGGCTTCTAACGAATTATACAATCCAACAAAGAGTACAAAAAGATATCAATGTAGGAATGGACTTTATAGAAGAAGCATTTGCTTATCTAAAAAGAGAAGTTCCTGATTATAAAAAAAGAAGCGATTATAAGAATAGGGGATTGTTTAGATGTGAACTAGAAAGAAGTAAATGGTTATCGAAAACTTACTGTAGAATTTACCATTTTCTTCATAAGGAGAAGTAACATGAATCCAATCTTATATGTAGTAGTACCTTGTTATAATGAAGAAAAAGTATTAGAAGAAACTACCAATCAATTAAAAAAGAAATTAGATTCTCTCATCAAAAAGAAAATCATTTCAAAAGAAAGTAAAGTATTATATGTCAATGATGGATCCAAAGATAATACTTGGAAAATGATTGAAGAATTTCATAAGAAAGATTCTAAGATAACAGGGATTAGTCTATCTAGAAATAGGGGACATCAAAATGCATTACTCGCAGGATTAATGACTGCAAAAAAATATGCAGAGATTGTCATATCCATGGATGCAGACTTACAAGATGATATTGATGCGATAGATGAAATGCTAGAAAAGTATCAAGAAGGATACGATATTGTCTATGGAGCCAGATCTTCTAGAAAAGAAGATAGTCTTTTTAAAAAGACTACGGCAGAAGCCTTCTATAAGTTTATGAAGATACTAGGAGTGGACTGTGTCTATAATCATGCAGATTATCGACTAACCACAAAAAAAGTATTAGAAGAATTAGAACACTTTGAAGAAGTAAATCTATTTCTTAGAGGAATGTTTCCTTTAATAGGATTCCAATCAACAGTAGTTTATTATGAAAGAAAGAAACGATTCGCAGGAGAATCCAAATATTCTCTTGGAAAGATGTTAAACTTTGCTTGGGATGGAATTACATCCTTTAGTATTAAACCATTACGAATGATTTGTGTATTAGGTTTTATCATTTTATTAGGAAGTATCATTATGATGATTTATTCCATCATTCGTTATTTCACAGGAAATACAGTAAGTGGTTGGGCATCTCTTGCTGTATCCATTTGGTTTATTGGAGGACTACAACTCACAAGTATTGGAATTATTGGAGAATATATAGGAAAGGTCTATAAGGAGACGAAAAAACGCCCTAGATATATTATTGAGACAAACTTAGAAGAATTAAAAAATAGGGAATTTACAAAAAAATAAAAATCGGTATAATGATAATTGAGGAGATTTGAAAATGGTATACATAGACATAAAGAATTCAAGAGATAAAACAAATATAACCAATTTACTTCGTAGTCTAAATCTAGATTGTGAAGAAATAGAATCTAAAAGTAATCTAACAAAAAATCAAATCATTATTACCGATAATAATCTAAAACAAGTAAAAGATTATCGAAAACTAAGTTCTAAAGTAATTGTATATAATAAGACAAAAGATCCTTTAATAGATGAAATCTATTATAAAAGAGGAGTCTATGTATATTGTGTATTAAATGAACTAGAAGTCATTCTAAAGATGTTCATCAAAGAACAAAAGAACAATCAAAAGAGAATGAAGGTAGTAGGAATCTTCTTATTAGTTCTATTAGGTACATACGCAATAGGGGCATCCGTTCATACAATGAGAAATAGTTTCCAAAAGAAACCAGAAAAAGTAGTGGTAGAAGAAGAACCAATTGATCCAATGAAAAAAGAAAATATTGTTTTCTTTGGAGATTCCATTACCGCAATGTATGATGTAGAAGAGTATTATAAAGGATTACCAGTTGTAAATAGTGGAACTTCTGGAAATACAACAGAAGATTTATTAAGAAGTATTGATGAAAGAGTTTATATTTATAATCCTACGCAAGTATTCCTTTTAATTGGTACAAATGATATATCCGCAACGGATTTAACGAATAAAGAAATAGTTGAAAATATTAAATCGATTGTGGAAGGAATTAAAACCAATCGAAAGAATGCTACCATCTATGTAGAATCTATTTTCCCAATTCGGAATACGGAAAATACTCCTACGGATTTACTTCATCAAAGAGAAAATAGTAGAATTATGGCAATTAATGACTTAATCAAGAAGATGTGTGAAGAAGAGAATGTTGAATATATTGATTTATATCATAAATTACTCGCAGAAGATGGAGAACTAAATATGGACTATTCACTAGAAGGAGTTCATATGAATCCAGAAGGGTATAAAGTCATTACCAAAGAACTTAAAAAATATATAGAAAAGAATATATAGAAAAACTCTATATATTCTTTTATTTTAAGGCTCATTCAGTAGACTTTTTATTCTCAATTTGATAAAATAATATCAAATGGTGAGAACAAAAAAAGGAGAATCAAGATGATTGTAAAAGGAATTTATAATAATTTCAAACGATATTGGTTTTTAATGACTCAATTAATATCAAGAGATTTTAAAGTCAAATATAAAAGAAGCGTTTTGGGAGTTGTATGGAGCCTACTATATCCAATTTTAATGATGACAGTAATGGCAATTGTATTCTCTCAGATGTTTAAATTTAAAGTAGAAGGAATTAACTACTTAGTATACTTAATGACAGGTATTATTATGTTTAACTACTTTAGTGAAGCCTCTCATGCCGCAATGACATCCGTAGTAGAAAACTTCTTATTAATTAATAAAGTATATATTCCAAAATATATATTCCCAATTGCGAAATGTATGTTTGTAGGAATCAACTTCTTATTAACCTTAATTCCATGGTTAGGAGTTGTTGCTTTATCCCATGTAGGATTAGGAGAATATGTATGTCACTTTAATTGGTATTATTTATTATTACCATATGTATTCTTCTGTTTCTTCTTATTCACAGTAGGAGTTGGATTATTCCTATCCTGTGTATCCGTATTCTTACGAGATGTATTCTATATTTATGGAATCATCCTAACAATGTGGAATTACTTAACACCAGTATTTTATAGTATTGAAATATTACCAGAAAAATTACAATTCTTAATGCAATTTAACCCATTATTTCAATTCTTAAATACAACAAGATTAATAGTAGTATATGAACAAGCACCTTCTTTGGTGACACTTGGAATTCTAGGAGCTATCGGAGTAGTAACATTACTATTCGGAGCCTTTATCTTTAGAAAGAACCAAGATAAGTTCATATATTATGTATAGGAGGACTTTATGATAAATATAGAACATGTTTCCATGAGATTTAATCTTGGAATAGAAAAAGAATTTTCTATTAAACAAGCATTTGTAAATTTCTTAAGTCCAAAAGAAAGAAAAAAGAGAAAAAAGAAAGAAGAATTCTGGGCTTTAAAAGATGTTAGTTTCAACGTAGAAAAAGGAGAAGTTGTTGGTTTAATTGGAAGTAATGGTGCTGGTAAAAGTACTTTATTAAAAGTAGTGAGTGGTGTTATGAAACCAACAAAAGGAAAAGTAACTGTTAAAGGAGTTATTTCTCCTATGATTGAATTAGGAGCAGGTTTCGATGGAAACTTAACAGCTCGAGAAAATATTTTCTTAAATGGAGCAATCTTAGGATATTCTAAGAAGTTCTTAACAGAGAAATTTGATGATATAGTCGAATTCTCAGAATTAAAAGATTTCTTAGATGTACCGGTAAAGAACTTTTCTTCCGGTATGGTTGCAAAATTAGCTTTCTCAATTGCGACGATTGTAAATCCTGAAATATTAATCGTAGATGAAATATTGGCAGTTGGAGATATTAAATTTCAAGAAAAGAGTAAAAAGAAAATGATGGAATTAATTAAAGGAGGAACTACAGTATTGTATGTATCTCACTCCTTAGATTCCATTCGTGATTTATGTACGAAAGTGGTTTGGTTAGATCATGGAGAGATTGTCGAAATGGGGAAAACCAATAAGATATGTGATGACTATTATAAAGAGCAATTGAGTTGAGGTGAATAGAAGATGAATAGTGACGACATAAGAATTTATAATTTTTTAAAAAGAATGAAAGTAATAACTTTTATTAAGTTTTTAAAAACGATTAAAAAAGAAGGAATTAAAGGTGTTAAGAAAAAGATAAAAGCAAGACATCAAACAGAAGAAGAAAAAGAACAAGAAGCAATTATAGAACAATATAATTACAAAAAAGGTTCTAATATTGGAAAATTAGTAGATTATAATACTCCTAAAGCAAGTATTGATGTAGTAGTAGATCAAACAGTAGATGTAGACCGAGTAAAAGAAGCTTTTAAAGATAAAAATGTACATTTAAATATTATCTATCTTGTGAATAAAAAAGCAGAAAAGCTAGAAAAGAATGAAGTTAATAAGAAAGAATTATTAAAACTATATTATGATCGAGCTTTTCTAATTATCAGTAAAAAGAATTATGATTTAAAAGACTATTATTTTGGAAAACACATTTCTTTTGATGATTCTTTTGAAGAAGAAGTAAACGAGTTATTTGAAAAGATTGAAAACTTTAAGTACTTCGCAAACTATAATGTAAAAGATTGTGTAACTGTTAAATGTAATACATTCTTTAATTATAAAGGTTCTAACTATTACTCAGGAGGAGCTGAAAGATATCTAATTGATTTATATGAAATCTTTAAGAAAAGAGGAATCAACTTAGATATTTATCAAAACTCAGAAGTACCATTCTTCCGTAAATATAATGGAATTAATGTTATTGGTATGTCTCTTCGTGGGCTACCATTAGAGTTTGATGATCGCTATAACGATAGACAAACAAAACATTATATTCACCTAACACATGGAAAGAGTCAATTACACATTTATTCTGCATTCTTTGAATGTTTCCCTAACTGTGCTTCTCCATCTATCGGAATTTCTCACGGAATTGGTTGGGATGGAGATACGAACCGTAACTTAGATGCGATGAGTTTTTGGCAAAGTAAAGAAGCAATTATTGAAAGTGCAAAAAGATGTGATACGTTAGTATCAGTTGATACAAATACAGCAAACTGGTTCCAAACCATTGACTTTACAATTGGAAATAAAAAATTCTCAGTTATTCCAAACTATGTAGATGTAAAAGAGTTTGTACCTCGTCCAGATTATACAACTCCAAGAGATAAGATTGTAATTGTATATCCAAGAAGATTGTATAAACCAAGAGGAGTTTATATCGCATTAGAAGCAGCTGAAAAATTAGTAAAAGATCATAAGAATGTAGAATTCCATTTTGTAGGAAAAGGATTTAAAAAGGAAACCGATGATATTGATGCATTATGCAAGAAGTATCCAAAGAGAGTATTCCGTTATAGTAAATCTCCATTCGAAATGCATGATGTTTATAAAGATGCGGATATCAGTTTAATCCCAACCATTTATAGTGAAGGAACTTCTCTATCTTGTCTAGAAGCCATGGCAAGTGGAAACTTAGTAGTATCTACTAGAATTGGTGGTTTAAGTGACTTAATCATTAATGGTTATAATGGTTACTTAATTGAACCAAATGCAGATGCTTTATGGGAAACACTAGAACATGCAGTCACTCATTATGAAGATCAAATGATTATTAAAAAACGTGGAGTAGAAGTTGCAAAAGCATTTAATAAAACCATTTGGATTTCAAAATGGGAAAAAGAATTTGATAAATATCATTTAGATAAGAAATCAAAGAATACAGACTTAGTAGAATTCTATGTAAAAGATATTACAAAGGTATCTGATAAAATAAAAGAGACAATCAAGAAAGAATTAATGGAAAAACACTTAGTTTATATCCGTAGTGAAGTAAAACCAGAAGAAGATACAATCTCAAGTGGATTAATTCAATTAGTCGATTTTGAAGATGAAGTTGTTAATACAGCTTCTCGTGTATATGTAGAAAAAGATTGTAAGAATAAAGTAAAAAGAAATGAAGAAATCATAGTTTTGTAGGTGAGTTATGAAAATAGTATCCATAGTCATTCCAACTTATAATGTGGAAAAGTATTTAAGAAGATGTTTAGATTCTTTATTATATGATTCTACGGTATTAAAGGATATTGAACTAATCGTCGTAAACGATGGTAGTAAAGATTCTTCCTTGGAAATTGCCAGAGAATATGAAAACAAATATCCAGATACAGTAGTAGTAATTGATAAAGAAAATGGAGGACATGGTTCCACCATTAATGCAGGATTAAAAGTCGCAACAGGAAAATACTTCCGAGTAATTGACTCAGATGACTGGGTAAATATTGATGAATTCAAAGACTATGTAAAAGCTCTTAAAAAATGTGATACAGATATTGTATTAACAGATTATACAGAAGAATTAATCTATTCAGGAGAAATCAAAAAACATCATTATGATGAATTAGAATATAATAAAGAATATGATTTAAATACATTTGATTATGCTTCTCTTGGAGAAGATTACTTCTTCATGGCAACCTCTACGTATAAAACAGAAAAATTAAGAAAAGCAAATCTACATTTAGATGAAAAGACATTCTATGTAGATATGGAATATATCCTTCTACCATACTTAGAGATGGATTCTATGATTGCATTAGACTTTGATATCTATCGTTACTTTATTGGAAGATTAGATCAAAGTATTAATATTCAAAGTTATGTTAAAAATAGAATGCATCATGATAAAGTATGTAAAAGAATCCTAGAATTTTATAAACAAATTCCAGATTCCAATCCAAAGAAGGAATATATTAAGAATTGTTTATTAATATTATTAAATACTCATTATATTATTTATTGTAAAGCAAGACTTCCTGAGAAAGAGACAATCAAAGAGATGATAGAATTTGATGAGTTCTTAAAAAGAGAAGAACCCACTTTATATAAAGCATTGGAAAAACACGATTATATTAAATGGAATCGTAGATTCAAATTCCGTTATGCACAAACAAAGAATAGTTTATTGAGTAGAATCTGTGATAGAAGAGAAAACAGAAGAAAGAAGGAGGCTTAAGTATGAAAAAAGGATTAGTCATTAGCTGGTACTTTCCTCCTATTAATTCCTCTGAAGGAATTTGTACATTTAAATTGTTGAAAAATTCAAAATTTGAGTATGATGTATTTACTCAAAAGAATGATAAAAGTTGGAGTTATGATACAAATGAAGAAAGTCTAACTTCTCCAAATATTCATCCAATTTATGCAGAATCTTCTTCCATAGAAGATTGGGTAAAAAAAGGAATTCAGTATGGAGTAGAACATATTAAAGAATATGACTTTATTATGTCTCGTTCTATGGCTCCTGAATCTCATGAAATAGCTTTAGCACTAAAAGAAAAATTTCCAGATATCATGTGGATTGCATCTTTCGGAGATCCTATTACCAATAATCCATATTTAAAACTAATAGAAAGGGTTTCTCCATATAAAGTACGTGGTACAGGAGTATTAGAAAAACATTCTATAAAATATGTATTATCTCCTAAGAGAATTCTAAAAAATTGGTTCTGGAATTATAAAGATAAAAAATATAAAAGAAAACATACAAGACTTTATAAAGATAAAGTTCTTCAAGAACAAGTCTTTAAAAAATGTAATCGTATTATTTTCAATAATCCTTACCAACAAGAATTTATGTTACAAGGATATGAAGAAAAAGTAACAAGAAAAGCCTTATTGCTTCCTCATGGATATGATGAAGATTTCTATGATAAAAAAGTAAAAGAAAATAGTACAAAGACAAAAAAGATATCCTACCTAGGACATCTAGATGAAACAAGAACTCCAAAGAATTTCTTACTAGCTTTGGAACGTCTAAGAGAGAACAAAAAGACATTGTTTAATTCCTTAGAAATAGATATCTATGGAAATATGTCTGATCAAGATAAAGTATACTTAGTCGATCATGATTTATGTGAAGTTGTGAAATTTAAGAAACCAGTTAAGTACTTAGAAAGTTTAAAGATTATGCAAGAAAGTAATTTATTATTACTTGTTGATGCCAATCTAGGGAAAGTACTTCCAAAGAATATATTCTATGCAGCAAAACTAGCAGATTATATTGGATCTGGAAGAAATATTTTTGCGATTACCATGTTAGATGGACCAAGTGCTGATATTGTAAAAGAAGTAGGGGGAGTTGTATCTTCTCATAGTGTAGAAGATATCTACAATAATCTAGTAATGATATTAGAAGGAAAGACATCTATTAAAAATACAAAAGATGAGAAATACAACATGAAGACAATAGCCAAAACATTTGATAAAGAAATTGATAAGAAATAGGAGGATATTATGAAGAAAATCAAAGTAATGAGTGTATTTGGTACACGACCAGAAGCTATTAAAATGGCTCCTTTAGTAAAGGAATTAGAAAAAAGAAAAGAAATAAAAAGTATTGTATGTGTAACAGCTCAACATAGACAAATGCTTGATCAAGTACTAGAGACTTTCAAGATTAAACCAGATTATGATTTAGATATTATGAAGCAAGGACAAACGTTATCTGATATTACATCAAGAGTTCTATATGGATTAGAAGATGTTATTAAAAAGGAAATGCCTGATATCGTATTAGTTCATGGAGATACAACAACGACATTCGCAGGAGCACTTGCTGCATTCTATAACCAAGTCGCAATCGGACACGTAGAAGCAGGACTTCGTACGAATGATAAATATAGTCCTTATCCAGAAGAGATGAATCGTCAAATGGTAGACTGTATGACAGATATGTACTTTGCTCCTACAAAATTAAGTAGACAAAATTTATTAGATGAGAATATTGATAAAGATAAAATCTATGTAACAGGAAATACTGCGATTGATGCCATGGCTACAACTGTTAAGAAAAACTATAAACATCCAGAATTAGATTGGATTAAGAAAGATGAAAGATTAATCTTAGTAACGGCTCATAGAAGAGAAAATCTAGGAGATCCTATGAGACATATCTTCAAAGCCATTCGTAAGATTGTAGATGAATTCGAAGATGTAAAAGTATTATATCCAATTCACTTAAACCCAAAAGTAAGAGATGTAGCTCATGAAATATTTGATGGTTGTGATCGTGTAAAACTAATTGAACCATTAGAAGTATTTGATTTCCATAACTTTATTAATAATTGTTATATGATAATGTCTGACTCAGGAGGAGTACAAGAAGAAGCACCTTCTCTTGGAAAACCAGTATTAGTATTAAGAGATACTACAGAACGTCCAGAAGGAATTGATGCAGGTACTCTAAAACTAGTTGGTACAGATGAAAAGAATATTTATAGAGAAGCAAAAATTCTTTTAACCGATCAAAAAGCATATGATAAGATGAGTAAAGCATCTAATCCATATGGAGATGGACATGCATCTGAAAGAATTGTAGATGCTATTATTGAGAAGTTTAAAGATAAATAAAAGAAGGTGAGTCTATGAAGACTACAAATTTAATTATTGGTGCCGGTATTTCAGGATTAACCTATGCAAATTTCACAAAAGAAGACTATTTGATTGTGGAAAAAGAAGACCGAGTAGGGGGATACTGTAAAACAACCAAAAGAAATGGTTATGTATGGGATTATGCAGGACATTTCTTTCACTTCAATACACAAGAATTGAAAGACTTATTCTTAAAGAATATGCCAGAAGATGAAATCCTATATAATCAAAAATGTACCAAGATATTATATAATGGTTCCTTCATTGATTTCCCATTTCAAGCAAACATTCATCAATTAGAAAAACAAGATTTTATTGATTGCTTATATGATTTATTTCATAAAGTTGAAAAAGAAACATATGAAAATTTCTTAGATATGTTATATGGAAAATTTGGAAAATCCATTGTTGAGAAATTTCTAAAGCCATATAACGAAAAATTATACGCAACAGATTTAAAGAACTTAGATGTAGATGCAATGGGACGTTTCTTCCCTTATGCCGATAAAGAAGCGATTATTAATAATATGAAAGAGAATACAATGAATTCTTATAATAGTAGTTTCTTATATCCTAAAGGAGGAGCAGAAAGCTTTATTAAAGTTCTTTATGATAATTTAGAGAAAGAAAAAGTATTATTAAATACCTCTGTTGTGAAAATTAATTTAGATACAAAAGAAGCCACTTTATCCAATGGAGAGAAAGTAGAATATCAAAATCTAATTAATACAATGCCTTTGAATCATTTCTTAGAACTACTAGGAATTCATAAAGAATTATTAGAAGAAATGTCATTTAATAAAGTATTAGTATTCAATCTTGGTTTTGATAAACCATCTCCTCTTTGTACCAAAGAACATTGGTTATACATTCCATCTTCTGAGTGTAATTACTATCGAGTAGGTTTTTATAATAACATTTTAAGAACAGAAAAACTTAGTATGTACATTGAAATAGGATATGGAAAAGATATTGAAATCACCAAAGAAGAGATTGAGAAACAATTATCGTTAACATTAGAGAATCTAAAGAAACAAGGAATCATCAATGAAGAGATGACATTAGTCGATTATGAATCGATTATTATGTCTCCCGCATACGTTCATATCAATACAGAAACAACCAAGAAAATAGATGCCTTAAAAGAAGAATTTAAGGAAAAAGATGTCTATACCATTGGACGTTATGGGGCATGGATTTATAATTCTATGGAAGACTCTATGTTAGTTGCGAAAGCACTTGCAGAAGAATTAAATGAAAAGAGGGTTTAACCTTCTTTTTTTTATGTTATAATGATGGTGAAAACCAAATGGTGGTGATACTATCAAAAAATGTGTAATGATTGTAAATCCAGAAAGTGGGAAAAAGAAAAAGATTAAAGGATATCAAGAATTCTATGACATATTAAGAAAATATGGATATGATACCGATATCATTTTCACGAAAGCTAAAGGAGATGCCGAAAATATTGTTCAGTCACTTGACCGAAATGTGGATTTAGTCATCAGCGGTGGAGGAGACGGTACTCTAAATGAAATTGTCTCTGGAAACATGAAGCGAGAAAAGAAACTGACAATCGCCCCTCTTCCTTTAGGAAGTACCAATGATGTTGGTGGAATGTATGGATTAGATAAAGATATCTATGAAAATCTAGAAGACATCCTACAAGGAAAAGCAAAGAAAGTAGATATCTGTTATATCGATGATACTCCTTTTGTTTATGTAGCTTGTCTAGGAGACTATATTGAACTCGCATACGCTACTCCAAGAAGTTTAAAGAAACGATATGGAAAAATTGCTTATATCTTATATGGATTAAAACAATTAAGAAATAAAATTCATAGTTATAATGTACGATATAGAGTAGACGGAGTAGAGTACGAAGGAGATTATTCATTCTTCTTTATCTCCAATTCCTCTAGAATTGCGGGACAGCCAGATGTTTATTATGATGTTAAGTTAGATGATAATATGTTTGAAGTTGCCATGGCACATGTCACAACCAAAAAAGATATGTTGAAAATGTTAGTACTCGCATCAACTATGGATGTAAAAGATATCCCAAATGTTCGTTATTATCAAACCAGTCACTTTGAAATTGAATTCTTAGATAAACCAAAATCTTCTTGGTGTATTGATGGAGAAGAGTATCAATCCAATAGTCAAACCTTTACTTTTAAAGTAGAACAAAGTATGAAAATGCTCATTCCAAAAGAAAGTTCTAAAGAATTATTTAAAGAAAAGAATAATTAATAAGTTATTCTTTTTTCTTTTTTAGTTTTATGTTATTATAAAAAAACGAGGGATTAATATGAAACCAAAAAGAGAAAGAAATATCTTTTTAAAAATATTTGTTTGTTTGATTTATTTAGGGATCATTACAATTCTTTTTTATTGTTCATATAGATTATTCCAAGAAAAGAAAAAAATCCTATCTTGGGATCAAGTCGATAGTGTAGAAGAATATACCTATTTAGATATCTATAAAATGTCAGAAAAATTTGCTTTTTATGAAGAGTCCAATGTGGGAATTCACTTTGTGATTACAGAAGAACCAAATGGTTCCTGGCATACATACTTAGTTGCGATCAATGAGAATCAATATGACCGTTTTAAAGCAATCATTGATTATACCTATGAGAGAACAACAAAAGAACCAGACCCAGTAAGAGTCTATGGATATCCTAGAATCACAACAAAAGAAATGAAAGATTTAGCCATTCAAAACATTGTAAACTTCTTACCCGCAGAAAACGAAGTTGTGATTACAGAAGAAAACTATGATATCTATTTAAGAAATAGTTATCTAGATACAACCGAAGAGAAAAAAGAAAAATTTAGTATTCTATTATGTGTTTCTTTAATGTTACTATTCACAGTATTTGTACTATTTATTCTAACAATCCTAGATCATGGAAAAAAACCGGTAGTAGTAGAAGAAACAGAAAAACAAAGAGAAGAAAAGAAACTAAGAGAGAAGAAGAAAAAGAAGACTACTAAGTAGTCTTTTCCTATGGTATAATAAAAAAGAGGTGCTTATGATGAAATTTCAAGAGATAACGGAAAAAGAATATAGAGAGTTCTGGGAGAATCATCCTCTAAAGACTTTCTTATCAGCTCCAGAAATATCAAAACTAAGAGAAAAATCCAATTGGACTACAACCTATGTAGGAGTAAAAGAAGATAAAAAACTAGTTGCCGCAACAATGTTACTAGGACACAAAAGACACTTTGGAAAATGGGAATTCTATTCTCCTAGAGGATACTTACTAGACTTTCAAAATAAAGAATTAGTAGACTTCTTCACCAAAGAGTTAAAAAGATATTTAAAAGATCATAAAGGATATATCTTAAGAATTGATCCCTATGTACATTTTAAACAAAGAGATATTGATGGAAATATTGTAGAAGGAGGAGAAGATAATTCCTCTGTAGTAGAAAACCTAAAATCTCTTGGATTTAAAAGAGTTCCAACGAAAGAGATGGAACAAGTTGGATGGATGTTCTCTCTAGATTTAGAAGGAAAAGATGAAGAACAAATTCTAAAAGAAATGAAACCAAATACAAGAAATACTATCCGTAAAGCAGAAAAGTTTGGAATCACAGTAAATGAGATATCTTATGATGAATTAGAAAGATTTCAAAGTATTATGGAAGAAACATCTCAAAGAAAAGGATTTGCGAATAGAAGATTATCTTACTACCAAGAAATGTATAACTTATTTCATGAAAAAAATGAAGTGAAATTCTTTATTACAGAATTAAATTTAAAGAACTATGTAGAAGGATTAAAAGAAGAGAGAAAAGAAAAAGAAGAAAAGATCAATAGTTTAAGTGATGCGAAATATAATGATGGTGCCAAAAAGAATTTAACAAATGAAATGGAATCTATTGATAAACGGATTAAAGAATCCGAAGAAATTATGGAAGAAAAGAAGACAGATGTCATTACGTTATCAGGTTCCATGTTCATGTTAATTCAACCAGAAGTTATTTACTTATCAAGTGGAAATTATGAAGAATTTATGAAGTTTAATTCACAGTATTTAATTCAATGGGAATTAATTAAATATGGAATTGAGAATGGATTTAAAAAACATAATTTTTATGGAATTCCAGAAAATATTAATGAACATCCAAAAGATTATGGGATTTATGAATTTAAAAGAGGATTCAATGGGTATGTAGAAGAGTTAATTGGAGAATATGAGTTGCCAATTACTTGGCATTACTATTTGATGAAAATAATTCATAAGATCAGAGGAGGAAAGTAGGATGCATAAAACCTATAAGACAAAAGGAACTTGCTCTACACAAATAGATTTTGATGTAGAAGATGGAAAAATCAAAAATGTAGAATTTACAGGTGGTTGTAATGGAAACCAAAAAGGAATCGCAGCCTTAGTAGAAGGACAAGATTTAGAAGTCGTAAAAGATAAACTAAGAGGAGTTCGTTGTGGTTTTAGAGATACCTCTTGTCCGGATCAATTAGCGAGAGCCATAGAAGAGTGCATGAAATAGTACTCTTTTTTTGATAAAAACTTGCATTTTAGAAAAAAATTGAGTATTCTTATATAAAGGGCGTGAGAATATGTTAGAGACATCAGTAAAAAAGATTAAGACTATTCAAGGCATTACTGTTTGTACTAATATGTTCTTATTAAGTATTGTTTCTTTATTGTTTATTTAGAAGGTATTTCTTTTTAGAAGTTCCTTCTTTTTTTTGGTAAAGAACACCCCTTAGAGAGGAGATATATATGAATAGTCAAAAGATGGCATATGATATCAATGAAATGCCACCACTAAAAGAAGCCATCATCTTAGCGTTTCAACACTTATTTGCAATGTTTGGAGCAACCATTCTAGTTCCAATCCTTGTAAATGCCGCTGCTGGTAAAGAAGTATTAACAATCCCAGTAGCACTTGTAACATCTGGTATTGGTACATTAATTTATATTTTATGTACCAAAGGGAAATCCCCAGTTTATCTAGGAAGTTCCTTCGCCTTCATTGTTCCAATCGCAGCTGCTTATACAAAAGCAGGAATTGCAGGAGCTATGACAGGTATTATGGTAGTTGGATTAATCTACATATTAGTCGCAATTATCATTCACTTTGCTGGAAAGGAATGGTTAGAAAAACTATTACCACCAGTTGTCATTGGTCCAATGATTATGATCATAGGACTAGGACTTGCTCCTTCTGCTATTGGTCAAATAGGACTAGCAGATGGATCTGCATTAGAATGGAAAGTATTATTAGTAGCATTTGTATCATTTATCACAACTGCTATTGTAATGACAAAAGCAAAAGGATTCTTCAAGATTATTCCTTTCTTAGTAGGAATACTATGTGGATATATCGTTGCTGTATGTCTTGGAATGATTGATTTCAAACCAGTTGCCGAAGCTAGTTGGTTTTCACTTCCAAAATTTAAAATCTTATTCAAAGATTACCAATTAAATTTCACAGCATTACTAACAATTGCACCAATCGCATTAGTAACACTTTGTGAACATATTGGAGATCACACATCTTTAAGTAATATCATTGGTCGTGATTTAATTAAAGATCCAGGTCTAGATAGAACCTTATTAGGAGATGGTCTCGCAACATTTGCTGCTGGATTATTAGGAGGACCTGCTAATACCACTTATGGAGAAAATACATCTGTTGTAGGTATGACAAGAGTCGCAAGTGTAAAAGTAATAGGACTTGCTGCTATCTTTGCCATTGTAATTGGATTCTTAGGTAAATTTACTGCCTTAGTATCAACAATCCCTAATGCAGTATTAGGAGGAGTATCTTTACTTCTATATGGATTTATTGCTGTAAATGGTTTAAAAGTATTAATCAAAAATCAAGTTAACTTTGAAGAATCTAAAAACATTATCGTAGCTTCTTCTATGTTAGTACTTGGATTAGGAGGAGCAGCTGTTGCGATCGTTAGTGGAGATCTTTCTCTAACAATCTCAGGAATGAGTCTTGCTGCTATCTTCGGAATCTTATTAAACTCTTTCTTACCAGGAGAAAAGAAGCCAATCGCTACTTTAGTAGAAGATGTTCGTACTGTAAAAACAGATATGAATAAATTAAAGAAAGATATTAAAGACGAATTAACAGTAGAATTAAAAGAAGATATTATCAAAACAATTCGTCAAGAAATGAATAAACCGCAAAATAAAAAGAAAAAGTAGGAGGACAATATGAATGTGGTAGAATTAAATCATCCCTTAATAGAGCATAAACTATCTATCTTAAGAGATGAACATACAGGAACAAAAGAATTTCGTGAATTAATCAGTGAAATCGCAATGTTCTTATGTTATGAAGCTATGAAGGATGTAAAACTAAAGAAAGTAACAATCAAAACCCCATTAGAAAAGATGGAAACAGGTCAATTAGAAGAAGATCGATATGCCTTTGTTCCAATCTTAAGAGCTGGTATGGGAATGTTAGATGGAGTTATCACAGTAGTACCAAATGCTAAAATAGGACATATTGGAATGTATCGTGATGAAAAAACATTTGAACCAGTAAATTACTTCTTTAAAGTTCCAAAAGGAATTGAAAAGAGAGAAGTATTCTTACTAGATCCTATGCTCGCAACAGGAGGAAGTGCGATTGATGCAATCGACTTACTAAAAGGAAAAGGTGTAAAGAAGATTAACTTTCTTTGTATAATTGCTGCCCCAGAAGGATTAAAAGCAGTAGAAAAGAAGCACCCAGACGTAAAAATAATCTGTGCTCATATTGATAGAGAACTTAATAAAAATAAATATATCTGTCCTGGATTAGGAGATGCAGGAGATAGAATATTTGGAACAAAATAAAAGCACTTAAATGTGCTTTTTTTTATGTTATAATAGGAGAGAGGTGTTTGATATGAAGAAGAAGTGGTTGATTATCATTCCAATTATTGTGATTTTACTAGTTGCTGGATACTTTATTGGAAAGAAATTATATTGGGATTATCGTATTAAACATGCCATTATTAAAGTAGAATTAAGTACGAATCAAGTAGAAGTTTACCGATCTGGAATGAAACTACATATGTTTTTAAAAGAACTAAATGGAACCCTAGAAACAGATCCTACAATTGATACTTCTTCTATCGGAACAAAAACCGTTCATTTTAAATATATTAATGAAGAGAATCTACCAATCGAATATTCCGTAGAATTTGAAGTAGTAGATATGACTCCTCCTATGATTTTTATGAGTAAGAGTAAAACCATTACACAAGGATATGATAGTGATCTATCCAAAGACTTATTCTGTGGAGATAACTATGATCCAAATCCTGTTTGTACAATTGAAGGAACATATGATGTGAATACTCCAGGTACATACGATTTAGTATTTACGGGAGAAGACTCTTCCGGAAATAAATCTTCTAATGCATTTACATTAACCGTTAGAAGAAAAAGTAATTCTTCTGGAGGGGGAGGAGGGTCTTCTTCCTATACAGATTTTAATGAAATTAGAGAAACATACAAAGGAGAAAATACACATTTTGGAATTGATATTTCTCATTGGCAAGGAGATATTAATTTCCAAAGAGTAAAAGATGCTGGAGTAGAGTTTGTTTATATTCGAATTGGACGTGGAGATGGAATTGGAAAAGACTATGTAGAAGATAATAAATATCTACAAAACTTAAAAGGATTTAATGATGTAGGAATTCCAGTAGGAGTCTATTTCTATTCCAATGCAAATAGTAGTAAGGATGCTGAAAAAGAAGCAAAATGGTTATTAGAAAAAACAAAAAGCTTCAAAGTAGATTTAGAATACGTCTATGACTGGGAAAACTGGGGAGATTTTCAATACTATGATTTCAGCTTCTATGGATTAAAGCAATCTTATCAAGCATTCCGTAAGGTCATTGAAAAATCAGGTAAAAAAGCAATGCTTTATGGTTCTAAAAGTTATATGGAAAGTGTATGGGATTCTCCTTCAGGAATATGGCTTGCTCATTATACTTCTCAAACAAACTATATGGGAAATTATAAAGTATGGCAGTTATGTGATGATGGAAAAGTATCTGGTATTAATGGATACGTTGATTTAGATATTCGTTATGGAGACTAAAAAAAGGTGTTTAACACCTTTTTATTTGTATTGTTTAATTTCTACGATCAAATGATTACTCTTTGTATTTTTAAGAATTCCAACATATTTGAATTTGCCAATTCTTTTAATACTAAAAGTATCTCCTTCTCTTAGTTTAACAGAACCATCCTTTAGTATTTCATAATTCAGAAATATTTCTTTTTTAGAAAGCATTTCTTGAATCATACTCCTAGAAGTATGACAGATACTAGAGACAATCGTATCAATTCGATTACTAGATACAATGAGTTCTAATGATTCATAACTTCTTTCATAGTTTTCTAAAGTACTAAGAGGAATTTCTTCTACTTCTACCGAACTATTTCTTACTTTTAAAAAATTTGCCTCAAAATAATTCCGAATAAAGGGATGAATATAAACATAATAATGATTCTCAATCAGTAATACATCTCCAAAGTATTCAGAGGCAATATTTAAGGAATACAATGTACCTAGTATATCCTGATGTCTTAACGGAATTTTAGATTTTATTTCATATAAAAGAACTTCTGGAATTTCTCCTGAATATAGAATATTCTTTTCACTATCAGGATAAGGATAGTAAATTAAATAGTCTTTTTTCTTTAATTGACTTTGTACTTCTTTTAATTCTTTTGGATCTAGAAAACCAGTAGAATGTGTATTATGAAATTTTGTTAAACTTTTTTGAATAAAATACATAAATATACCTCTTATAATGCTAATTATATCATGATATAATGAATATGGTGATACTATGATTGATGCTCTTGATATCCTAATACAAAATGGTTCTTTAGTAATTATAGAAGCATTTGTCGTTTGGAAAGACAAAGTATGCTACATCAATAATACTAAGAATCCAGTTTCAAAGTCTTTTCTAAAGAAACTAGAGGAGACTCTATTATCTTGGGAAAAAGAATATATTGGACCTTCTAAGATTGATACAGAAGAATATACCGTAAAAGTAATTTGTGGTAGTTCTGTAGAAACTTACCATGGAAAAGGAAAGTACCCTTTGAATTACAGTACATTCAAAGAGTTACTGATGGAGGCTTATCATGAGAGCGCTTAATCCACTTCTTTCTTATCCAAGAGAACTAGAAGAAGGAATGCATCAATTCCAAGAAATATTCATTGAATATTATGGAGAAGAACATCGAAAAGAAATAGAAGAAGTATTTAAAAAACTAGTACCAATCGGATATCAAACACCAAAAATCATTTCACAAATCTTAGCATCAGAAGAAATAAACCTAACAAACACATTAATGAATGAAGTAATCGAAAAGTCTAGAACCCAATTATCAAAATCTGTTCTATTAGATAATTCTTCATTTCTAAAGTATTATAAGAATCATCCTATTTTCTTATATGGATTATTAAGAGAATCTTATCATTTAGGTAGAGAAGGAAGACTCAAAAGATTCTTTATGGAAGGGTTTGAAGAGTTAAAGAAAAGTATGCCAAATCTTACTTGGAGAGAGTTTCAAGAGATGGTGGAAACACAAACCCTAACAGAATCTTGTAAGGAACAACCATATTGGTTACAAGAAAATATTAAATACTATATTGATGCAAGTAATGAAAAAGCGCAATACAAGAGATTGTATAAAAGAGTAGAACAATTATTAAAAAAAGTAAATCCAGATATTTCGTTTGAAACATTAGAAGACAACTTTGACTCATTTAAAGAACTAGATGAAATCCTTGCTTATTATATTCAAGCTTTAAAAGAATATAGAGAAACCATGGACTGCTATAAAGAGTGGACAGATGAAAAAGAAAGAATGGATCAGATTGAACATGACCTAAAAGAAAAGTATTATAAACGACTATTAAGAGAGAGTATGGATTTAATTCCAGAAGAGTTAAGAGAAGGAGTTAACAAGTACCTAGATAATAGTAGGAATTTATTTTTAGTTGATAAAAAGGTAACAAACTTACTAGGAACTTCTTTAGGAAGTTATTCGGATTTAGAAGCATTTCAAAAGCAAAATGAAGAAGCCATTACAAATTATAACGGAAGAAACAGTCTAACAAAATCAATCATAGAAAGAAGAATTCGTTATTTTAATGAAAGAGGAATTCAATTAGGAAATGATTATCAGGCATATGTTGATTCCAAAGAAGCACAAGCTATTTGGCCAGATGCTTCTAGAGTTGAACAGTTTATAGAAGAAAAGAGGGAATGCTTAAATGATTTAAACCTAGAGTATTTCCCAATGACAAAAGATTATCAAGAAGCCCAAAGAAAACTATCAGTTTATGATTTCTTAGATAAAGAAAATGTATTAACTCCAAAAACTTATAATCAAGAAACGATTTGTATTGAGTCAAATATTATTGAAAAAGATGGTCATTATGAACTAATACCAGTACTATATATAAACTTTAACCTACCAGATTGGGAGTTCTTTGATCATTACTTAGTTCATGAAATCAATCACATTATAGAACTTCATTTATTAGGAACGACTCCTCGCTCATATACGTATTCATCTGGATGGGAAGTTTTTGAAGAAGGAATGCGACAAGAAGAAGCTGAAAAAGTAGATACATTAACAGAAGCACCAAAAAGAGAGTATGAATTATTCAATGAAGCAATCAATGAAATGATTGCGCAAGAAATTAGTAAAATGATGGTAGATAGAGGAATTCATATTTTCAATCATCCAACAAAACTAAAATACCAATATTCAACATCTTATGACAGACTACTCCATTTAGCACGACCATTCTTTGAAGAATTTAGAGAAGCAATTTTAAAAAGTCGTAGAAATGGAAATATAGATATCATATTAGAAACTGTTGGAAAAGAAAATTTTGATGCTTTAAACGAGCTCATTAACAAAGAATTCAAAAGTAGAGAAAAAGGGACTCTTATTGAAGAAAGAGATAAAATTATGGAAAGAATGAGAAGTCATTCTCAAAAAGAACAAGGGGAATATTTCGTATAGAGGGTGAAAAAATGGAGAAAGGAATATCTTATCAGACAAAAATGCTTTTGAATTATATACCACAAGAAGAAATTCAAATGCTTTTAGAAAGTGTAAGAAATCGTACTGTTGAAGATAAAGATTTTGCAAAAGATTTAGAAGAATTCTCTTTGAAAAGATCATTAGACGATTATATGATACTTAGAAGTTATACAGGATATAACTTTCGTTCCATCAATGCTGTTCTTCGAAGAAACTGGAACTATGAAGAAAATGGTTTATTAACAGAAGAACAACAAAATAGATTTTTAAAAGACGCTAGAGATATTTCTAATTTAGTAGAAGAATTTCCATCTCCTAAGAAAGATTTTCTAACCTTTAGAGGAACTACTATAAGAGAATTTCAAAAATATGGAATTACTTCTCTAGAAGAATTGAAAT
>CAMZHD010000022.1 GCA_947306705.1 uncultured Caryophanales bacterium
CTGTTCCGAACTCCCTTATCGTTATTTTCGTCGGTTTTAAAAGCGCCTACTCGTATCTATCTGACAACTTCATTATAGCACAAAAAATCCAATAAAAAAAGACATTACTGTCTTTCTATCACAAAATGCCCATGAAAATGTGCTTCCAAAGAAGAATCATAGGAAGGATCTAGCCAAATTCTTACCTTGTATTGTTTCTTCTTTCCACTCATGAGAAAAGCTTTTCCAACGGTATGAGATTCATCCAAAATAGCAGGATTCTCCTCTTCAAAAGAGAAATGGATTTGATTTAGCGGAATAGATTGGCATCCACAAGATTCATATAGATCTTCATCTTCTACTAATACAATTTTATAATTCAAATCATGCATCGTACGATTTTCTACCGTCAAATAGTATGGATTACTTTGAAGGCCTTCTTCCTCACTCATAACATTAGATGCAGATAAAGTCACAACAGAACTAGAAAGAGATAATCCATAATCTGCCACATCTAATTGATGAACAGAATCCGTCAAAAATCCATTGTTAACTCTTAAAGTAAAATATCCAATGACACAAAACAAAGCCATAAATACTAATACTAATACAGCTGTATACTTTGCTTCATTCTCTTTAATCTTTCGAATAGTATGGGATACTTGAGAAGAAGAATTCTTATTAATATCAGATTTTTGTAATTTTTTAATTGGTCTTCCCATAAAGCCACCACCTTACACTTAACAGTATACCATTAAATAAAAAAAGAAAAAAGTTTTTTCAACTTTTATTCTTTTTCACATTCACATTCTTCGCAGTGACACTCATGTTCTCCACCTTCGCAATGACAATCATGATCACCTTGGCAATGGCACTCATCATACTCATCATCTGCATTGGTGTTAAGTTTCTCATCTAAATAATAGATTAAAACATCTAAGCTGATAATCTCTTCTTCTTTCGTACGATTATCTTTAATCTTAACTTCATTATTATTTAAATCTTCACTATTTAAGACACATGTATATCTTGCATTTAATCGGTCAGCTTGTTTAAATTGTCCTTTTAAGGCTCTTCCTGTATATTCTGTTTCAACAATGAATCCAGCAAGTCTTAACTCTTGAGCAAGATAAGCAGCATATTGTTTTTCTTCTTCATTAACATAAAGTAGGAACAAATCAATTCCTTCTTGGATTGGTAATTTTACTTCTTCTAATTCTAATGCTTTGACTAGTCTACCTAACCCACAAGCAAATCCAACGCAAGGAGTTTCTGGTCCATCTAACTGTTGAACAAGTCCGTTATAACGTCCTCCTCCACCTAGTACATTGTTGGAACCAAATCCTTCTACTTTTGCTTCAATTTCAAATACCGTATGGTTATAATAATCAAGTCCTCTTACAATACTTGGATTGATTTCATATGGGATTTGCATAATATCAAGATAATCTTGTACTTTTTCAAAACGATCTCTACTCTCATCATTTAGATATTCTAGTGTTCTTGGAGCTCTCTTTAGAATTTCATTTTCTGCATCTACTTTACAATCCAAAATACGAAGAGGATTCTTTTCTAAACGTTCTTGGCAATCTTCACACAATTCATGAATATGTGGTTTAAAGTACTTAATTAATGCCTCACGATAACGAAGTCTAGACTCTGTATCTCCTAAACTATTGATGTTAACTTTTATTTCTTTTAATCCTAACATCTTGTAGATATTAACAGCTAATGAAATAACTTCTGCATCACTTAATGGATCATCACTACCAAGTACTTCCATACCAAATTGTGTTAATTCTCTATCTCTACCACTTTGAGGTCTCTCATAACGATACATCGTACCATTATAATAAACTTTTACTGGTTGATTTGGATCTCCATACATTTTATTTTCAATAAAACTCCGAACAACTCCAGCAGTACCTTCTGGACGAAGAGTAATCTTTCTTCCCCCTTTATCCTCAAAGTCATAACTTTCTTTTGTAACAATATCCGTTGTATCCCCTATTCCTCTGTGAAATAATTCTGTAGCTTCAATAATAGGAGTACGGATATAGGTATAATTATATTTTTCCATCATTGCATCAATGACAGTATCCACATATTTCCAAACTTTTGCTTCACGACCAAATATGTCGTTGCACCCTTTTTGTCTTTGTATCATAATACCCTCCTAAAGTCTAATTTCATTATAAAACAGAACCATACTTTTCTCAATTACTTTTTAATATATTGATATTCCTTCTCATAATGTTCCATATAACTACTTGGATTAATTCCCATTTCTTCTAAAAATCTTTCTCGGAATACTCCAATACGACCTCTCATAAAGAATTCTAATAATTCGGATTTCATTCCACAGTCTTCCATATCATCTGCCAAAAAGATAGATACAATATCTCCATACGTATATCTAACAACATCTCGAATATTAAAATCCGGGCAGCTATGAAGAGATTCTGATAAAGCCTCTGCATCATTAAAGGAATGTCCAACTTTTCTTACAATTTTATCAATTTGAAAATTAAGATCTTTATGCTTATGGAAGAAGTTATCTTCTAATTTACATAATACATATCCCCATAACATATAATCATAATTAAAACTTGCAAAATCTAAAAACTTTTCTCTTGAAGAATTTCCTCGAATTCCATTTTGTACACAAAAACGAAGAAATAATCTTTCTAACGCTCTTGGAAACACTTCTGAAAAAGGAGACAAATAATAATATTGATTAAATGCTAGTGGATTTGCTCCCATCTTTCCTAAATCATATCCATGACCAAATTCATGAATTAAAGTAGTCATAGTTGAAAAATCAAAATAGTTTTCTTTTGCAAATAAAAAAGTCTCTCCTGTTGCTGGGTTAAAAGAAGTAAATCCATCCATATTTCTTTGAGGTTGATCAAAAGAAAGCATTTTTCCACTTTTATCAAACGCTCTAAACTGATCATCTAGACCATACTCTCGAAGAAAAGAATATAAAATATTGTAGAATTCTACATCTGAAAATACTTCTTCTCTTGGTTCTTCTCCTCCAAATAATGGAACAATCAATTCTTGTACATCTGTTACAGTTTCTCCAAACATATAATGATGAAAATCTTTATGCTCTAAAAAACTATCTAGTTGTAATTTACGATAAGAATGTAGTAAAGATTCAATTTTTTCTTTATGTTCTCTACTTCCAAAAGCTGCATATTTGGGGAATCTCGGTTCGTCTCCCATGCAGTAAAGAACTTCATACATATCATTGATGTAATTAGCCAAAGCCAATTTAGTTTCTAAACTCTTTGTTCTTGATTGTAGTTTTGTTGCTTGTTCTATTTCTCGATAGATTGGTCTTGTACCTGTTTGAATCATAGAATCCCCCCCAATTAGTTCTCTATTATAATATAAATTCAATGAAAAAGCCACAAAAAAAGAGACTAAATTGTCTCTTTTACTTTATTCATTCCTTTTTTCAAATCTTTTTTATAATAATTATACGTTGTACGTAGTAACAAATAGATAGGAAGAGCGGCAATAATACCTGGAACTCCCATCAAAGTACCACCAATGGATACAACCATAATCGTAATTAAAGGATTTACGTTATTGGTTTTACCATATACTCTTGGACTAATAACATATCCATCTAATTGTGGGAAAATCAAACAAATCACAATCGTTGCGATGACAAGTCCTGGTGATACAACACTAGCCATTAAAATCGCAATTAAGTTTGTGATTAAACCTCCAAAATAAGGAATAACCGTAGTAACACAAGCAAGAACTCCTAACACTAACCAGTTTGGATGTCCAATAATAAAGAATAATAAACTATATTCAAAGAACTGAATCACCATGAAGATTTCCAATCCTTTTAAATATTGAGTAATTTCAACATCCATACATTTAACATATCCAAGGAATTTCTTATGTCCTTCAGATAACAATTCCTTTAAACCACTACGAATTTTATTCATATCTGCAAGGAAATAAATAAATCCTACAAATCCTACAATAAATTTACTAAAGAAACTTAAAGATTTATTTAAAATACCAATAGTCGTTGTAGAAGTAATCATTCCAATTTCTTTTAAAGCAGAATTTAAATAATCTGCAATTTTGATTTTAAAAGTACCAATATTAATATCAAATTTATCACTAATATTATTTAATACTTCCATCATCATTTTAATAAACAATGATAATTGATCATATAGCATTGGTAATGTAACCCACATAAGACCAATCAATAAAAGAATCACTCCTAAGATTGTCACAACAACAGCCATTGCTCTAGGAAGTCCCTTTTTCTCTAGCCATCTTACTAAAGGAGTAAAAGCATAAGCAAAAGCAAATCCAATAATGAATGGAGACAAAACAGATAAACATTTTGATAAGATTCCCCACCATAAACCAATATTAGATAAACCTATATATAAAAGAACCATAAAAGCAGTAAAATTAATGATTTGATAATTTAATTTATTTGAAAACATATCTTACCTCTCTAACAGAATAGTAGTAGGACCAATATTGGTAATAGATACAACCATATCAGCACCAAATACACCTGTCTCCACTTCTACATATTTTTTTAATTCTTCATTAAAAGAATCATATAAAGTAGTAGCCATCTCACCTTTTAAAGCATCTATATAACTAGGTCTATTTCCTTTTTTCGTATCCGCATATAAAGTAAATTGAGAAATAGATAAAATACTTCCACCATACTCTAAAATGCTTTTATTCATGACTCCCTCTTCATCAGGAAAGATTCTAAGTTGAACTACTTTTTTTGCCATCACTTCAATTTTCTCTTGTGTATCGCCTTCCGTAAAACCAACAAGTAAAACAAGTCCTTCTGGAATCTTTCCTACTACTTTATCATCAATTGATACACTCGCATTTCCACTTCTTTGTACTAATACTCTCATCGAAAAGCCCTCTCAACTTTCTCAATATATTGATTCTTTCCTATTGCGATTAATAACTTATCCAACTGTTCTAATCCAGTTACATAACAAGTTACTTCATAAATAGAATGTTCTTCTTTACTAATGATCTTAATACCATCTACAGATACATTAATACTAGAAATTGTTTGCATTAAATCCAACATATGATTTTCACTATCTTTTGTATAGATTAATAAACAAGTTAAATATCTCTTATTTACATTTGTATTCCAACGTACTTCTAATGTACGATCTTCTAGCATTTCCAAGTTATGACAATTCATACGATGTACTGTAATTCCATTTCCCTTTGTAATATATCCTACAATAGAATCCCCAAATACAGGATTACAACAATTAGCAAGATTAACTTTTACTTTGTCAATTCCACTAACAATAATATCTGCATCTGTACTCTTACTTGCAACTTTAACAACTTTAGGAGGAACTACTTCTTCCGTTTTATCAATTACATTGATAACACCATTAACGGTAGCTTTTCCATTTCCAATATTCAAATAGATTTCATCTAAATCTTCTACTTTAATCGCATCACAAATCTTTTGAACGTTTTCATCTGTTAAGAAATCAGAAAATACTAATTTACGTTTACGAAGTTCTTTTTCTAAAGCATACTTACCACGTTCAATATAAATCTCTCGATCATTCTTCGTAAAGAATGCTTTAATTTTATTCTTCGTTGCAGTACTCTTAACCATATTAACCCACTCTTTAGAAGGAGTAGAGTTTTTATTCGTATTAATTTTAACAATATCATTATCTTGTAATTCATAGTTCAAAGGAACAATATTATTATTAACAATTGCTCCTACAGTAGTTTCTCCTACTTTTGTATGAATTTTATAAGCAAAATCCAAAGGAGTTGCTCCTCTAGGTAATTCAATTACATCTCCTTTAGGAGTATAACAATAGATATTATTATTTAATACTTCATCTTTAACCGTATTAACAAAATCTTCACTACTCATCTTATCATGACTTAAATCAATAATCTGTTTAAAGAACTGTAATTTTTGTTCTGTCGTAGATTGAAGATTTGCATTTGTTTTACTTCCCCCATTCTCTTTATAAGCCCAGTGAGAAGCAATACCATTTTCTGCCACTTCATCCATATCGTATGTACGAATTTGAATTTCAAATAAGTATCCGTCAATTCCAAAAACAGTCGTATGAAGAGATTGATACATATTTGGTTTTGGCATAGCGATATAATCTTTAAAACGTTTTGGTAAAGGACGGAATTTGGAATGAATCAATCCTAAAGCCAAATAACATTCTTGTTCTGTATTAACTAAAATACGAAGAGCAAGTAAATCATAAATATCACTAAATTTCTTTCCTTTATCTAATTTATTATAAATACTATAAATACTTTTTGCTCGTCCTTTGATTTCATGTGGAATATGATGTTCTGTAAGAAGGTTCGTAACTTCTACTTGCATATCATAAACCGTTTTATCTCTTTCAAGTTTTGTCTTATTTAACTTTTCAGCAATATCATAAAATACATCTGGTTTTAAATAACGAAGAGATAAATCTTCTAATTCACTTTTAATCTTATGAATTCCTAAATGATGAGCAATAGGAGCTAAAATCTCCAATGCTTCATGAGCTTTTACTTTTTGACGATCTTCAGGAATTGCCCATAAAGTTCTCATATTATGAAGACGATCCGCTAATTTAATAATAATGACACGAACATCTTCACTCATTCCAACAATAATCTTTTTATAATAATCAATTAAATATTCGTTTTCCGTTGAAAAATGAATCTTACTTAATTTCGTAACTCCTTGAACTAACTTTGTAATGTTTCTTCCAAAAGCTTCTTCCATTTCTTCTTCAGTACAATCGCAATCTTCTAAAACATCATGCATAAGTCCAGCTGATATTGTTTCATAATCAGCATATACGGATATAAGAATTAAGGCAACATTCATCGGATGATAAATGTATGCCTCTCCACTCTTACGAAATTGGCCTTCATGTTTCTCTTTCGCAAACTGATAGGCCTTTTCTATTACACGAATTTGTTCTTCATCTTCAATATAGGAACGAGCTTTCGTAAGAATCTCATCTATCGTAAGATCCTTTTCTTCTATCTCATTTGACAAAGAACTCATCTCCCCTCAAATTAACAATTTATTCCTTTTATTTTCTTTTCTTCTAAATCATCTTTATATACTTTTTTCTCTTTTTCTTTTCCTAAATTCTTCTTCTCAAGCAACATAAATACAGAAGCTGCGATAAAGATAGAAGAATAAGTACCAGCAATTAATCCAAATAACATAGCTAAGTTGAAATTCAATATTCCACTAGATCCTAATATTAATAAGATAACAACTGGAAGTAATGTAGTAATCGTTGTATAAATGGTTCTTGTAAATGTCTCTTGTACACTTCGATTACAGATTTCATAGAATTCTTTATAATTAAGTTTTGAACGATCTGCTTTTCTTAAATTCTCACGGATACGGTCAAACGATACAATTGTATCATTGATAGAATATCCAATAATCGCAAGAACAGCTGCAATAAACATGGAACTAATTTCAAAACGGAAGATTGCAAATAATGCAAACATCATTAATACGTCGTGCATTAAAGCAACAACTCCACCAATTGCATAACTAAATTTGAAACGAATAGATACATAAAGAATGATACCTAATAAAGCAACTAAAACAGATAGAATTGCATTCTTAACTAATTCTTTTTGAACTAAGTTAGAAACAACTCCAATATTAACTTTTGCTTCATATTTATCTTCAAAATATTTATTAACTTCTTTGACTTGATCTCCACTAAATGACTCATCAATACGGATACTAACTTCATCATTTGATTTTGTAACAGAACTTGCTTTATATCCTAATTCTTTTAAGTCACTCTTGATTTCTTTTACACCCATATCTTGACTACTTACGATTGTAATAGAAGTTCCAGACTTATAATCAATTCCTAAATTGAATCCCTTTGTACCAAAGAAAATTCCACCTACTAATAAGATAACACAAGAAATCAATACAGCCCATTTTCTAAATCCTAAGAAATTAACATTGGCAAAACGATTTGGTTTTGCTTTTTCATTCTTATGAACATTTGGAATATCTTCTTTCTTAACGGCAAGGAATAATCCAACTTTATCATCAAAATATCCAGTATTAACAAATACTCTTAATAAGAATCTTGTTAAGAATACCATAGTAAACATTGTTACTAATACTGTAATGATTAACATCGTAGCAAATCCCTTAATACTAGATTCTCCTAGGATAAACATAATAATCGCAACAATAATGGTTGTAACATTAGAATCGAAAATAGCACTCCAACTTTCTTTAGAACCTTCTCTGAAAGCAGTTGGTAAACTTTTTCCTTTTAATAATTCTTCGCGAATACGAGCAAATGTAATAACGTTAGAATCTACTGCCATACCAATTCCAAGTACTAAAGCAGCAATTCCAGGTAGTGTTAAAACTCCTCCTACAACCCAGAATACTCCAAATACTAAGAATGTATAAAGCATCATAGAGATAGAGGAAATAAATCCTGCAAAATGATAAATAACCATTAATAAAATCATAATAGCAGCAATGGCAATAATACCAGCAATTAACGTAGTATGTAGAGTTTGATCTCCAAAAGAAGCTCCTACTGTTTGAGAAGATAACTCTGTTAACTTACTTGGTAAAGAACCACTATTAATTAAATCAACTAAGTTACTAACTTCTTCTAAAGTAAAATTACCTTGAATAATAACATCACTTGCAAATCCTTGTGAAACAGTTGCTGCACTTAAACAGTTAGAAGCATTTGTTCCACAATATCCTGCTTCTTTAGAATAACTATCTGTTAATGCATTATAGTCTAACCAAATAACAATATAATTCTTTCCTTCTCCACGTTCACTAATTTCTTTCGTTACTTCGTAGAACTTGTCTTTATCTTTAATGGATAAAGCAACTGCTGGATTTCCAACAGAGTCTTGTCCTATCTTTGCTTTTCCGGCTTGTAGAACTTCACTTGTCATTAATAAATTATCATCTGTATCACGGAATGATAATGTCGCAACCGTAGATAATTGAGTACGTGCTTCTTCAGGATTCTTAACTCCTGCTAATTTAACACGAATCTTATCATTTCCTTCTACAATGATTTCAGGTTCACTAACCCCAAGACTATCAATTCTTTTACTTAATGTTTTATAAGTAGCTACAATCTTTTCATTATTCATTTTAGAACCATCAATAGATTCAGCCTTATAAAGAATTTCAAATCCTCCTTGTAAATCCAATCCAAATTTTAAATTCTTAAATAGTGGAACAAATAAAAAACTAATTCCCACAATGAATAATACTAAAATGATTGAATTACGTATAACTTTTCCTTTTCCTTTTTTCATGTCTTTTCACCTCATAATATATTACTATCCTCAAAAGATTTAATCTCTTTTGGAACTGGATTCTTAGAATACTCTGATATACTTTGACAATCAGTATTTAAGATATCATCTACTATATCGGAAAGCATTAATCCATTTCCTTTTTTCCATTTAACCTCAACCAAATAATTCCAAACATCTATAGCCCTAACATTCGTAAAGCCAAGTCTCTTTAATTCCGTCTCTTTTGCCTCTAACGCAGGACGAACTCTTTGGAATAATTCTAACTGGGAATGAAATTCAGGTTCCATAAAAGATCACATCCCTTTTTTGAATCAATATTATTATATCGAATCTCTTTAAAAAATTAAAGAGTTATTGATAAAAAAAGAAAAAGAGCTAATCTTTTTTAGCTCTTGGGAAACTATGATAGTACACTTCTTTTAATCGATCCGTCGTCACATGTGTATAAATTTGAGTTGCTTTTATGCTTTCATGTCCTAATAATTTTTGAACGGTTAATAAGTCGCAACCTTGATTTAACAAATGAGTCGCAAAACTATGACGAATCATATGAGGAGAAATATTCTTATGAATACTGGTCTTTTGAATAATCTGATTCAAAAGATATCGTACTCCTCTTTCTGTTAAAACCCCTCCATTATGATTTAAAAAGACATAGTCACTATTTTGAGTATTTAAAGCATTTCTACCATCATTTAAATAAAGTTTTAAGGCATCTTCACAATACTCTCCATACGTAACATATCTTTCTTTATTTCCTTTTCCAAGGATTAAAATTGTTTTATTTCCTAAATCAATATCAGAAACCTTCATCCCCACAAGTTCTCCTACACGAACTCCTGTTGCATATAACATTTCAAGTATTAATAAATCTCTTTGTCCCAAAGGAGTCTTCTTATCAGGAACTAAAAACATTTCTTCTAATTCATTATATTCAAAATAACGAGGTAATTTTTTACTCTTTTTAGGTCCATTGACTAAAGAAAAAACATTACTTTCTACAATCTTTTCATTCGCTAAGAATTTATAAAATCCCCTTAAAGAACTTAATTTACGATTAATAGAAGAATTATCATCTTTTTTAGTATCTTTCAAATACATTAAATAAAAACGAATATCACTATATTGAATCGTTTTAAAGGATAAAGATTCACTCTGAATAAAATTTAAGTATTCAACAATATCTTCTTTATAGCTTAAAATCGTATAATCTGAATAATTTTTTTGATATTTTAAATAATCTAAATAACTATCTAGTTCCGGGATGTTTTTCTCCTCCATCAAACTCATCTCCTTCTAAAGAATCAAAATCAAAGAATGATATTTGATTTGGATCATAATCTTTATGAGTTATTTTCATAAGTTCTGGTTTTAAAGCATCTCTAAAGGATTCATCTCTTCTAAGATCTCTATATGGATCACGAAATCTAGATTCCGTTTCTAATACATTGCGAATTAATATATAAGACTCTAAAATCCATCTTTTAGGTCCATGTTGAACTTGAGATAAATCTTCATATCGACTATCTGTTAAAGAATCAACAAACTCTTTATAAAGATTAGTATCCCCAAATACAACAAAGTCATAAAAATCAGATCTTTGCTGAAGCAAACGAAAGAAACGATTATAAATCTGATGAATAAGTCCAATAGAAGATTCCATTCTTTTATGAAGAGAACGATCCGCAACTTCTTGAATATCTCTACTATCTGCATAGAGTACTTCTAATTGATTGAGATAATTTTGTCCCCCTCTTTTTACTTGAGTTACAATATAAAAATCATTAGGATTAGCAAATGAAAATCCTTTACGAGAGAGTTTTTCTTGAAAATCTTTTTCATCTAAAAAATCCGTTGTATAAGAATCAATCTCTTCTAAGGAAGAACCATACTCATCGGTAACAGGAATAATTTGAAAATCATTCGTCAATCTATCTCTCGCAATTAAAAAGTATCGATTTGCTTTACTCATAAACTCATCCTCCTTTTTCAGTATACCATAAAAAAAGTATCAAGTCTAACGACTCAATACTATTTTTCTTCATAAGAGCAACTACTACATTTAATAGTATGATTCTTTTCTGTAAGCATTTCTCCACATTCTGGACATTTCTTGCCAATTGGCATATCCCAATAAGCAGTCTTACATTTTGGATAATGATTACATCCATAGAATACTTTTCCCTTGCGACTCTTCTTTTCAACAATCTTTCCCTTACAATTAGGGCAATCGCAAATTTCTTTTTCTTCTACTTCATCCTTCTTAATATATTTACAAGTTGGATAATTACTACAAGCTACAAATTCTCCATATTTTCCTTTACGAACGACTAAAGGATTACCACATTCAGGACAAACTTCTCCTGTCTCTTCTGCAGCTTTCTTTTCCATTGTTTTAAATGCCTCTTGTACCATAGGTTCAAACTTCTTATAGAAATCATCTAATACTTTATTCCAAACCATATGTCCTTCTGCAATCTCATCTAAATCAGTTTCCATCTCACTAGTATAACTAGTATTAATAATACCACTAAATTTCTCTTGTAATTTATCAGTAGATTCAATACCCATACTAGTAGGTTTAAATTTCTTATCTTCAAGAACTACAAAATCATGACTTTTAATAGTATCAATAATTGTAGCATAAGTAGAAGGTCTACCAATACCTAACTCTTCTAATTCTTTAATAAGTCTTGCTTCCGTATATCTAGCAGGAGGTTGTGTAAAATGTTGTTCCTTTTCTACATTCTTAGTAGTCTTCTCTTCTCCCACAACAAATGCTGGTAAAATATTATCTTCATTAGATTCATAATCACCATATACTTTTAAATAACCTAAAAAAGTAATAACACTTCCTGTAGTCTTAAATTTATAATGATTGTTATCTAAAATAACAGTAGTTTGATCCAATAATGCATCAGCCATTAAACTAGCAAGGGTTCTTTTATAAATTAAACTATATAGTTTAAATTCATCATTACTTAAATATTGTTTAACCTTCGTTGGTTCTCTTAATACACTGGTAGGTCTAATACCTTCATGTGCATCTTGTACATTATCATTTTTCTTAGCTTGTTTCACATAACCAACATACTCTTTACCATAATTTTCTTCAATATATTTCATGGCTGGTCTAACGAAATCATCACTTAAACGAATAGAATCCGTTCTCATATAAGTAATAAGTCCGACAGTCTCAGTTCCTAAATCAATACCTTCATATAACTTTTGAGCAACACTCATAGTCTTACGAGCAGGAAATCCTAATTTAGTAGAAGCTTCCTGTTGTAAGGTAGAAGTAGTAAATGGATATTTTGCACTTCTTCTAGTCTTTTTAGTATCAACATCTTCAACTCTATATTGATCAGTAATATTATTTAATACAGAATCAGCCTCAGACTCTTCATAAATCTTAGTTTCATCTTTTTTATCAACAACTTTAAAATAATTAGCATCAAACTTATCAAAATGAGCAGTAATCGTCCAATACTCAACTGGATTGAACGCTTCTATTTCACGCTCTCTATCAACAATTAACTTTAAAGCAACACTTTGTACACGTCCAGCACTTTTAGCTCCTATTTTAGCTTGTAATAATTTACTAAGTCTAAAACCAATAATACGATCAAGAATTCTACGAGTCTCTTGACTTTTCACTAAATTATCATCAATAACAGTAGGATTAGCGATAGCTTCTAGTACTTTATCATGGGTAATTTCATTAAATAATACACGCTTATAATCTTTATCTTTAATCCCTAAAGTATCTTTTAAATGCCAAGCAATGGCTTCTCCTTCACGGTCAGGGTCAGAAGCTAAATAAACCATATCACACTCTTTAACATTTCTTTTTAATTCTTTAATCACAGCTGCTTTTCCTTTAATAGGAACATAAGTAGGTTTAAATCCATTCTCAACATCAACACCTAATCCTAAATGTCCAGACGTTGCTAAATCACGAATATGACCTTTAGAAGAAACTACTTTAAAATCTCTTCCCAAATACTTTTCAATTGTTTTACTTTTACTAGGACTTTCGACGATCACTAAATTTTTTGCCATAATACCCACTCCTCAAACATGTATACTTATACTAACAAAAAAACTTTTTGTCAATACATCGATAAAACTATCTACCATAAAAACCATTATATATAATTATTTCAAAAAATGGAAATAAAAAGAAAAAAAGAGTCTGTAAAGATTACGCACGATGTCTCTCTAAATAATCTTTTACAGGTCCATAACTTTTTCTATGTTCTGGAAGTATTCCATACTCTTCAATTGCATCTACATGCTTCTTCGTTGGATATCCTACGTTACTTTTAAAATCATACATAGGATATTTTTTATCTAATTCATATAACATACGATCTCTTGTTACTTTTGCAAGAACACTAGCAGCACTAATCGTAATACTTTTCAAATCTCCCTTAATAATAGGAGTAACAGGAATCTCTAAATTCAATTTCATTGCATCTGTCAAAACATGTTCTGGTTGAATCTTACAATTATGAATAGCTTCTATCATCGCTTCCTTTGTTGCTTCATAAATATTAATCTCATCAATTCTCTTCTCATCGACAATTCCTATTCCATAACTAATTGCTTGCTTCTTAATTTCCTCAAAAAAGTATTCTCTTTTCTTTTCACTTAACTTCTTACTATCCGTTAATCCCTCTAAATGAAATTCTTCTGGTAGGATACAACATGCCGCAACAACAGGTCCTACAAGAGGTCCTCTTCCTACTTCATCAACGCCACCAATCAAGTGAATTCCTTTTTCTCTTAATTTTCTCTCATATTGATAAGTATCTTGAGATTCCAAAAATAATGATATTTTCTTAATAATAGCCTTATCATTATTATTATTCGCAAGTTTTAATCTTTCTAAACAACTTTCCAATGATAAAAATAAATAATTTTTCAATTCTTCAGAAGCAGGTAATGTATCTACTACCATAACAGATAAATCAGGAATAGATATTGGCTTTAAAGAATAAACAACTAACTCATCACAAGTTCTCTTCAACCCATGACAAACAATACTAGCCATCTCACCTACTACAAATTGATTTTTCTCTAAAGGAATGGATTCTAATAATTGAAATATTTCTTTTTGATTCATGACCTTCACCAACTCAATTGTCTAATAAGAATTTAAAAATTGCAAGAAAAAAGAATTGTCTAATGAACAATTCTTTTAATTAATTCTTTTCTATCTTCATCAAATTCTTGATATTTCTTTAAACAATCATCTGGAACAATCATTCTTCTTTTCCCATAAGCAGTTTTTACAACAGATTCTAAATCTTCATATAAGTAGGAATTTAAAAGGCTTCCAAACATTGGGTATCTTCGAATAAATTCCTTACAATCTTCAATTGTATTGAAATGATACAAATCTCCTAAAGTAATCTTATCTTCGTGTTGTCCAAAGAACTGAGTATTAAGAGAACATTCGAAGTCAAATATAGGAGCCAATCGAACTCTATGATTTTCATCTTCTTCAAATAAGAAATTGAAATAACCACGATCGGTTTGCCCCATATAAATATCTAATGCTAACATCTGCATCATATCGTTCATAAGCTGTCTTCTATTTTCTTCGTCAGGTGCAACCGTTAACATTTTAGAAAACAAATCCTCATCAAATCGACTAAATCCATAATCCTCAACATTCTTATATTGATACCCAGTATGTTTAAAATCATAAGATCCTATTACCAAGCGAGGACGTTGCTTTTCAACATCTTGATACCAACAGCTTCCTTTAATATCAAAAAGACCAATTGCCGCAATAAAATAGTAAGTACAACGAATATTTCTTATAGTACATAATTCCTGTCCTATAAATTCAGATGAATTAAATGGTTTTAAATACATCTTTGGATTTTTAGGAATCACAAAAAACTTTTTATCTTTTCCATTTGTAACAGTAACTGGTGTCTCATCCGTAATACTTTGCTCAATATCAAACATTGTATTTTTAGGAAATACTATATTTTTAATTGCCATTATAATCTGTCAAAAGTAACAGGCCCAAAGGCACCACTTTTTAAGTCTTGAATAATCAAAACAGATACCTTTTCATAATCTACAACGCCCCCTCTTGACAATACCCCCCTTTTCTTGCCAATCATCTCATAAGCATTCATAAAATCTTCATCAATCTTATCAATACCATAGCGTTCTTTTAATTTTTCAGGATATAACTCTTCCATCTTATTCAAAATAAAACATGCAATATTATCGATATTTAGAATTTCTTCTTTAATAGATGAAAAAGCAGCTAAAACATGAGCATTTTCTTGATTCTCAATCTTAGGCCATAAGATACCTGGAGAATCTAATAGTTCCATATCCTTATTAATACGGATCCAAGAAAGACTTTTTGTAAAACCAGGAGTATTACCAACACCAACTGATTTTTTCCCTACTAAGCGATTGATTAAAGTACTTTTTCCAACATTAGGTGCACCCACAATCAAAATTCTAGAAGCTCTTTCTTTTAATCCTTTTTTGACTCTTTCTTCATTGATAGGTTTCATCATATTTTTAGTAACTTGTATTAATTCATTAACAGAACCACCTATCAAGTCAAGAGTGACAACATTATAACACATTTTTCTATATTTTTCAAGTATTTTATCCGTTTCACCCTTATCACATAAGTCATATTTAGTAACAACTAATACCCTAGGTTTATCCTGAATTAATTCATCAATATCAACCACTTTACTAGAAATAGGCATTCTCGCGTCAATAACTTCATAGACAATATCAATCAAATTTAATTTCTCTTTAATTTCCCTCTTTGTCTTAGCCATATGCCCCGGAAACCATTGAATAATTTTTCCATCGCTCATAGAATCACTTCCTAACTGCACTAATTATAACATAAAAGAGTAGATTTCTCTACTCTATCATCTTGAAATACTACTAACAATTTCCATACTATTTTCATGATTAAAATATTCTTCTTTATTATTATAAAAAGAAACACCATAATTATTTTCACTATACATTCCATCTTTATAACTTAGAACAGTCTGTTGAAAGTATTTATCTTTATTTCTTTTATATTCAATCGTATAACCTCTTAAATCATTTTCTAAATAATAAAAAGTATCATAAGAAGGAATAGTAAAATTAGAATAATCTCTCGCAATATAATTTATTTTAATGTCATCACTTCTTGTAAAAATATTTTGTTTAAAATCATAATGATTTTGATAATATTTTATTAAATCAATAGAATCATGTATATTATATTTTTCAAATAAAGTATAAATATTCATCCATGGAAAAAGTGTAATATTTCTTCCGTAATAATCAATGTTGCCGATATCATTTTCTCTTCTCCTATTACAAACAAGTATCATTGCATCAAAGTTATTATTATCTATTAAACCTTTAATATAAGGTTCACAATTATCCATTACAAAATTACTTTTTGCTTTATCTGTAATTAGTTCAAATCCTTCTGGAATATAAATATTTAATTCATCATGCAACACTTTTGTATTTGCTTTATTATTATTTTGTATTTGAATTGTTTCTATATTTTGATTGTATGGAAAAGAATTATCTTCATGAGTTGAATAATCCTTATAATAAAAATATGCAATAAATACCTTATATAATAAATATAAAACAACCAATATTATAATAAATATAATAAATTTCTTAATTTTTTTATTCCTTTTCTTATTATTATAATCAATCGTACTAACAAAGTTTTCTTCTAATTTTTGCTGATAATTTTCTTCCGTTAGTTTTTCTCCTGATAACAATTCATTAATAGAAATATCTAATTCATTACATAAATCTTGAAACATAGAATAATCAGGTAAACTATTTCCATTTTCCCAACTAGAAATTGTACGATTACTAACACCTAATTTATCGGCTAGTTCAACTTGAGTTAATTCTTTTAGTTTTCTTCTTTCTTGAATAAATTTACCTATCTTTTTTTGATCCATAATAACCTCCGTATAGTAATAGTCTATCAAAAAACAGGATATAAAAACAGGAAGTATCCTTGGAATTCCTATTTTTCTATTAATCTTTCTTCATCTAAATATTGATAATTTAAAGAATTATTCATAGATATAGCATCTAATCCTGTAACTTCTTCATAGAACTCTTTTGTCTTCTTAGCAACACTTCCACCTCTTTTAGCAACTTTTCTATTTTCAGAAAGTCCGATTGGTTTTTCTTTTTGGGCAAGATGTCTTGTTGTCATTTCTCCCAAATCTGATAAAGCGATCTCAATCTCTGTCATATTATCTCTTAAATTTTCTTTTCGAATACCTTTAAACGATTTATATTCTTGTGCACTCATTCCAGACCATTCTTTATATATTTCATTTGTCAAAATACCATATTCAAAATCTTTCGTAATTCCTCCAGATTTCCATATATCAGTTAATTTATTTCTATCTAATATTGCTTTTAATCTAGCTTCAATCCACTTATCATCGTATCCTCTTTTTCTATAATAATCGATTGCTCTTTTAATAGCTTTTTCTGGATCAAAAACTTCATCAATTCTTTCACTTCCCAATTGGGCTAACCATAACTTAAATGGTTCAGCTTTTGGAGAAGAAACTGATTCAATTAATCGAAATATACCTTTAGTATCTAAAACATCTGTTAAGTAATTCTTTCCATCTTTTTTAGACTTCATTTTCAGTTGTCCGATTTTTTCGGACAACTCACTTCCTTCATTTTTTAAATCTCTTTTGATATCATTCCAATACTTTCGTGCTCGTTCTGATTCAGTAAGTGCCCCAATAACATCAACAACACTAAAATAATAATCTTCTTTTTCAGCATCCCAAACACTTCTAATTTCCTTTCCTTCAAAAAGATTTGTAATAGTTGCTAATTTATTGTTCATATAATTCCCCCTTTACAATGATTATCAACTACTTATATTATACTACAATTATTGTTTTATTTCGAACATATTTTCTATATTTATATAATATGTTAATTTATATAATATGTTATAAGTTATGGTGTCAACGACAATATCAGTTACTCAATTATTAATAAAAAAATACCTATTTTTAGGTATTTTGAACTATTTTTTGCTTTTTTTTATAATTTAATTAATAAACTATGCAAGATCTAAATCTTTGCAAAGTCTTGTAAATAAAGGAAATCTATGAAAGTTACTATAAAACAATATCAACCAATTGATATTCGTTTTGTTTTCATTCATAAGAATCACTTCCTTGCGTATAAATCACTCAAATTATAGCATAAAAAAGGTAGATTTTGTACTAATCTACCTAAAAAATATATCATTTTTGTGGTTACCATAAATCAATATCAAATATACCATACAAGTATCCAGGTCATATGGCTAATCGTAATATCAAAATATGACGATCCTTTTATTTATCAAATTTGAATAATTCAAGAACAATAGAAACTATAAAAAGAGTAATACCACTATATAAAAATGTATATCTAATTATATTCCAATGTCTATCATCAGGAAATATACGATTTAATACTATATTTAAAATAAATGCAACAATAATAATTGCCATAAATACATAAGAAATAATCGTTAATACCTTTTTTCTTTTATCAATTTGTTTTCTTAATTTAATTAAATTTTCCTCGGATTTATTCATATAATCATTCCCCTTAATTTTTTCACCAGATAATAATTCATTAACATTAATATCTAACTCATTACATAAGTCTTTTAATAAAGAATAATCTGGCATTGTATTGCCATTTTCCCATCTACTAATTGATTTACTTGTAACACCTAATTTTTCTGCTAATTGTTCTTGAGTTAAACCTTTTTCTTTTCTACAATTTAAAATAAATTTTCCTATTTTAATTTGATCCATATTATCCTTCCTTTCACAAATGATTATATGATTATTACCTATAAAACTACAGGACAGAAACTGAGAGTTAAATAGTATATATCTATTTTACCACACAAAAACGGATTTTCATCCATTCCATATATCTTAATCTTTAGATATATTTCTTTTTTTAGAGAATTTTACGTATCATAATT
>CAMZHD010000023.1 GCA_947306705.1 uncultured Caryophanales bacterium
TTCTCTATAGATTGGTTTTATTACTACATTTGTATCTGGCATGATAAACTCATACTCATTTTCTTTGTTTGTTTTATGATATTCTACATCATTACCCTCTTCATCTGTAATTTCAATATCCACTAATTCGTATCCCTCTTCTGCTTCTACTGTGAAACGTACAACATCTTCGTAAACAACTGCAGTTGCATCATTTACTTCAATTATAATTTCTTTTGTATGAGGATTATCTTCTACATTAACAGCTGCAGTTGTTCTTTCATAAGATGGAATGATTGTAACATCTTCTCCTGGCATAATAAATGTATATTGATTATCAGCTGAAGTTTGATAAGGAATTTCTTCATTACTACTGTCTACTATCTGAATACCATTAACTTTAAATCCTTTGATTGGAGTAACTGTAAAAGTCACTTGTTCTCCTTCTGGTACACTTGTAATATCATCTATTTCAATATCCAACTCTTTTGTTTCATTTTTGATAACTACATCAATATTATAATAAGAAGTATATTTAGCTATATATGGATTACTTGGAGAACCATCTCCTGATATATACTCTGTTCCAGGTTTTAAAGAAATCACTGGTCGTATGGTACTATTATAATTTGGATCATATGGAGAATAACTACTATTTATTCCCCCACTTTGGTTTACTACCCACATCACAGAAGTGTAACCACCTCCTGTGGAAGTCCAACCATAATAGAATGGTGACATAAGCCAATAAGATTGATTTACATTTCTTATTGTAGTATTACCAAAAAGTGTCATCTCTGGTAATGTTGCCAAAGCAATTGGATAAGTCAATTTGGCATCAGGATTATTTACACTGAATTTATCAGTATTATTCACACAACCTAAATCACTATAAATAGTTGAAAGAGCCGATGATAAATAGTTTCTAAAATATAGTTTTGCTTGACTATCATATCCTCTACTATCATCCCAGTTCGATTGAGAAAAATTGTAACCGGTTGCTGTTGCAAAACTCCTATCATTGCAGAATACTGTATCATCAATTGCGTCTGAATAATCTAATAAATTTTTCTCATACCATGAATCGATAACATATTTTATAGTAGAATCTGTTTTGTTGTAATGAAGCATCTTATCAAGTTCTTCTTCTACTGTATCGCCGTTCGTAAGCGGTATGTATGCTAGCAATCCTGCTGTTGATGGTGCGCTAAATATAAATGCTGCATTCTCACATTCATCTGAAATATAATCAAGGCACATATAATGATAATTAGTACTTGTTATATTTACTAAATCTTCTATCTCTGCTTTATTATTTAATATATATTTTGTTCCATCCCAAGTAGCACTTTTAGCAACATGAACATAATCCATAGTTTGATAATAATCTGTTGAATATGTTTTGATATACTTAAGATTGCTGTCCGTACAAACATTACTTGTATTACCACATGTGTATTTATAATCATTATAGTTGTTTGCATTTTGAATTAATAAATCTTCCCCTACTAGTAAAGTATCTGTAAGAGTTAACCCGTTTCTATTTTTTGCAATTAAAATTTTACTTGTTACTTCAACGAATTCATATTTGTTTCTACTAGTACTGGTAATGTATCTAGGCATATCACAATTTGCTGAACCATTGTTACAAATATACATATTCTTATATTGAGTATAATTATTTGCCCACTCATATAAACTAATGGAAATCGTATTATTAAGGGTATATGTATTATCTCCATTATCAGTTACTGTTTCTCCTAGTATGATATTAGGCGCCTCTTGTTGGCCATCTGATAATTGTATGTAGTAATAATAACTATTATCTACACGTATTATTTCTCTTATCCAAGTATTCTTTTGATTTATATTACCGCTATTAAATGTATATTTACCCACTAGTGAAGAAGTTTCATCTGATGAAATCGTATATGGATTATTCAAACTATATTTATTTGATGTTGAACCTTCATAATTAAAAGAATCAGCAAAATAATGTGAAGATGAAAATGAAATTCCAGATAACAACTTTTGACTCTTAATTGTATATCTATTCAAATGAGTATAATCAAGCTTTTTGTATCTATAAACATCACCATACATATATCCTACATATGCAGGTGATTGTCCAATATCATTGAAATCAAATGTACCTAAGTTAGAGTACCCAGCATTGTGATTAATTATTATGACTTTTGCATAATGCTCATCATTATATTTATAAACCCATAATAATGTTGAACATGTTTCTTCTTCATTTGTACTTCTACATGTGTATTTACCAATCAAATCTGAACTAGTCTCATCACTCCATATTGTTTGTTGCTTTTCCCCTGTTAGAACAAAAGAATTCGTTGCTTCATCATATTCATAATCTGTTCCATACCAGTAATTAGAAGCAAGCTGATAAGTTCTTGTATAATAATAACCTGTGTGTTTATCTCTTGTATTTAAGCAACTATTCTCTACTGCTTCTCCATTATAAAGAAGTTTTACTCCTCCAGTATCGGTTGTTCTAAACATTTGCCAGCACTGATTTCCAAAAATGACGTTGTTTTTATTTAATACCGTATTACCTTCTGCTTCATTAGAAGCAAACCAATGATAGATAGTTTTCGATGGTTCTTCTGTAAAAGAGTCATGATGTTCTCCTGTATATTTTTTTGCTACTCCATTTGATTCTGCTTCTTCCTTTAATACATCGTATAGATATTTTGTTTCTGCATTAACTACAAATGGTATCATCAAGAAGAAAGAAATTATGAAAAAGATTTTTATTTTTTTCATGCTAGACACTTCCTCTATTATCATTATAGAAAAGAAACAATTAATTTACAATTCTTATACAGTTTTATTTACAATGAACTTGTCAATAAAAAAGATGAAATTAAACTTTCATCTTTTGTTTTTTATAAAGAGTCCCTGTGAGTAATCCCAATGTTAGTAAGATTCCAATCCATAGGAACCCTCTTCCGGTATTTGGATTAATAATTGGTTTTGTTTCATCTTCTGGTTTTGGAATTTCTCTATAGATTGGTTTGATGAGAACATTGGTATCAGGCATTACAAACTCATATTCATTTTCTTTATTTGTTTTATGATATTCTATTTCGTTTCCTTCTTCATCAGTAATTTCAATTTCTACTAGTTCATATCCTTCTTCTGCTTCTACTGTGAATCTTACTACATCTTCATATACTACTGCGGTTGCATCATTTACTTCAATGACAATTTCTTTTGTATGAGGATTATCCTCTACATTAACAGCAGCAGCTGTTCTTTCATAGGATGGAATGATTGTAACGTCTTCTCCGGGCATGATGAACGTATATTGATTATTTGTATTTGTTTCTTGATAAGTCACTTCTTGATCATTGGAATCTAGTATTTGAATGCCTGTAATTTTGAATCCTTTGATTGGAGTAACGGTAAAAGTAACTTCTTCTCCTTCTAGTACTTTTGTAATATCTTCTATTTCAATATCTAATTCTTTTGTTTCATTCTTAATAACAACATCTACACTATAGTAATCATTGTAATCATAAATATAAGGATTTTCTTTTGAGCCATCTCCACTTGCATATCTAGATTTTGGTTTTAGAGAAATTGATGGCCTTATACCATAACCATTTGGATATTCATCTTTTAGATTTCCATTTTCTGCAACAACTTGATTATATACTTTAAAGCCAGAATTCGTTGAAAAGAAGGACCCTGAATCCAATAACATATAATCACTTCCTGTTGCTCTAACAGATGAAGAAATTGCAAGATTCATTTCAGTTGATGTTGGTAAAGCAACTGGATACTTTAGTTTTGCCTTTTCGTTAGTTGTTGTAAATTGATCTGTCTCATTTGAACAAGATAGATTGTTTGCTCCAAAATATAACCAACATTTTGATTGGAACATGCTTCCACCATTTGGATCCCATCCACCTATGGTTGCAATATCTCTTTTATTACAATAAATCGTATCTTCTAAGTAATTTGTATAATCTAGTAGATTTCTTTTGTACCATTCATCTATAATGGTTTTTACTCTAGATTCCTTTTGATTTACATCATCAGCGGATAGCATTTCTTCTAATGCATCTTCTACACTTTTTCCATCTGAAATAAGAATATAATCTGCTTCTGTATCAAATCGGTAAATATAAGCAATTTCACTACATTCTCCTGATTCATTTAAACATGTATAATGATAGTTATTAGCAGTATTTTTATTAGGTAAATTTGTTGGAAGTCCCCAATAAGAAATAGAATCATTATTTAATTTATACATTCCATTTTCATAGGTAAATCCATTCGCATATTTTATAGGATGTTTTACATCATAATACTGAAATCCATATTCATTCGTTTTTTTAATAAATCCTAATTCTTCACATAACCCTGTTCCTGTTTGATTTTGACAGTAATACTTATTCACCATATTAGCATAGTTACTATAATAATCGATTACATTAATGGATGTGTAGTCATTTAATGAATATGTTCCATCTTCATTATCTGTATACGAGTTCGCATAAGAAATATATTCATGGTAGTCTTCAATTGTATTCCCATCTCTTAAAGAAACCCCATAAAGAGTAGGACTATAATAGCTAATGACATAATCAATGGAGTTACTTGAATAGCTAACTATTTGAGTAATATACTTTCCAATTAATACATTATGATTATAGGAGTTTGGGACTCTCACAGGATTTACTAAATTGTATCGTCTAGTTTCAGGATCCCATGTTACACTATCTGAATAATAATAAACACTAGTTGATAGACTTTTTAAAGAATAAGTATGTAGTAGATCATTATCATGATGAGGATAAATCTTATTGTACATGTATCCCGCATAAGATGGAGAATCATTTTCGTCATTATAAGTAGTGTTTCCAATAATTGAATAATGCTTTGTTTTATCAAGGGATAAGAAATATCCAGCTGTTGCACTTCTATATGTGTAAGGTATTAATATTTTAGAACAGCCCTCTTCTCTATTCGTGTTTAAACAAGTGTATTTGTTTTTTAGATTTGGTAAATTATCTTCTGTCCATGGAACTGTAGTTACTTCTCCACTTAAGTAAAATAGATTCGTAGAAGAATCAAATGTATAGTCTGTCCCATAATATACAGAATCACTAGTTGTTCCATAAGAAACACTATATCCATAATGATTCTCTCTATTATCTAAACATTTTCCATCTACCGCTTCTCCATTGTAGACTAAACGTACTCCTCCTGTATCGGTTGTACGAATCATTTTCCAACAAAAGTCTCCAAAAATTAGATTATCCTTTTGAATGACTTCATTTGCATCTTCGCCATTATTAGCTTTCCAATGATAAATCTTTTTTGTTGATTTTGTTGAATCTAGAGAATCTTGATGCGTTCCAGCATATTCTGTTGCAACTCCATTCGATTCAGCCTCTTCTTTTAAAACATCGTAAAGATATTTAGTTTCTGCGTGTCCAATAAAAGGAATCAATAATATTAATAATAATAAAGATATCTTCTTCATATCTACACTTCCTCTACTATCATTATAGATTACAATTCATTGATTTACAATTCCTATACACTTTTGTTTACATAGATTAGTGTCAAAAAAGAATAACATCTTTCGATGTTATTCTTCTTTTGATTGATCTGAATATTGGATTAATACTTCCCTTGGTTTAGAGTTACCAGTTGGCGGACCAATAATTCCGTTTTCTTCTAGTTCATCCATCATTGTTGCAGCTTTATTATATCCAATCTTAAACTTTCTTTGTAGTAGAGAAGCAGATGCCTTTTGTGTTTTAACAACAAAGTCTACAATTTGATTGTATAATTCAGCATCTCCACTTGCTTCTTTGACTTCTCCCTCTAACTCTTCTTTTTCTTCTTTTGTTTCTTCTAATTTCATAAAGTCATCTACGTAAGAAGCTTTTTGTTGTTTCTTTGTAAAGTTAATAATCTTTTCTATTTCATCATCTGTAATGAATGATCCTTGAATACGAGTTGGAGAGTTTTGTCCAATTGGTAAGAAGAACATATCTCCTTTTCCTAATAGTTTTTCTGCTCCTACTTGATCTAATATCGTTCTTGAATCAATTCCAGATCCTACTGCGAAAGCAATACGAGATGGAATATTTGCTTTAATTAAACCGGTAATAACTTCTGTAGATGGTCTTTGTGTTGCGACAATTAAATGAATTCCTGCAGCACGAGCTTTTTGTGTAATTCTTAAAATAGAATCTTCTACTTCTTTTGCAGCTACCATCATTAAGTCAGATAACTCATCAATAATAATGACAACAAATGGCATTTTCTCAAGTTTTTCATCTGGATGATTTTTATTCCATTTTTCTACATATTCATTATATCCTTCAATTTTCTTTGTACCAGTATTGGCAAACATATGATATCTTTTTTCCATTTCATTTACCATTTTTTGAAGTAAAATGGCAGCTTGTTTTGGATCTGATACAACTGGACACATTAAATGTGGAATTCCATTATAACATGATAATTCAACTACTTTAGGGTCAACCATTGCGAGTTTTACTTCATCTGGTTTTGCCCTCATAAGGATGGAACAAATAATTCCATTGACACAAACAGATTTACCAGAACCAGTAGTACCAGCAATTAGTAAGTGTGGCATCTTATTAATTTCACACACACCAATTTCACCCATGATACTTCTTCCTAATGGTACCATTAATAATTTATCTGGATTCTGTTTCATTTCTTTACTATCCATTATTTCATAGAAACTTACAGAATTTGGTTTATCATTTGCGAACTCTACTCCTACTGTATTTTTTCCTGGAATAGGTGCTTCAATTCTTACATCTTTCTTGGATAAAGCAAGAGCAATCTCTCTACTTAATGTTGTTATCTTGTTAACTCTTGTTCCACTTGCTATTTCAAGTTCGTATTGAGCAACTGTTGGTCCTACATGAACTTCTACTACTTTTGCTTCTACTTGGAAACTCTTTAATACTCTTTCTAGTTTTTCAATGTTTGCTTCAATTGATGCATTATCAATTGCTGCATTTCTGTTCTTTGGTTGATTTAATAATGTGATTGGTGGGAGTTTATAGCTTGGATTAATATAGGTTTCCTTAGCAGGTTCTGCTTCTTCTTTTGCAGGAGCCTGTTGTGGATTATTTAATTTCTTAATGTCTTCAATACTATTAACCGTTTGTTTCTCTATTTCTTCAGGCTCATTACCATTACTAATCTTAACTTTCTTCGTATTTTCTTCTTCCTCTTCTTCGTCGTCCTCTTCTTCTGCAAGTTCAATCTTTTCTTTTACATTATCAATCCCATTACGAATAAATTCTACAATAGAGAAACCAGTAAACATACAAGTACCAAATGTAATTAAAAAGATTGTTACAATTTGCATGCCTACATAAGAGAATAATTTATCAAAGGCTACTGTAAATACTCCTCCAATTAATCCTCCTCCTACTGTAATCGTCTCTCCTATTTTTCCATAAGTCATCATATTTTTAAATGCTTCTGTTAATTGGTTAATGGTTACTCTAAAGATTAGAGAAGCATTATTATCATTCAATACTGCAAAATTCCAATGTAATAATGTTAATACTCCAATTCCTAATAAATACAATCCTAGCATTTTTGTTGATAAAAAATCAGGCCACTCTTGTTTTATAAAGGCATAGATTCCAACAATAAATAATAGACCTAATAATACATAAGCTGCTTTTCCCACGAAAAAGAGACTCATAGAATATACTAATCTACCAGCAGGTCCAAATTTACCTATTCCAAGAATGGATATAATTACTAATAATACTGCATATAAACTAACAATTAATTCAGTATTTTCTTTTTTCTTTCTTCTTCTACGTCTCTTTGCCATATCGATACTCCTATCTTTCTAATCTTATTATACTACAAAAACAATATTTTCACTATTTTTTACAATTCACTTTACAAAAAAAAGAGCATTAAGCTCTTGATACATATTTACTATCTGCAGTAGAAACAATAATGGTTTCTCCTTCTTCAATAAATAAAGGTACTCTTACCATTAATCCTGTTTCACAAGTTGCATCTTTTAATGCATTTGTAGTTGTATTTCCTTTTACAGCTGGTTCTGTATGTGTTACTACTAATTCAACTTTATCTGGTAAATCAATTCCTAGGATTTCTCCTTCATAACTAGTAATATATACTTCTAAGTTTTCTTTTAATAATTTAGCTTGATCTCCACTTTTAGAAGCAGGAATTTCTAATTGTTCATATGTTTCCATATTCATAAAATAGAAGATATCACTCATATTATATAGATATTGCATTTGTTGTTTTTCAATACGAGCTGTAGCTACTTTAACACCAGCATTGAAAGTTTGTTCAAAGATAGCTCCTGTTCTTAAATTCTTTAATTTAGCTTTAACAATAGCAGCTCCTTTACCAGGTTTAACATGTTGAGTTTCCATTACAACATAAATATTTCCTTCATATTCAATCGTAATACCATTTTTTAAATCATTTGTACTAATCATATTTTCACTCCTAACAAATTAAAAAATAAGATGTTTCACTTATTTTATTTTTTCTCCTTATGTACAGTGTGTTTCTTACATCTAGGACAGTATTTGTTCATTTCAAGACGGTCAGTTGTATTTTTAACATTTTTTTGTTCTCTATAATTTTCTTCTTTACATTCACTACATACTAGAGTTTTGTATTGTCTATTTCCTACTTTAGCCATAATATCCCTCCTTACACGTCTATCAGTATTATAACAAATTATTTGTATTTTGCAAAAGATTTTTTGCTATTTCTGCTTAATTTCCTCTAAATCTTCATAGAATTTTTCTAATGCACGGTCAAAATCGTCTTTTTCTTCTTCTGATTTTTCTTCTTTTCCAAAGATTTCAGTAATTACTTCTTTTGGATGTTCTAACATATATCCAACTTGTTCTTCATTTTTAATTACATATTTTCCACAAGATTTGAAAAGACATGCAATTGACATTACACATAATGATGTTAAAAATATACTTTTTCCATTCATTTAATATCCCCCCAATTGGTAGAGATATTATACCACAAACCCCTTATTTTTTCAAGTTTTCCTTTCAATATAAAAAGAAAGAGTTATTCACTCTTAGCTTTTTATTAATACATTATAGGGAGATATACTTACATTTCCACTATTGCTAATAACCCAAGCTTGATCAGTAGCATCTTTTACATAAATCTTTTGGGTTGGTCTCCAACCTATGAACATATTATCCATAGATGTAACATTACTAAAGTCAAATGTTGATAAATCTATGGTGAAGGTATTATTATTATAACCTGTAAAATTAAACATATAAGACATATTTGTGACTTTACTGGTATAAAATTTGTTGCCAATATCTAACGTAAAGACCGTACTATTATAACCTGTTGAATCAAACATGCGAGACATGTCTTCTACATTACTCGTATCAAAGTTATTTCCTAAATCTAAGGTGAAGTTGGTACTATAGTAACCTGTAGAATAAAACATATAAGACATGTTTGTTACTTTGCTTGTATCAAATTTGTTGCCTAAATCCAACGTAAAAGCCGTACTCCTACTACCTGTTGATGCAAACATATAAGACATATTTTCTACATTACTTGTATCAAAATTAGTTCCTAAATCTAAGGTGAAGATGGTGCTATCGTAACCTGTAGAATAAAACATACCATACATATTTGTTACTTTGCTTGTATCAAATTTATCGCCTAAATTCAAGGTGAAAGCTGTATTACTATGTCCGCACATAGAAAACATCGTAGACATATTTTCTACATTACTTGTATCAAAGTTATTTCCTAAATCTAAAGTGAAGACAGTACTGCTTTGGCCTGTTTCAGAAAACATAGCACGCATATTCGTAACTTTTGATGTATTTAATACCTCTATATTATTAATAGAATCTATATTTTGGAAATTGTAGAATAAAAAACTACTATCTTGATTGGCATATAATGCTCCGTCTCCTTGAATATAGAGATCATACTTTAAACTATCATTTGCATTTCGAGTAATATAGGCCATGACATCTCCATTTTGATTGACTCCTACATCCCAACTTGCTATTACATTCTCTGGTGGATTGATTTCATCCGATAAATTAATAATTTTTATACTGCTCTTGTAAGCAGAACTACGAAACGCTGTAGTATCAGAAGAACTAGTTGCCTTTATTGTTGGTGGAAGTGGTCTTGAAATAGCATTCTCATCTGCTTGTACATGGCTAACTGCGAATAATAGATTAAATGTTTCATCTGATGATGGTAAGTCTTCAGGATTGATATCTTTTTTATAAGCAATTCTTACTTTGTATGTTTCTGACCTTCCCGCTTCTAATAAATGATTGGGAGCTATTACGATATTATCTTTATAGGTGATAGAGTATTCTACATAGTTTGGTAATGTTGTAATCTCTACACTATTTAATTTAGAAGATATGGATTCAAGCATCGCATCAATTGTTCCTTCATTTTCAACATCCACAGTAAATTCATAAAAATCCCCTGGTTTGGATAAGGTGACTCTATATGAAACTGAAGTGTCAGTATCTATATTAGCAGGAGAATCTGCTATCACAGATCCTTCTTTGACTTGGATATTAGCAAAATGTACATCCCAAGAAGAACCAGTAACATGAGAAATTCCATTAATACTTAAATCCGTAGTTAAAGCTGCATACCCAATTCCAATGAACAGCAAAAGGATAACTAATAATTGATAGAATTGCATTTTCTTCTGCTTTCTCATATCCACACTCTCCTATGATAGAATTTATCATAAATCATTTATTAATTCAAGTTTTAATCAATTCCATACATCCATTTATAAACTTCTGTAACTCTTTGAGAAATTCTATATGTTACAAGAGATGCATAGTTTGTATTAGAATTTGGATGAGAAGAGTCTGGAGAAGTTACCATAATGCTCATTTTAGGATTCTCTGCAGGAGCATATCCTAAGAATGTACTAGTAATGGTTTCTGTATCAATTCTTCCATCATTATCTGTATCAATAAAACTTTGAGAAGTTCCTGTTTTTCCTGCAGGTCTCATATCTTGACTCATATACCCTACTCCATATCCTCCTGGTGAATTCATAACGGCATAAAATCCTTCTCTTACTCTTGCCATATAAACTGGATCTGTTGGGATGGTATTTAATACTTTTCTTTCTGTCTGATATTCTAGAGGCCCTAGTTCTTCTGTATCACTGGATGAATGTACTTCTTTTAATAGATGAGGTTGAAGTCGTTCTCCTCCATTCGCAATCGTTGTGATATATTGAGAAAGTTGGATTGGTGTATAGGTTTCATATTGTCCCATGACAAAATCTAATAGATTTCCTGCTGCTTTATCTTTGGAAGTGTATCCACTACTTTCTACTGGTAAATCTATTTCTGTTTTCACACCCAATCCAAAAGAATGGTACATGTTTCGATACGTATCAAATGCTTGTTGATTAAAGTTCATTTTCATATTTCGGTAATATTCTTGTCCATTAACTCGAATGGCAATTTTAAATTGATAAACATTGGAACTTTTTGCAAGAGCTGTGATATCATCAATGACTCCTAATGTCGATACAGAAGAACATTTCTCCGCAACTCCTGCTACTTTGATACATTCATCTAGCATTCTCTCTCCAATATGAACGGCTCCTGTATTGTATCCAACTAACATGGAACCACCTTTTACGACACTTCCTGGAGTTATAGGAGATGTTAGAATGCTCACTGTATTATCCACAATTGTTCCATTCACAAATTTCTTTCCTGCCATCGCAAGAATTTCTCCTGTTTTTGGATCTTGTATCACAACACTAGAATGATCATAATACTCTGTATTTGGTTCTGATTTTGCATAAAGAATTTGTTCTGTTAGAATTCTTTCTACTTCTTGTTGTAGACGAATATCGATTGTTAACACTATATCTTTTCCTCTAGATCCTTCTTTGATAAGTTTTGTTTCATAAGTAGATAGTACTTCATAAACTGGTTTTTCTCCATGAAGATACTCTTCATATTGTTTTTCAATATAACTAAGTCCTACTCTATCGTTTAAGCTATATCCTCTTTCTAAGTAGTATTCTTTCTCTTCTGCAGGAATTCCTTGGGTAGAAGTAGATACTGTTCCTAACATACTTTTGAATGTTTCTCCATAAGGATAAACTCTTTCCCAATCTATCTTTACATCGAATCCTTCTAATTCTCCACTATGTTCTGATATATAGGCATATTCTTCATCTGATGCATCTGATTGTATTACTTTTTCATCATAGGTATATCCTTTATTCATACGATAAAAGATAAAGGCAATCTTCTTTTCTTCTTCTGAAAAAGCAATTTTCTCTTCTGGTATTCTTTTAATCTTTAATTCTTCTAGTTCACGCGCTGTCATTTTTCTTTGAGATACTTTTTCTCTTTCTTTTTCCGTTACTAAGGTATCACAATACTCTGGTTCTTTTGCATAAAAGTATTCTCGAATGGCGCGATTCGTTAATTTTGAATAGTCAATATTTAAATGAGGAGATACCGTATTCGCAAGAGTAATCATTTCCTCGTTCGTAGTTTTTTTATCTTTATGATAAATAATTGTTTTTAATGATTTATTATCTACCAAAATATTATAGTTTCTATCATAAATTCTTCCTCTCGGACTACTACTTCCTGTTACGGTTGTATAGGTTAGAGATTTTAGTTTATTTTCATATTGTTTATGATCGACCATCATTATTTGAATTAAACGAATCATAATGATGGAAAATAGAAGAATAATTCCAACAGAAAAAACCGTAATACGGCGAGACATTATTTTTTCATAATTGATCTTCTTTTTACGTTTTTTTCTCATAAGTACCTCTTCTATTTAAGTGTATCACAGTTTTTATTTTTTTCATTGTTATTCTTATTTTTTTACGATAAAATATTATTATATGGAGGTGACTATATGGAAGCGATTGAATTAAGTTCTGTAGAAGAATTAAGAAATTGTGGTCCAGGTATCTATGTAGTTCCTTATGGTCATTTTCGATATAAAGTAATTATTGGAAAAATTGATGAAAATGCCAGTATGAATTTAGATGGATATGGTATCGGACGTGTAAAAGATGATGCCGTAGTCAGTGCTTATTTAAATGAAAATCCAAGTGATAATACCGTTAATATTATAATGGGATATGAAGATGGTAGAAACGGTTATGATGGACCTAAGTGGCAAGAAAATGCTGGTAATTTCATGAGAGATGTTTCTAATACTTTGAATTTGAAAAGGGATAATTCTTTATTAATTGGATTTAGTAATAGTGCTGAGAGAACCGTTCCTTTTGCTGCTGATTATGCTGCTAATAATAATGCAAGTCATTTTCCTGTAGTGATTGTGGAATCTTCTTGTTCTCCTCCTACAAAATTAAGTGATGCGCAAAGACAGTCTTTAATTGATCATGATGTTACTATTTTTAATGTTTATCAATCCCATAAACAAACTCGTAGTTTGATTAATCCTCTACATTTACAGAATTATGAAGGAGTTCATATTGTTGATGTAGAAGTTAATATACAGAATTGTAATGGCGATTTACATGTTCTTCCTTTTGATGCATTTGTATCTTCTGGTGGATTAAAATTAGGAAATGGTAGTTATGATTTTAATAATTTACCTTCAAGGTTTACTTATATGAGAAATAATTCTTCTTATTATAATCAAACTTTTGATTTAAGTTATCGTTTTATTGAACACTATGTAGATGAAAATGGAAAATATGTATCTCGTGAAATTTCTGCGAATGATGCAAATGCTCTTTTGAAACAGAGTATTCCTTCTTATCATAATCCACTTTCCATGAATGATGGATTTGTTATACAAGAAGTGGAAAGCCCTATAAAAAGTAAATATCAATTATTAAAAAGTATTAATACAGATACTAAAATAACTAGTAAGAGTGGAAGATCTATCTCTTCTGATTATGATTATGTTTCTACTACGATGAATAATATAAAGAATCAAGTAAAGGCATCTTCTTTTGTGGATGGAACTCAAAACTTTGGATTCCGTGCAGGAGGGGGCATTGCTTCTATGATACAAGAATACGTGAATATGTATTATGATATCGTAGGAAGTTTAATGAATAGTCTTTCAATGGAAGCAGATGCTGTAATTAGTTATGGACAAGCTTATGTTGATATGGAAGATGATATGAAGAAAGGTGTTGCAAATATCGGAGAGATTGTTGAGACAGACAATTCTTCTAAATATATTGGTCTTGGTTTTTCTAATCCAGAAAATACACAAACCGAACAGACTACAACTGCCACAACCGCTGCTACTTCCTCACAGACAACAACTGCCACAACCACTACTACTTCCTCTACAACTGGTACTACTACCCCAACAAGTACGACCACAACAGGTACATCTTCTACTGGAAGTACAGGAACCAGTTATACTGGTAGTTCTGGTTCTAGTTCTTATTCTTCAGGAGGTTCTAGTAGTTACTCTGGTGGATCTTCAGGTGGCCAAAGTAGCTCAACCCAACCTACTCAAACTAGTACTCCAAGTGATGGAATTATAGAAGTCACTCCGGTAAAACCAACAACGGAACCCGTTTATACGCAACCAACTCCTCAACCCGTTTATCAATATACACCCGAACCTTGGAGTCTACCAGCACCGGAAATTGTTCCTACACCAGAAGTTACTCCTACCGTTGAAGATATGGCACCTGTTGATTTACGTACTGAAGAAGCAACTTCTGAGGGAGTCACCAATATTGCAGGTATGCCAGAAGTACAAGAAGGTCCTAGAATTCCAACCGTTTCTACAGTACCTACTTCTCCGGTTCCAATCGAAGCAGGTTCTTCTTCTAGAAGAGGAAATCCTATTTTACCAATTGCAGCTGGATTATCAGTAGCTGCTGCCGCTGGTATTGGTGCGAAAGCTTATATCGATCATAAAAAGAATAATGAAGTTTCTGAAGAAGAATTCGAAGATACAGAGTATAGTGATGATGAAGATGAATATTCTACTTTTCAATATAAAGAAGAAAGTGATCCTGAATTTCAAGAGTTAGAAGAAGAAAGTTATTCTGCTAGAAATACAGATGAAATCATTGGAGCATAAAATAAAAAAGGCTTTTTAGTAGCCTTTTATTTTTTCTATTAATTTAGGATTAAATTCCTTTTCCCTTATCATTTCAATTTCCTGTTTATAAGGAGCATATTCTTTTTCTACATATGGGGTTTCTAATATTTTAGGAACCTCTTCTAATTTTTTATGATAAATAATCTTAATTAAAGAGTCAAATCCAATGGTTCCAAAACCAATGTTTTCATGTCTATCTTTATGAGATTCTCTAGGATTTTTAGAATCATTAATATGAATGCATCCTATTTTATCAATTCCAATGATTTTATCAAATTCTTCTAAGAAAGAATCAAAATCTGACATGTCATATCCACTATCATTTAAGTGACAGGTATCTAGACAAACTCCTATATGAGATTGATCTTTAACACCTTCCAAAATTGTTTTAATTTCTTCTAATTTAGATCCTACTTCAGAACCTTTTCCTGCCATTGTTTCTAAAAGAATGGTTACTTGATTTTCTTTTACAGAAGAAAAAACTAAGTTTAATCCTTCTATAATATGTTGAATTCCTTTTTCTATTCCTAATCCCACATGACTTCCTGGATGAAGAACTAAATATTGGATTCCTAATTGATTCACTCTTTTAACTTCTTCTGTTAAAAAGTTTACAGAAAAATCAAAGTTTTCTTCATTACATAAATTAATAATATAAGGTGCATGTACAATTACTTTGGAAGGATCCATTTTATTTTCTTTCATCTTATCAAATGCTTGTTTTGTAAGAGTATCATCAATGGGACTTCTTCCTGTATTTTGAGGTGCTCCTGTATAAAACATAAACGTATTTGCTTCATATGATAGTGCTTCTTCTAAACTTCCTAATAATTGTGTATTTTTATTAAATCCTACGTGGCTTCCTATTGTTAACATAGTATCCCTCCTCTTTCATTATATCATAAAAAAGAGAACGATTTGTTCTCTATTTTAAATCATAATAGGTATAGGTTATTAATGCTTCATTTCTTCTAAAGATATCATTCATATATTCTAATTCTTCATTATATTTAGGATTAGTAGAAGCATTACTATAGACACTATAGGTTCCATCATACCAAGTAAAATTATCAAACAATAATAGATTCATTCGATCTTTTCTAAATAAGTCAGATCCAATATATGTATTTGGATTATATTCAATTCCAAACATATTTAGTAGAGTTGGAACGATATCTATATCGTTGACAAATAAATCAATATCTTGATGTTCTATGTCTTTTGAATAAATAATAAATGGTAATGATTTTAGTAGATGCTTTTTATCTACTGTTTTTAATGTTTGTAGATATTCTTCTTCAAAATTATAGGTATAAGCTTGATGATCAGTGATTAAGACGATTACTGTATCATCTAATAATTGATCTTCTTCTAATCGTTTTAGTAAATGATTAATAAACACATCGGTTCTATTCGCAAGTTTCTTGAAACATTCAATTTCACTATTTGTACCAATACACTCTTCATTTTGTAAAGTATATGGACCATGAGCAGATATGGTCGTGATATAACTCATAAACTTTTGTCCATTTTTAGGAATAATTTTATCATAGAATTCATTATTATCCACCATTTGGGCATCTGTATAAGGAATTACATCTTCTGTCATATCCATTAAGAAATAAGAATGATCAAAAGAATATCTAGGATGTAGGGTTTTACGATTATAGTAAGTTCCTACATTTTCATGCATAGAATTGGTTTGATATCCATTGTCTTTGAAAACTTTTGGTAAAGCATCCGAATAGGTTCCATTTTGCATGATAAAATGATAATCACTTCTATACATTAGTCCCGTTAGAGAGGTAAACTCTGAAGCAAGAGTATGACCTCCTCTAGAGATGTAACTATAACGATTCGTAAAATTTAGACCTTCTCTTCTTAATCTTAAAATGGTTGGGGAAGTCTCTTCTGTCATAACAATTTCATCCATACTCTCCATTAAGATCATGATTAAATTTTTATCTTTAAAAATACCTGTATATTTATTTTCCTCTGGTTCTCTATAATACTTTTTTCGAATTCTCATCTCATCTTCAATTAATTCATCAATATTATCTTCATGTATAGAAAAATAAATATCTCTAGCCGCATATTCATAATAACCCAAAGCAACTACTCCATTGGAGTAAATGGAATGCCTTTCATAGTATTCAATTGGTTGAATTTTAGTTTCTTCATCTATTACATAGTATAAGGACTCTATACTCGCAAAATAGAATCCAAGAATCATCAATATGATATAGGCATAAGACCAATTCTTTTTTTTATCTGTTTTTTTCACTTTCATATCTTTACAAATTCTTAAACATTTATAATTAATTATTGCGGAAAAAATGCATAGAATTAACATAATAATTGGAAATGGTTTAATTTTTTTTAAAACCATATTCAAATAATTGAATCCTTCTTCTGTTAAAGATAATAATGAAATGGACAATGGTACTTGTTTAATTTGTATTAAGAAATAATTGATTATCGCTAATAAAATGAAAATAGTATATAGAACAATTCCCGTTACTTTTGTCATTTTCTTTGGGACTATATAGTAATAAAAAAGGAAAACAAATGAATAAAAAAAGGTAAATAAAATAGAACACATATTAAAAGCAATATAATAGTCTGCTGTTTTTAAGGCAGGAATTTTAATAAATAATTCTATCAGTGAAAAGAATAATAATCCTGATGCAACGTATTTTATGATTGCGATTGTTTTTTTATCTAACTTGTTTTCTTTCAAATATTTTTTAATTTTATCTTTCATAGTGTCCCTCTCGAAAAAAAAAGAAATTAGAAATTTCTTTTTTTATTATTTATGTTTGATTATTTTAATGTACATTCAACAGCTGGTGTACTAGCAGATCCAACTGTTGGGTATTTAGATTCTACTCCACCAGATTCATCTGTAGCTCCGAAAGCGGTTTTTGTTTTGATTTTTTGTCTTGTAATTTGCATTTCTTCTGTTTCATTATCAAGTCCATGATTTCCAGCATCAACTAATAATGCATAATAAGTAGTAACAGTTTTATCATCTGTTGCAGTAGATCCACTACCTGTTGAGTGAGCTGCTTTTACCCATTTAACGTATCCTTTTACATCAGAATTACTCCAAGAAGAATATCCTCCTGATTCCATGATATCTCCTGTTTGTTGTTCTTCATCATCTCCGTCAACAGTAGATATTTTAAAGTAATATGTTCCATCTGGAACTCCTCCTACTGAAGTCTTCTTTCCAGCTACAACTTCACACTCTAACTCATCTGCAAGAACTGCATTTCTTACAGTATTAATGTATGCTTTTGTAACGTCCATAAAAGCATCACGTCTTGAGTTTTCAATTGTTCTTGAAACTGCTGGGATAGCTACTAACATTAAGATACCCATGATAGTAATAACTGCTAATAACTCGATCAAAGTAAAACCTTTTCTATTTTTCATTTCTTTCACTCTCTTTCTATGTTTTATAAATTAATCTTATCATACCATTTTTTCAATGACAATATTATTTACAAAAAATGACAAAATTTTACACTATTTATAATAATATGATACATCTCCAACTGCACAATATCCCGGAATCGACATATTGGCAGCTGTTTCTGCACCTGTAAATCCATATACAGTATTTACTGTATCGATGCTTGTTGAATCTTCTTTATTAATATTTGGAATGGTATCCATATTAATACCATAATTTCCTCCAGGAGCATCTTCAACTAGTCTTACATAATATTCATATTTATTATCAATTCTTTTGATAATTACAAATGATTCATATTCTAGATATAGTCCTCCATTTGGTCCTTTTACAATATCATCCGAATCATTTAAATACTTAAGAGCTAATACAACACATTTGTTTTTAGCAGGTTTTTTAACATTTCCTTTTGCAACTTTCATCTTAGCGGTATCTACCATTCTTGTTGCATCTGATTTATAAGCATTTTTTCTATTATTATTTAAGATACCTGAAATATTAGGAATAGCAACTGCCATTAATATTCCTAATATAACAAGCATTGCTAATATTTCTACTAAAGTAAATCCTTTCCTGTTTTTCATTTTATCATCCTCTCTTCTATTATCATTATAACAAAGTTTCTCTTCATTCGTTCTTTATTTCCTTGTATTTGACAGAAACTCTACAAAAAAAGAAGGATTAAACCTTCTTTTTCTTATG
>CAMZHD010000024.1 GCA_947306705.1 uncultured Caryophanales bacterium
GATACTGTTCTTATGCGTGTCAAGGAAACTGGTAATGATTATCGTTATTTTCCAGAACCAGATATTCCATTTGTTATTGTAACAGATGAAAGAATCAAAAATGTGAAAAAAACAATTCCTATGTTACCAGATGAAAGAAGAGAAAAGTATTTATCTCTTGGAGTATCTGAAATTAATACGAATAAATTAATTCAAAATCGTTCTTTGAGTGATTACTTCAACACATTATTAGAAGAGAAGACAAACTTCCAAATCGCAAGTAACTTACTATTAGGAGATATCTCTGCTTACTTAAATAAAACAGAAAAAGAGATTACAGAGACAACTCTTACAAAAGAAAGATTCCTAGAATTAATTACTTTATTAGATAATAATACATTAACTAGTAAGAACTTAAAAGAAATCTTAGATATGATCCTTGAAAGTGATCAATCTATTCAAGAGATTATGTCTGAACAAGGAATTGAAAACATTACAGATGATGGCGAAATTAGAGAAGTCATTAAAAATATAATTGCTTTGAATCCAGAAAGTGTAGCAGACTACAAGAATGGACATGATAGAGCTATTAAGTTCCTTATGGGACAAGTCATGAAAGAAACAAAAGGAAAAGCAAACCCTAAACTAGCAATGGATATTCTAACAGAGGAGTTACAATAACCAAGTTGAAAAACAAGTTACCTTATTGTATAATGGTAATGAATTAGGATGTGAGTATATGAAATTTGTAAAGAAACATATTCGTTTAATTGTATTTTTAGCTGTATTGATTCTAATAGCAGTAGGACTATTTCTAGCAAAAGAAATATTCTTCCCAAATGAATCAAAAGCAATTTATGGAAGCCGTACGGAAGGAAAGGACAAAGTTCCTATTACTGAAAAACGTGAAAACCAAGTAAAAGATGCAATCAAAGATAGTGTAGTAAAATCAACAGTAAGAGTACAAGGACGTATTATATACGTAGATATAGAAGTAAACCCAGATGTTACAGTAGAAGGAGCTAAAGGATTAGGAAATACAATTGTAGAAGTATTCTCAGAAGAAGAAAGAGCTTTCTATGATATTCAAATCTTAATCGCAAATTCTGCAAATGAAGCACAATTTCCAATTATAGGATATAGACATCATACTCGTACTGAAATATTCTGGACGAAAGATAGATAGAGGTACTTATGAAAAAAAGATTATTGATACTAATACCTGTCTTAATCGCTGCAATTACCTTTTTCTTCGTATATCGTTACTATAATAAAGAAGATAAAACAACAACCCTAACAGTTGCAGAAAAAAGATGGGTTGAAGAGAATAAGGAACAAGCTTATGACTTTGAACTTGTAAATGATTATCCTTTATATGGTACAAATGGAGAAGGAGTTATCTTTGATTTTGCAAAAGATTTTGAAGAGAAGATAGGAATTGAATTTAATAAAATTCCATACTTAAAAACATCTATTCCAACAGGAGATAGTTTCCGTATTACAATATTAGGAAACAATGATAAATTATCAAAGAAAGATTTATTCTTATTCAATGATAATTATGTTGCGATAGGAAAAACCTATCAAAGAATTAACCATATCAGTGATATGAAAAATATTACATTTGGTGTATTAAAAGAAGATTTAGATGATATTAGTTTTTATTGTAAAAGTGGAACAAACTTATCATATGTTCCATATGATAATATAGCCGATTTGTATACAGCATTAGATGCTGAATTAGTTCATATGATTATTGTTCCTAATATTATGTATTTGGACTATACCATTGAAAAAGGAAAGTATTCAATTAATTATTATTTCACAGAGATGAAGAAGCAAATTGTATTAACATTAAGTGATCATAATAAAGAATTAAATAATATAGTTACAAAATACTATAATAAATGGAGACAAACGAATTATATTAAAGAGTATAATGAAGCATACTTAAATTATTATTTAGATAAGAATAAGTTAGATGCAAAAACAAAAGCTACTTTAATCTCTAAGAACTATGTATATGGATATATTGAAAATTCTCCATATGAAGTAAAAGTACATGGAAAAGTAGCAGGAATTGCAGGAGAGTATATTGATCGTGTATCTCGTCTTGCTGATATTAATTTTAAATATAAGAGATTCCGTAGTAAAAAAGAACTACAACAAGCAATTGATAAAGGAGAAATCGATGTATACTTTGATTATTATAACTATAATAATGATAAGTATTTAGGAACATTATCTACGTTTATTGAAGATTATGTAGTTCTTGGTAGACAAGAAGATAATCACATTGTAAATTCATTTGAAAGTCTAAAAGGGCAAGAAATTGCCATGTTAAAAGGAGATTCTCTTTATAATTACTTTACGAATAACTCTAGAGCCGACATTAAAGAATTCACAAATATTAATTCTTTAATAAAAGAATCTGGATCTAGATTAATTGTAGTAGATAGAGAAATCTATGCTTATTATCAAAATAATAAGTTTAAGAAATTAAAATTATTATATGAAGATACGATGATGAATGATTATAAATTCATGGTAAAAAGTAATAATGAAGCATTCTATGATTTATTCAATTATATTATGAATACAAATTCTTATTATAATTATCGTAATTCTGGTATTACTAATTTAAAAGCTTCTATCTTAGAAGATTCTACTTTAGAGCAAGTTTATACAATTGTATTATTCTTTGTATTTGCTCCTATCGCATTTGTTTCATTAGTATATTTAATTATTAAGAAGAAGAAACAAATTAAGAAAGTCAAGATTCAAGATAGACACAAGTATACCGATATGTTAACGTCCCTAAAGAATCGTAATTATCTAAATGCTAAGATGAAAGAATGGGAGGATTGTGAAGTATTCCCTCAATCAATTGTCATGGTAGACTTAAACAATGTTAAGTATGTTAATGATAATTATGGACATGAAGAAGGAGACCAATTAATTATTAAAGCTGCTGGTATTTTAGTAAATACTCAGTTAGAAAATAGTGAAATTATCCGTACGGATGGAAATGAGTTCTTAATTTACTTAGTAGGTTATAGTGATAGACAAATTAGTACTTATACAAAGAAACTACAAAAAGAAATGAAGAGCTTACCTCATGAATTTGGTGCTGCTGTTGGATACAGTATGATTACAGATGAAATTAAGACATTAGATGATGCCATTAATGAAGCAACTCTAGAAATGATTACCAATAAAGAGGATTATAAATAAAAGGAGAAAAAATGGAAAAAGCAAGAGAGTTTATTCTGAAAATATTCAAATTGTTAATGAGACCAGAAATGAGAATATTGCCAGGGCAACTTGCTTTTTTTCTTGTCTTAACAATTATTCCAATGGTTGCTTTAATCGCAACTTTGGCTGCTGCTTTATCAATCTCAACAGAAACGATTAGACTTGCGATATCAGAATCTGTTCCAGGAGAAATTGCGAGTATTATTAATAGTATTATTCGAGGAGATGGAATCAATTTTAATATTATTGTTTTCTATTTCTCAGCACTATTACTTGCATCGAATGGAACCTATTCTATGATTAATACATCTAATGAGATTTATAAAGTAGATCCAAGAAATATTCTTAGTAGAAGAGTAAAAGCCATTGTAATGATCTTTATCATGGTAGGATTATTCCTATTCTTGATATTAGTACCAGTCTTTGGTAGTACATTATTTGAAATTATTAAGGAATTAGCAGGTACAGGACCGCTTGTAGTAGTTGTTCAAAAAGTATTACAGATTATCAAATACCCAATTATTTTAATTATTCTATTTATTAATATTAAATTAATGTATGTCATTGCACCTGACCAAGAAATTCCAGGAAATACTGCCAATAAAGGAGCTGTCTTCACAACAATAGGTTGGGTACTCGCAACAGAGATTTTTGCTTTCTATATTAGAGTTTTTTCAAGAGCCTATGACGTATTCTATGGAAGTATTTCTAACATTTTAGTATTACTTTTATGGGTTTATATCTTATCCTATATCTTTGTACTAGGAATGGTTATTAATGCAAGTGCTTATAAAGAAGAATTGTAATTCTTCTTTTTTTGTAGCCATTGAAAAGAAAACAAAAAAATGATATACTGATAGAGTGAGGTATAGGGATATGAAGAAATTCAAAAATGCTTTCAAGAAATGGAAAAACAACTTCATTAAAAGAATGGCAATCATTAAAAGAGACCATTTAGTGAAAGAGTATTTTAAAAACAACATATTATTTTTAACCTTTGTGGGAACCAGTGTATTCAATTCAACAATGTTACGTTTCTTTTGTATGCATTCCATAGAAAATTATTTATCTTGGAAGGCAATCCTTGCAGATACGATTGTTGTAATGTTTATTGGGGCCTTTGGTTATTTAATCAAACCTAAAAATAGATTTATTTATTATTTTGGATTTAGTGTATTTTTAACTGCAATTTGTACGATTAATTCAGCTTATTATACATTCTATACATCTTTTGCATCTATCTCGATGTTATCTCTAACACAGTATATTGGAGATGTAGGAGATGCAGTAGTAGAAAATGTATTACAAATAAAAGATCTATTTTATACTATTGGACCTATTATCATGATTTTCGTCCATCTAAAACTAAAGAAAAAGAATTATTATAAAAAGATCGATATTAAATCAGAAAGAAGAAAGAAAACACTTGGTACTCTTTCAGGATCTACAGCTTTATTAATTATCTTTTTGTTAACTTTAACGTCTCTAGATATTTCTAGATTCCTAAAACAATGGAATAAAGAATATGTCGTTATGAGATTTGGTATTTATGTATACCAAGTAAATGATGTCATCACATCTATTCAACCAAAGATTAATTCTATGTTTGGATTTGATAAAGCAAAGAAAGAATTTAATAATTATCTTGCTCAAAAACAAGATACAAAACCACAAAATGAATATACAAATATATTTGAAGGAAAGAATGTTATTGTTATTCATGCAGAAAGTATGATGACTAATCTAATTGGATTAGAGTTTAATGGACAAGAAGTAACTCCTAACTTGAATAAATTATCAAGAGAAGGAATGTACTTTTCAAACTTCTATTCTCAAGTAAGTGTAGGTACGAGTAGTGATTCAGAGTTAACGTATAATACATCTTTAATGCCTACAAAGAGTGGAACTGCCTTTGTTTCTTATTCTGATAGAACCTATATTGGAATTCCAACTTTATTAAAAGAAAAGGGATATTATACCTTTAGTATGCATGCAAATAATGCAGATTTCTGGAATAGAAGAAAAATGCATATGAACTTAGGATATGAAAAATTCTATAGTAAATCCGATTATGAAGTAACAAAAGAAAATTCCATTGGATTAGGATTATCTGATAAAGAATTCTTCCGTCAATCTGTTGATAAATTAATAGAGATTAACGCAACTCATGAAAAATGGTATGGATTACTTATTATGTTATCGAACCATACACCATTCTCTGAAGTAGAAAAGTATGGAGAATTTCCGGTAGATATGAAAGAGACAATTATCAATGAAGAGGGATATGAAGAAGAAATCTCTTATCCATATATGGAAGGAACCAAACTAGGAAATTATTATAAATCTGCTCACTATGCAGATGAAGCATTAGGAGAGTTTATCACAGCTCTACAAGAAAATGGATTATTAGATAATACAATATTTGTATTATATGGAGATCATGACGCAAGACTTCCAAGAAAAGACTATAATCGTCAATATAACTATGATAAAGAATTAGATGATACTCTTGATAAAGAAGATCCTAATTATAAAGAATATGATTCTTATCAATACGAATTAGGTAGAAAAGTACCATTCTTAATTTGGACCAATACAATGGCAGGAACAAAGTATAACTTTACCAATACAAATGTAATGGGAATGTATGATGTAGCTCCAACACTAGGAAATATGTTAGGATTCTATAATCCATATACATTAGGACATGATATTTATACCATTAAAGATAGTAATATCGTTGTATTCCCAAATGGAAACTGGGTAACCAATAAGATTTATTATAATAGTCAAAAAGTAGAGTATCTTCCTTTATCAGAAGAACCAATTACAGAAGAAGAAATTGATAGTAATACAGAATATACAAATAAGATATTAGAAATATCAAATGATATCATTGTATTTGACTTACTCAATAAAGAAAAAAATGATGGAATGGAGGGGGATTAATATGAAATTAAAGAAAAGATTTCGAAAGATTCTAATTATCCTATTATTTATAGTAGTGGGAGTATTAGGATTCTTTACCGCAAAACATATGATTCCAAAAGAAAAACCAGTAAAAGAAGCAAAAGTAGTCAATGAAGTAGATAAGTATGGATATCAATTAAAAGAAAACAAACCAAAGAAGTATAAAGAACTATTTGGGGAATTAAAAGAGATATTACATGCAGAAACAGTAGATGAAACAAAATATGCTTCCAAAGTAGCAGAAATGTTTATTTATGACTTTTATTCATTAAATGATAAGACTGCAAAAACAGACGTAGGAGGCGTAGATTTTGTCTATAGTGGAATCTTACCTAACTTCCTACAAAACGCTGAGAATACCTATTATAAATACGTTGAAAGCAATCTTTATAATAATAGAAAACAACCTTTACCAGTAGTTGCAGATATTTCTATTAATAGTGTTACACAAGGAGAATTTGCTTATGGAGCATTAAATGATCCACAAGCATTCGTCATACAAGCATCATGGACATATACAGATAGTCAATTTGCTGGATATCAAAGCAGTGCACAATTAGTATTAGTTCATGAGAATGAAAAATTATGGTTAGTAGAACTACAATAGTAGTTCTTTTTTTTTGCAAAAAAAAGAGGAGTTATTCTCCTCCTTCTTTATCATTTTCTTTTGGATCTTCATTTCCAGAATTTCCTCCGGAATTTCCACCGTTATCTCCAGAATTATTATCTCCATTATCTCCATTATCTCCAGAAGTATTTCCTCCAGAGTTACCACCGTTGTCTCCTCCAGAGTTATTTCCTCCGGAATTTCCACCGTTCTCATTATCATTATCATTATCATCGTCATCATCATCGTCGTCATCTTTGTCTTTGTCTTTATCTTTATCCTTGTCTTTTTCTTTTTCTTGTCCAGCGGTAGATAAAGTTAAGACAACCGGTTCTTTAATTAAATCAACACGTTTTCTAGCAGGCATACTTTGATCAACAACCGTACCACCTTTACCAATGAAGGTAACCGTAATACCATATTGAGAAGCAGTAGCCTTTGCCATTTCTTCTGTATCTCCTGTAAAGTCAGGAAGTAATGTATAACTAAATCCTCGATTATAAGGCCCTTCTCCAATCACACGTTTATAATATGGATTATTAATAGAGAAGTGGAATTCTGTAATTGTAGTATGAGGTGCAAGTTCTAGATTTTCTTTCATTGCTTGAATGATATCTTTTCTACTTTCTTTATTCGGAATGTAATCCCATAAAACCATTCTCGCTCTTTCATCATAAATCATTTGCCCAGTACCTTGAAGGTATAATTGTTGAATATTGATTAAGTCTGCTTCTGGGGAACTTAAACTCTTCTTAATAATATCTTTTCCTACATTATAGAAAGCAAGTATTTGTTTAGTAGTTAAGTTTGTATCTAAGTTATCAGAAACAGTATTTAGAATATCCATGAATTTTGTAACTTCTGTAATATTCTTCATCTTATTAATAAGTGCCATAATGATTTCTTGTTGATGTTGTCCACGTCCAAAGTCTCCATTTGCAAGAGCTTTACGGTTTCTAGCATAAACAAGTGCTTGTTCTCCATTCAATGTTTGATATCCTGGATCAATACAAACATCCCCTTCACGGTTAGAATTATCCGTACATAGAGTTTGTTGAACATCAATTTCAACTCCTCCAACAGCATCTACTAATTTAACTAATCCTTTGAAATTAATCTTTGCATAATAATCAATATGCGTATCAAAGTAATTTTGAATCGTATTAATCATACAGTCATTTCCATAAGCAGCTGCATGTGTAATCTTGTTTTCAGGATTTCCTCCCCAACAAGCAATTGGAACATAACTATCTCTTGGGATAGATAACATGGTAGCATTTAATGTCTTTGGATTAAAAGTAATTAGAATTAAAGTATCTCCATTCGCAATGGCATTCTTAGATAAAACATCATCGGTAGAATCAATTCCCATTAATAAAATCGTAAATGGTTCTGTAACAGATTTACCAGTAGAAGATGTTTCAATCTCAGAAGTAGCTGCTTTTTTCATCTCTTTATCACGAGAAGTAATAATCTTTGTATCCGTTGCGATATTTTCATATCCTGTAATACCAGAAAACATAGATACATAATGATCACTCACAAACATTGCATTTAATTCATTGACATACATATCTACTAACATAGAAGTATAATCATCATACTCTTTAATAATATTATCATCTTGTAATTTATACTCTGCAATAATCTCTTTTGGAATAATATATCCTTCAGGATTATTCTGATCAGATAACATACCAATCGTCATATTCTTAATATCTTCAATTGAATTAGCTGGATTGGTACTCATGACTAATAAATCAGAAGTATACGTAATTAAATCTTTATTAATATTATCAATCTTACTATATAAATAATGAATGACAGCTCCTACACTCACACAAATAATAGAGTAGAGTAATACTAGTACTAGGAATAATCCTTTTCTTTGTTTCTTATTCTTTTTCCGTCTTCCTAAGTATTTCATAGTCTTTAGTAGAATGAGTAAATCAATCACTACTAAGACACCTATAATGATATATCGAATTAAGTTTTCGATAGAATCTAATAAAAATATTTCATAGATTGCAAAGACTGATGAAAATATCGCAATCATTTGAAATAGAAAAATCAAAATACTTACAAATCTTTTTGCTTTTGCCTTTTCCATATTGTCCTCCATAAATACCTTATATACGATTATATCGAAAAAGAGAGTATTTATCAAGTAAACCCCTATACTTTACACAAAAAATGACTTGTAAAAAAACCGTAAAACAAAAAGAAATCCCTTGAAAATTACTAGGTTTCCAAACAATAACTGATATAATTAATATAGAGAAATAGCGGAAGGAGGCAGAAAATGAGAAAAAGAGTCATTTTTACCTTAGTTTTATTACTAGGAATTCTTTTCTGTGGAAAAAATGTTTATGCCTTCGATACCTGGACTTATAGAGATCACAATATCTGTGGAAACTTTGAGTTAGCAGGATTCCGTGAAGATGGTTCTCTTGCCCAAGTAGGTTGCTACAACACCTATGAAGAAGCAAGAGATGCCATGAAAACGTATGGAGGGAATGATTTAGGAATTCTTGCTTGGGTAGATGATATCCCAAAAATCATCGATGCAAATGTTGCCTTATTAGACTTAAGTGTGAATCCAGAAACCTTAACATACTTTTATCGAGATAGTGATTTAACCCAATCCTTTACGTATATGGATACAGGATCCCTATATGGAGGAGTAGATGGAATTCATCTAGAAACAGCATACTCTACAAAACATGGATGGGTATCAAAAGTTATGATTGGAAACTGTATCGCATGGATAAAAAATTCAGCTTATGAAATTGTCCCAATCACATGGATTCAATCAACAAGTACGTATACGGTAACCAATATAGATATTAGACACAATTATGTTGCGAAGATTCAAAACACCTACAATGGTTCTAGTGGAAGAAACATTGGTCCAAAACCAGATATGTTAAATCCAGGAACTTACTATAGTTATGATGGACATTATTTCTATACAGATTTATTAGTTCATATCAAAGATGCCAAAGCAGGAAGTCATGAGAATTCTGTTAATAAGGATAATCCATATTATAACTATTATATGTATTTGTCTAACCATACAAAGACAAATTATTCGAATGTTAATATTAATGAATATGTTAAAAACAATTTAGGTTTTTCATTTGATGCTTATGGAAAAGTAGCAGAAACAGGAGCTTCTCGTCTACATGCATCGGGAGATTACTTTACCTATGCACAAGAAAAATATGGAGTCAATGCCATCCTCGCATTAAGCTTAAGTAGAAATGAAACAGGAAATGGTAGAAGTAAATTAGCGGTTCAAAAGAATAATGGATTTGGTTTAAACGCAGTAGACTCCAATCCAATTGGAGGAGCTGATTGGTATCCATCTTTTGCGAATAGTATATTAGGATATGCTTCCAAATGGATTACTTATGGATATAACCATCCAAGAGACTGGAGATACTTTGGTCCTCAATTTGGAGACAAAGGAATCGGAATGAACGTTAAATATGCATCTGATACTTACTGGTCTGAAAAGATGGCTGCAAACTATTATAGTTTTGATAAAGCATTTGGAATGCAAGATTATAACTATTATCAATTAGGAGTCGTCACTGAACCAACCATTGCGTATGCATATCCTGATACCAATTCTTATAGAATGTATACATATCCAGAAAAAGAAGATGCGGTTGTTATCATTGGTGAAGTAGATGCCAATGGAGAAAAATGGTATCAAGTCATGAGTGATTTAAACTATGATGGATACTTCCAAGAAAAAACATGGGGAGATTATAACTGGAATGCAACAGTTTATGTAAAAGCATCTACTGTACAAAAAATTAATACCGGTAAGAATGGATATATTCATCCAAATGAAGTATTTGAATATCCAAATAAGAATTATCATTATGATTTACTAACAGTAGATGGAGAATTAAGACCTCAAGTAGGAATCTCTAAAAAAGTAACTCCTTACTACTTTGATAGTACATTAGTATCAAAAGGAGCTGACTCTCTACAAAAAGATCGTTATGTTATGATCTATGCAGTTGCCTTTGAAAATAATATCCCAGTATCTTATTTAGTAACCAGTAGTTATGCATTTGATCAAAAAGCTTGGGTAGAAGCAAGTGCGATTGAATTAACCAATACAAATTATGGATTAGTTACTATTACATTAGAAGGAAATCCATATTCTTGGGTAAATTACAATACCGATGATGCTTCTTACTCTTATATCAGTAGTCTATATCACAATACCTATGTACCAATACTAGATACCATTAATAATAATGGAACCATTTGGTATAAAGTACCAGTTAGTTTAATTAACAATAACAATATCTATGGATATACTTTAGCATCTGCTTATGGAGTATCTATTAAAACAGCTACTCCAACAACGATTAGTTACAAACCAACAATCAATGCAGAAGATAAAGTAATCACAGAAGGAGAAACCTTCAATCCAAAAGCAGGAGTTACCGCAAGTGACCCAGAAGATGGAGATCTAACAAGTAAGATTGAAGTCATAGAAAATACCGTTAATACAAGTGTTCCAGGAGAATACAAAGTAACCTATAAAGTACAAGATTCTTCTTCTCTAGAAGAAACAAAAACAATTAAAGTAACGGTAAAAGCAAATTCTGCTCCTACAATTAACGCAAGTAATAAAACAATCTATGTAGGAGATGCATTCAATCCAAAAGATGGAGTAACGGCAAGTGATCCAGAAGATGGAGATATTACAAAGAATATCCAAGTAAAAGAAAATACCGTTAATACTTCAAAAGCAGGAACTTATAAAGTCATTTATGAAGTATCTGATAGTAAAGGAAAGAAAGCAACAAAAGAGATTCAAGTAATAGTAAAAGAAAAACCAGTAGATCCAACACCTGAAGAAATTGATATAGACAACTTAACACAACAAGAAAAAGAATCAATCTTCTATTATGATTCCTTAAAAGAAGAAAACAACAAGTTAATCATCAAGGGATATAATGCTATCAAAGGAATGAATAATACATTAGAAGAAACCATTCACTATTACTTAGTATTTGTAAGTAGTAGTCATACGGTAACTCTTCCAATTGAAAGAATTACGAATAAGGATGAAATCACAAGACCAGTCAATGCATCCGATAATTATGATTATACATATTCATGGTTCAAAGGAGAGATTAAAACAAAAGATATCCCAGATGGAGACTATCAAGTCTATATCTATTCAGTAGGAGAAAACTACTATGCAAAAGAAATCATTAGTAATAAAGTATTAAAAACACAAGTATCTTCTTATACAGGAGATAAGACTGTTACAACAAGAAATAATTATTATGTTAATACAATTCCATTAGAATTCATTGTGCGTTCAAAGAAGATTGGAAATAAAACAGCTTCTAGTATTTATAATCAATACAACCAGTATCGTACCTTAGAATTTACTATGAACCAATTACATATCAAAGGTACTTCTTACTCTTATGGAATGGATTTATCAGAAAGTAAGACAGTCACAAGAAAGATTGTATTTGAAAATACTTCTACATATGAACAATATGAATATAATTTAGGAAGTATTACAAACGGATTATACGCAGTAGGAACCACCTTAGGAGATAACTTAGATAAGACAAGAGCTTGGTTTGATCAAACGATTGATATTTCAAATCTTCCAAAAGGAAACTATGCAATCTATATTACGAATGAAGCAAATATTTCAGATTATGGAGAGTTAAATGAATTACTTCTAAGAGATGTATCAATAATAACCGCAACCATCAATCAAAAGAATTATAGCTTTGCAGTGAACAAAGAAAAAAGATATCGAATTGAACTAAATGTAAAATAAGAGATGAGGATTCATCTCTTGTTTTTTTATGCAAAAAAGAAGTGCTCCAATGAACACTTCTATATATCATTTCTAATTTTTTTAATTGTTCTTAACAATATTCAATGTAATCGTATCACAAGTAGTAAAGGTACGACCATCAATTTCAGCATCTGCATTGGCAATAATACCAGTTGTTAGACCTTCATTTTGAATATAATTACATACAAAGTTTAAATTAGAATATTTATTCTTAACTTTAGAACAAGTTCCTTCGGCACTTCCGATATTCAATAAATCAGAATAGATCCATACTTGAACACTTTCACAGGTTGGGGTTGGTGGATCCGGAGTAGGATCTGGTGTAGGAGTAGGATCAGGGGTTGGAGGTGGTGTAGGGGTATTTCCACCGCCACCACCACTACTTGGACCATTACTGATCGTTACAGTAACGGTTGTACCACCAGATACTTCAGAACCAGCACTAATAGATTGATTGATAACTTTTCCTTTTTCTACATCATTACTATTTCGATATACAAAGGAAACATTTAATCCGGCTTTTTCTAATCGAGAAGCAGCTTCATTCTTTGTCAAACCTTTAACATTAGGAACTGTCTTTTTAGAACCATCACTAATCGTTACACGAATGGTATCTTGATTCTTAATAGCCTCTCCTGTCTTATAAGAATAACGAATGACTTCTCCTGCAGGAATCGTATCACTAAATTCATGTACTTCTTCATAAGCAATTTGATATTTATCAGCCCAAGTATAGAAATCTGTAAGAGAATTAAACTTAGGCATCTTTAAAGCCCCACGAGATAATACAAATTCAACAACTGTTCCTTGTTCAATGATATCTCCTTCTTTATAATTAGCAGAGATAATACCATTTTCTTTAATAGAATCATCATATTGATTACTAAACTTTAATTTTAATTTATTTTGAATGGCCCATTCTGTTACTTTCTCTAACGTAAACCCTTTAAAATTAGGAACAACAATCTTTGGACCTTTACTGAATGTCACAATAACTTTCTCATCATTTACTTTAACAAACTTACCAGCATAGACACTTTGATCAATTGCATGACCTTTTTTAATCTTTTCATGGAACTCTTCATTAAAGTCATATCGTAATTGATGTTGTTTCATAAAGAATTCTACTTCAAATTTACTTTGACCCGTAAAATCAGGAATCGCTACTTCGCTAAATCCTAATTCTTCTCCATAAGAGAAGATTAAACGAATCTCATCATCTCTTTTTAAATTACCACTTGTATTTTGTTCAATCACGGTATTAGGTGCTTTATCACTTTGAACAAATTCTACAAAAACATTACTTAGATAATTTTCTTTAATAAAATGAATGACTCTTTCACTATCCCAAGTTAACATACTAGGAACCATAATTTCTTTCGAAGGATTTGGTCCTTCACTTACAGAAACAGTAATTTCATCAACATCTTTTAACTTTGTACCACTCTGAACATTTTGACTAATAATCATATATTCTTCAATCATATCACTGTATTCATATTCCTGATTGATTTGAATATGATTCTTTTCAGCCCATTTCATAACATACGTTAAGTTCTTACCACTAAAGTTTTCAACCGTACGAATAGGAGAAACTACTATAGAACTAGTTCCTAACATATTAATAATAAAGTAAGAAGCTAGTACAATTGAACCAATCGTAACAATTCCTCTTTTTTTCTGATTATACGTAATCCCAATCGCTACAAAAAGAATTGTAAAGATGGTTAATAATAAATGATTAATAAAAGAGAGTAATAAAGCATCTTTATCAAAAATACTAATTCCAAAATAAACTAAGGAAAGTAGTAATACAATGACTAAGAATCCATTTAAAAGGATATGTTTCCAGTTAGAGGAACTCTCTTGTAATTCTCCCATGTCTTCTTCAATTAAACCATTTAATTCTTGTGAATCAATGATAGTATTTTCTTTTTCTTCTATTTTCTTCTTTTGAGAAGAATTTTTAGATTTCTTATCTTCTTTCATAAAAAACCTCCATTATTATCTATATTATATAATAGAAAGAAAAAAAGTGGAACAGAAAGCCTTGTTTCTCATTGTAAAAAATTGTCTATTATTTCTAAGTATGATATACTTTTTAAGAAGAGGCTGATGTTATGAAAACGTTTATAAAGAAAAATATAAATACCATAGTAGGAATATTTTTATTACTAGGACCTATCCTAGATTTATTAACTGGAATTTGTCTTCATACATTTCATATCCATCTAACGATTGGTATTATCGTAAGAATGTTATTTTTACTTGGAATGTGTTATAGTGCAGTATTTCTATTTCACAAACCAAAACTGATGGTTCCGTATTTAATCATAGGATTTTATTTTGTTTTCTATATCTTAGGAATTGTCTTCTACAAGAATGGAGTAGGAATGTTCCAAGAAATACAAGGATTATTAAAAACATTCTATTTTCCAATTCTATTCGTAACATTTTATGCCATTAAAGATGAAATCAGAATTAGTAAACTAACATTATTCACTGTATTATTTTTATATTTAATTGGAATCTTTGCTCCTACGATTCTAGGAGTAGGATTTAAAACTTATGAAATTACAAAGTCAGGTACATTAGGATTTTTTAATGCAGCCAATGAAGTAGGAGGAATTATTTCTATCTTAACTCCTATTATGATTTATATTGTTTCAACCTCTAAGAGATTGATTCCAAAAATAGTACTAGCAGGAATGTATTTAACAGTTATCTTAATGATGGGAACAAAAACCCCTTTATTAACATTATCATTAACAATTGGATTATCTCTTGCTTATTACTGGATTGTATCAATTCGTAAAAAGAAATATAAGAATGTATTAATTTCTCTAGGAGTTGTCATAGTAGGAGTAGCAGGAGTATTACTAGTACTTCCAAAAACAAACTTCTATAAGAATATTCAAGTACACTTAGATTATTTAAAACTAGATAGTATTACAGATGTATTCCAAGATAAAGAATTAATTGATCATTTTATCTTTTCACAGAGATTAACATTCTTAGAAAAGAAAGCGTATCTTTATAAAAAAGCAAGTCTATATCAAAAGTTCTTTGGAATTGGATATTTAAAAAAGACAAAACCAACAAAATTAATAGAAATGGATTACTTTGATATTTATTATAGTCATGGTCTGATCGGATTTAGTGTATTCTTCCTAATTACCATGGTAACGTTATTCAAAATATTAGAAGAGAAACAGAAATTAACATTTGAACGATATATGAATACAACATCCTTATTATTGATTATTTTCTTATCCTTCTTCACAGGTCATATCTTAACAGCTCCCTCTGTTAGTTTAATAGTAATTATCATATCAATCTCTCTTGCAAAGAGAGAAAAGAAAGACTTACTATTTGCGATTAGAAACCTAGAACTAGGAGGAATAGAAGTCGCTCAAATCAATTTAATAAAAGAAATCAATCAAAAGAAATATAATGTAACTGTAGTATTAGAAGAAAATAAAGGAGAATTACTAGAGAAGATAGATCCTTCTGTACATTTAAAAGTATGTAAGGTAAGTAATTATCCAAATAAAATTATTCGTAAGATGATCAATGCTACGAGAAAACTATTCTTTAAAATACTAAATTATTTAAATTATGACTTTAGTTGTTGCTACGCAACGTATAGTTACAGTGCCAATCAAATCGCAAAGTTTACTTCTCGTAATAATTCTATCTATGTTCATAGTGATTATTACTATGTATATCCAGAAGAAAAAGATTATAGAGAATTCTTTGATAGTAGAAAAGTATGGGAATTCCACAAGATTATCTTTGTATCCAATGAAGCAAAAGACTCTTTCTTAAAGTATTATAAAGAGTTAAAAGAAAAAACATTGGTATATAACAATTATATTGATGTAGATTTGATTAAACAAAAATCAAAAGAAAAGATTGGTATTAAAAAGAACCCTAAAAATACATTATTTGTATTTGTAGGAAGATTAGATGATTCTTCTAAAAAAGTAAATCGTGCGATTCACTTAATTCAAAATATTCCAAATACAGAGTTATGGATTATTGGAGATGGACCAGATCGAAAACTATATGAGAAAGAAGCAAAATCAGAAGAAAGAATTCATTTCTTAGGAAAGAAAGAGAATCCATATCCATATATGAAGGAAGCAGATTATATTATCTTAACTTCTGATTATGAAGGATTCCCTGTTACCTATTTAGAAGCTCTTGCATTAGGAAAATCAATCGCAACGACAATCCCAACCAGTGATGAATCGATTAATATGAAAGATTATGCAACAATTCTATCAAAAGATGAAAAAGAATTAATTCGTCAAATAAAAGCTGAAATGAAAAAACCAAAAGAAACAAAAGCAATTGACATAGAAGAAATTCAACAAAAGAGAATGAAAAAGATGGAAGAATTATTTGATGAGGAGAATGTGTATGCCTAAATTTAGTATTATTGTTCCTGTATATGGAGTAGAAAAATATATTGGAAAATGCCTAGATAGTATTCAAAATCAAACATACAAAGATTATGAAGTAATCGTTGTAAATGACGGTACCAAAGATAATAGTATGGAGATTGTAAAAAACTATGATGTAAAAGTAGTCAATCAAAAGAATCAAGGATTAAGTGTTGCGAGAAATACAGGAGTAGAACATGCCAAAGGAGACTATATTTTATTCCTAGATAGTGATGATTACATTGAAAGAGATTTATTAAGAGAATTAAATAAATCTTTAAGAAATAATCCAGATGTAGTACGTTTCCAAATTAAAGAAGTATATGAAGATACTCCTAATAAGAAAATCTTTAGAGAACAACCATTTACAAACCTAACAGGTCCAGATGCTTTTGAAAGAATTACCCATTATCATTTTGTAGAAAATGCATGGGCTTACTTAATCAAAAGATCTTATTATAAAGAAAATCACTATATGTTTAAACCAGGAGCTATTCATGAAGATTTTGGATTAATGCCACTAGTCATTATGAAAGCAAATACTGTGAATTCAATTTCCTATGTTGGATATAATTATGTTCAAAGAAAAGGAAGTATTATGAGTTCAAAAGATTATGAAAAGACAAAGAAAAAAGTATCTGACTTTTATGATCATTATCATTTCCTAATGGATGAAATTGATAAAACAAATTTAAACTCGAAAGTATTTAAAAGCTTTATTGCGAATAGTCTAATCCTTAAAAGTTGTGAATTAAAAGGAAAAGACTATCGAGAAATGAAAAAGAAATTAAAAGAAGAAAAAGTATATGATCAAATATTAACGAATTCAATTGGTAGAAAACTAAAGAAAATCGTTTGGAAAGTAAATCCAAAACTATCTGTTCATATTAAAAAATAATGGGAAAGGAGATATTTCATGGCTCAAAAAAGTGATATCAGTATTATTGTTCCAATCTATAATGCAGAAAAGACCATTCAAAAATGTGTAGATTCTCTTTTGAATCAAACAAAAAAAGAATTAGAATTAATTTTGATTAATGATGGTTCCACGGATAAAACAAAAGAATTATTAGAATCTTACAAAGATAAGAGAATCAAGTGTTTTCATAATTCAAATCAAGGAATTGGAAAAACTAGAAACTTTGGAATCAAACAAGCAACTTCTAAATACATTATGTTTATCGATAGTGATGATTTCTTAGAAAAAGATACTTGTGAAGAATTATATACAAAAGCAGAGCAAGAAGATTCTGATTTAGTGATTTGTGATTTCTATAAGATCTATGAAAATGATTCTTTGGAAGAGATTCATCTAATGGATTTTCAACCAACTACTTTAAAAGAAACTCCCCACTTATTGAATGAAATTAATCTAGCTCCTTGGAATAAACTCTATAGAAGAGAATTAATAGAGGATATTCGCTTTGCTGAGAATTTAAAATATGAAGATACTCCTTTT
>CAMZHD010000025.1 GCA_947306705.1 uncultured Caryophanales bacterium
TTTTGAATTATAGTGTATCATCATAATAGGAGTGATACTATGAAGAAAAAGAATTTATTAATTGTTTGTATAATACTATTACTATTGTTGGGGATTGGTTGTTATTTCTTTTTATCAAGAAAAAAAGAATCAGGTGTTAATAATCAAGAGTTTATCAAGAATAATGAGGTAAGAGAAATCTATGAATGGACAAAACCTTCTCTAGAAAGTGGAGTTATTTGCTTAGGATGGTTTTATCAAAACCCTTATTCTAATCATTCTTTCTATGATCGTATTTCGATTGTATTAGTTGGTTATGGAAATGCTCATAAAAATGAATTAAATGAAAATGTCTTAAAAGAACTTACGAATGAAGAAAGAAATTCAGTTTTAAGTACGTATCAGTATTATATTTCTGGAAAAGTAATTCGTGATAAAATGAAAGAGTTCTTTAATGAAAAAGTAGAATACTTTGATGATGGAAAGCAATATCATACTTGGTACTATCATGAAAAGAGTGATTTATTCCTTTTAAAAGAGATGGAAAAAGTTCCTTATAATTTTGAAACAAAACAAGAAGTTTTCTCTTATGAGGAAAAGAATGATACCATTACTCTAAAGGTTGTGAAAGCTGAATATGATGAAAATTCTAAAAAGATTTATCGTTATATCTTTAATCAAGAAACATTCGTTTTAGAACAAGATCCTAAAACATTTGAATTTACAAAAGAAAATATCAATCAATTTCCTCAATTAGAATATATCTTTAAGAAGAATAAAAAAGGACATTATTATTTATCTGATATTCAAAATTTAAACTTTAAAGATGATTTTGAAAATTGTAATGCATAAATAAAAGAACTTCCAATGAAGTTCTTTTTTTATTAAACTGGTGCCGACTAAAGGACTTGAACCTTCGACCTACTCATTACGAATGAGTTGCTCTACCAACTGAGCTAAGTCGGCGTACATTTACATTATACCATAAAAAATACACAAAACAATTAATTTTGTGTATTTATCTTTTCTTTTGGTTCTTCCCCTGGTGTCATCATTTGTCTATATAAATCTTGATTGTCTCTATTCATTTGATCACGACGGAATTCAATCTCTAATTGTAAGTTTAAGATTTCTCCTTCTGTAACTTCACGAATCTTATCAGGATTAAACAATTGAATCAATCCATCTCCTACTCTGGTTTCTTCTACGGAATTAATGGTAGAGTAATCTCCTACGTAATCTTTTCCATTTTTCGTACCACGATAAAGATTCGATTGGATTCCAGGATGAGTTTTAACAACTTCAATGGAGTCTTCTCCTAATTTACCATATAAGAAATATTTCCATGGATTTTTAGCTTCTTCTCCAATTCCTTCAAAAGTATGATCTGGATAGATTAAGATTCTTCCAAAGATAGATTTCTTTTTAGGTTGTTCTTCTGAAGTGTAAGAACATATGATATCACTTAGTACCATAGTGCACCCCCTTTTTTGCATGCGTCTCGTATTATAACACATTTTTTCTTTTTTGTGAAGAGTTTTTTTGTTATAATAAGAAACAGGTGGTTTGTATGAAGTTGAAAAATAATTTAGTGATTGCCCATAGAGGTATGTGGGATAATGAAAAAATACCAGAGAATTCTATGAAGGCTTTTGAAAGGGCATTAGAGAATCAATATGCGATTGAATTAGATGTTCAATTAACAAAAGATAATGTTATGGTCGTTTTCCATGATTTAAACTTAGAGAGAATGACAGGAATTGATAAAGATCTACAAAAGTCTACGTATGAAGAGATACGGGATATAACCCTACTTCCTACGAAAGAAGTTATTCCTAAACTTGTCGATGTTTTAGAATTGGTGAATGATCAAGTACTTCTAGATATTGAGATTAAAAGTACCAATCGTATTTCTGCGACTTGTGAAGAATTAGTTAAACTTTTAAAGTCTTATCAAAATTATGTGATTAAATCTTTTGATCCAGAAATTGTACGTTATTTAAAAGTACATTATCCATCTTTAGAAGTAGGATATTTAATTCATCGTAAATATGCGAAATGGTGGGAGAAGAGCCTATTACAAAGTCGTATGATGATTCATTATACAAAAGCTGATTTCTTATCGATCCATAAGAGTTTATTAAAGAAAAAAGCATTTCAAAAATTAAGTGAAAAGTATCCAATCTCTCTTTGGACAATTACTTCTGAAGAAGAGAGAAAAGATCCTAATTACTGTTATGTATGTAACTATTTAAAGCCAAATAAAAAGTGATTTTCATCACTTTTTTTCTTTTTATGGTGTCCAGAAAGGGACTTGAACCCTTATCATTTCCGTCGGATGGAAATATTTTATCCAATTAAACTATCCGGACAAAAAGTAGTAACTATTCTGTTACTACTGTACATTGCGTTCCAAACTTCTTTGCAAGTTCTAACCATTTTTCTACGTTTGGTTCTTTGTTTTCGAAGATATTATCTTCTTCTCCTTCAATTTCTATTAATCTTGCGATATCGATTTTATCATAGTTAATTACAATATTACTAGTTACGGTATTCCCTTCTCTTGTAACTGTTGCGTCATAATAATCTAATCCTTCATAATGAGCAAAAATACTTTTATAAGCATCTTCATATTGTTGAAGGATGGATGCATCCTCTGAAGTTACCGCTTCTTTGGATACTAATAAGTTTAAACGTTCTCCTGTATAATAAACATCATAACTTAAATCCGTTGTGAGATTTTCTCCTTCTCCTAGTCTTGTACAATGTTTGTGTTCCATAGTAGAAACATCTATTTTTTCTGTTCCAGAATCAATTTCTTTCTTTTCACTACAACCAACTACTAAGAAAGAAAGTAGTACTACCATAATAATAATCTTCTTCATATTGTTCTCCTTTTTCTTATTCAGTATAGCATATTCTGTCAAAAAAAAGAAGTATTATCCAAGAAAGGATCTTACTTCTGAATAGATTTCATTTTCTAATTCTTTATCATCTGTCTTTAAGAATCCATGTGCACAGAATGGTAATTCTACATACTTAGAAGATTCTTGATTCATTTTTTCAAAATACTCTTTTGCTTCATCTTTTAATAAATCTACATTCCCTACCATAATAAGTGTATCTGGAACTTCTTGATTCTCCCATTTTAGTGGATTCATCATTTCTTCTTTTAATTCTTCTTTGTTAGAAACTTCTAAGAAATAAGATTCTAAAGATTCTAATAATCCAGGATTGAAGTTTTTATTCTTTTCCATTGATTCATATTTTGATTTTCCAAAGTATTCTAAACTTAATGTTGGATAGAATAATATTTCTTTATGAATTGGAATTTCTTTTTTATTTAGGTAATGGATTGCTGTGATCATATGACATCCTGTAGAATCTCCTACTAAACATATATGATCTAAATCAATATCATTCATTTCTAATCCATGATATAAGTATTTAACGGTTTCATATATTTTTTGAATCCTGTCTTTATAATTTGATTTTTCTTCTTCATATTCTATTGCGATTAATAAGGAATCTGTCTTTAAACATAAGTTTTTACAAATACTAGAGTATTTTCCTATACAATCTGTTACTTTTCCATTTCCATGAATATAAATCATAATTTGATTCATTTCACTAATCTTTTTTGGATAATAGATTCTTACAGGAAGATAGTCTTCTCCTATGATAATCTTATAATCACTAATATTCTTTTTTGAAATAGAGGGATGTAGTATCTCTGTTACTGTTCGAAATAATTTATATTTAATCTCCTTGTCAAAGTCATTTTCTACCATTATAATCACCAATATAATCCTACCATAAATAAAAAAGCAAAACTAGGTTTGCTTTCTTTATTTGACACTATTTACCACTATTTTTTTCACTTTCTTGGTAGAGCTTTATGATTTCTTCTCTTAGTTTTTTATTTGCTTTTTCTAAGTCTTTTTCTGGTTTCATTGGTTTTCCAATACGAATTGTAAGAGTCTTACTTCTAAACTTATAGTCTCCTGTAATGGCATATGGTATGAGACAAGCATTCTCTTTGGATGCGAAAGATACAGCTCCAAATTTTAATGGTAATAATACATGATCATAATAATCTTTTTTTGTAATAATTTTTTTATCAATTAATTTTTTTAAGAAAAGATTTGCATCTAATAAGCTTACTTTGAATTCATCTTCCGTAATGGTTTTATTCTCTTTCAATTCTATTAAGTAGTTTACAAAAGAAGTTTTATTTTTCTTTGCAATCTTCTTAAACTCTTTATAGGTCATTTCTTTAGAGAAGTACTCTTCATATAGTTCTTTTATTTTTTCCTCTTTTAAAGCATTCCTAGTTCCTTCTGGAAATAGACCTAAAGCATGTTTTTTCTCTAATACTTCTTTGGCAGCTTCGGTTGCTTCTTCATCTTTTTTACTTCTATCGACTGGGATGCATCCAGAACTACGGAAGAACCAAGCTACTTTTTTATTATCAAAATATTCTTTTTTTGCCATATAGTGAAGTTTTCTTTTGGTTACACAAATGACATTACATTGATCCATAATATGAACATGATTTCCTACTACAATAATAGGCCCTTCTTCTGGAATGTTTTCTTTTCCAATAATGGTTGGACAATACCAAAAACGATAGATTGGAGATAGGATGGCTTTAAAGATTTTATAAGCTGTCATTTTCTCATTCATTGGACTTCTTCCCTTCTATTAATTTATTTTTTACGATTTCCATAAATTGGTTATTTTCTTCTTCTAAGTTTTCTCCTATTTTTCTAGGTTTTAAGAATTCTATTGTTACACTTTTTCCAAATACTTTGTATTTTCCTGTAATGATAAAAGGAATTAACTCTGCATTTGCTTCATAGCAAGACTTTACAGCACCTATTTTAAAAGGCATAATAACATCTTCTGTACGATTAATGGTTCCTTCTGGGAAGATTCCTACACATAGATCTTCTTTTAAATAATCAATGGCTTCTTGTAGGGCATTTTTATCATGTATTTTACGATTTACAGGAACGCATCCCATTCCCCTTACAATCCATCCTGCTTTTCCATGAAATAATTCTTCTTTCGCAAGAAAATGAATTTGTCTTTTGGTTACTCCTACTAATGTAACTGGATCTAACCATTTTGTATGATTTCCTGCGAGTAGGATTCTTCCTTTTTTAGGAATATTCTCTAATCCAATTACTTTTGGATGAAAGAATAACTTTATGATGAAAGCTGTGAGTGGCTTACCTATTTTATAAAATGTTGTATCTTTTTTCTTCATTGTATCACCTACTTCTATTATAAATGATTTCAAAAAAAAGATAAAGGTTCTCTTTATCTCACTTTTTGATAGGGTCTTGGATAATTTCGTTCTGCTTCTCTTCGATTAAATACTTCTGTATCTCCTTCTTGATAATAAGCAATAAAATCCAATACATTTTGTTCTTTTTTGAATCTTTCTTTGAATCTTTTAATCTCTTCTGGTGTTAGAACAAATCCTTGAATGAATCTAGGTGCTTTAAAAGTTGGTGGTAAATTTAGTCCCATTTCTACAATTTCTTCTCTTGTTAGGACTCTATCTACTCTTAGATTTCTTGCGGCATACATGTCATAATAATCATTTTGATCATCATATCCTTCTGCTACTTCTCCTATTGCCGTTACTTCTGCAATTTCAACTTCTTCTTCTCTTGGAGAATAATAACGAAATACATCTTCTAGATTGGAGCAGAAACTATATCCGTTTCCTCCTAAGTCATAAGGTCCAAATTTAAGTGGTCCTTCTACACTCATAACTTTTCCTACTTCGAAATGAATTCCTTCTCCATGACGATTCATTAATCCTTTTGAAAAACCTTTATACCCTTTGATTTCCATAGTATCCCCCCTACTGAATCAGTTTTTCATTCACTTTTTGTATAAAATTATACTCCTTTTTTCGAATAATTTTAACCTTTTTTTGATCAACTTTTGTTTTTATCGATAAAACATCTTCAAATGGATAGTTATCTCCATCAATGATAAGCAAACAATCTTTTGTTTTTGAGGTTGGGATCAGTTCTATTTCTCTATCTCCTGAAAGAAGAATAGAACTTGTGAGAGACTGATAGTTTTTATTGTTTGTAGGAGCAATTGGAGTGATTTGTAGAGTATTTAGAGTATTCTCTACAATACATCCTCCACAACTTCTATTATAGGCAGTTGAACCAAAAGAAGTGGATATTAAAAGTCCATCTCCTGCGAAAGATTCTAATAGATGTCCATCTACTAATACATCTAAATGAATGACATTTAAATCTCTTTCTCGAATGACTATTTCATTAATAGAAGGCATCACTCTTTCTTCTTCTTTTGTTTTAATAACAGATTCTTGAATTCCTACTTCCTCATAATAGAAATCTCCTGTTTTTAAACTCTCAATAAAAGCATCTATTTCTTCTACACTAATTTCTTGTGCAAATCCAAGGGTTCCTGCATTAATTCCTACATAGAAGGCATCTTCTTGGAAATGAGAATTATTGACCATTCGTAGGAATGTACCATCTCCCCCTACTGCGATTCCTAAATCAAAATCTTTGTCTACGATTTCAAATCCATTGTCTTTTAATTTTGATTCAATGGTAGAAGCTAATTCCATACATTTATCATTTTGCTTTAAAAATAATTTAACTCTTTTCATATTTATATTTGTACAAGTAAGAAGGTCTATGTCCTTCACCTGTTTTCATCCTTTCTGTTTTGATGACTTTGTCTGCAATCATACGACGGAAGGCAGGGTCCAATAACTTTTTATTTAATAAGACTTCATATACTCTTTGTAATTCTCCTAATGTAAAATACTCTGGTAACATATGAAATACAATATCTGTATAAGATAATTTATTTCGAATTCTTTCTATTCCTGCGAGTATTACTATATCATGATCAAAAGCAAGAGAAGTGTTTTCTTCTGTTGTGAACTGATATCTATCAGATGTTCTTTCTCTTAATGTTTTTCTTACTTTAAATTCTATTTTTTCTTCTCCATTTTCTAATACAAAAGAAACGATATTATTTTTTTCTTCCATTTTGATAATATCAAACCAAGAAGCATTTTTTACTTTTTCTTTTAATTTATTCTTATCGACTAATGCAACAAAAGATGTGGAAATGACTCTTAATCTTGGATCTCTATTTAGACGATCAAATGTATATAATTGTTCTAAATAAAGATCTGACAGATTGGTTTCTTTCTTTAAGACTCTTCTTGCACATTCTTCTAAAGTTTCTTTTTTAGGATCTAAGAATCCTCCTGGAAGACACCATTTTCCTTTATAAGGATACTCTTCTCTTTTAACTAGTAAAATACTCATTCTTTTGTCTTCATTTTTTCGATAATTTTCTGTATCTTTTGAAGAAACACTTAATACTAGAATATCTGCGGTCATAGATAATTTTTCATAAATAGAAGAATCATAATCTTTTAAAAATTCTTCTTCACTTTTATATTCTTTCATAAGAACCACCTGTTACTACGATTTCTTTTAATAATTTGATTATGGTTTGAATGACTTTCTCTTTATTCTCTTTTCTAGAAGGTTGATCTGCTTCTACGGTTGTGGTTGTGTAAGTATCTTTTTCTTTATCATAGATACTAATAAATACAATATTATCTTTTCCGAAAGGATTATTTTTATCTACTCTATTGAGTTTTCCTGTAATTCCTATTCCATAATCACTGTTTGTATAAGTAGCAATTGTTTTACTCATTTCTTTCGCAGTTTCTTCACTATATACGGTATATTTTTCTAATGTTTTAGGAGAGACTCCCATTTTTATTTTATAATCATTGGAATACGTAACCGCACCAAACTGAAAGACTTCACTTGCTCCTTCTACATTGGTAATTGCATTTGCAACTCCTCCACCAGTACAAGATTCCATCGTAGAAATTGTTTGATGTTTTTTTGTTAGTTCTTCTATTATTTCTTTCATATTAAGACTCCTGATAGAGATTGTTTTCTTTGATATAATTTACTATTTCTTCTGGGACATATTCTTTTAAAGAATCAATTTTTCCTTCTTTGATTTGTTCTCTTATCCAAGTAGAGGACATTCCATCAGGAATAATATTCGTTTCAATGAAATGATCTTTATATTCCTTAAATTTTTCTAATAATGGTTCAATTGGATTCGTATCTCTTTTGATAATAATAAACTTGTTATGACTCATGAGATACTCTGCTTCTTTCCATTTATCTAGGTAACTTAGATTATCGGTTCCACAAATAAATAGAACTTCATCGTTTGGATATTTTTCTTTTAGATAGTCTAATGTTTGATAGGTATAAACTACTTGATCTTGAAATTCATTGGTACTAATATCCATATTCTTTTCATTTTTAATTAATAATTGAAGCATCTTATATCTATCTTCATTTGGTAATAGATTATTCTTATATTCATATTTCATTCCAGTAGGAACGAAGATTACTTTCTCTACATAATGATTTTCAATTAATGATTTCGCAATATTTAAATGCATGAAATGAGGGGGATTAAAACTTCCTCCAAATACTCCTATTTTCATGTTTTCACCTTTTCTATATATTAAATTGAATTTGTTTTTCTTCTTCCTCTTTTTTCTTTTTTATCTTATTGAAGATCTGTTTCTTAGGAACTAATAAACTGGATGGATCTTCTTTTTTATTATAGGTATTAATAATTAAGGCAAGATACTTAGAACAATCTACTTCTTGATACCATTCTTGATTTTTAATTTCTTCTGGTACATAGGTTAAATTGGTAGAATAGATTCTTGTGAAAATACCATTTTGATAGGCTTCTATAAATCGATTTGGTCCTTCTGTAAAGAGTGAGAAAGTAGCGATTAAGAATATTTTTTCTACTCCTCTTTCTCTTAAGTTTTCAGCCACTTCTAGGATGGATCCACCAGATGCGATCATATCATCTACAATGATGACATCTTTTCCTTTTGGATCTGCTCCCATATACATGTGTTCTACGATTGGATTTTTTCCATTGACTACTTTAGATAAATCTCTTCTTTTATAGAATACTCCGACATCTACTTCTAACATTTCTGCAAAGTATCTAGCTCTTTCCATCGCACCCATATCTGGTGCGATTACTAATAAATCTTTAATGCTTTCATCGTCTATTAATTCTTCTAGAATTCTATGAGTTGGATAGAAATTCTCAAAAGGAAGACGTGGAATTGCATTACATACACTGGAGTTATGAGCATCAAAAGTTATGATATTAGTTACGCCAATGGTTTCTAATTCTTGTAAGGCAATGGCACAATCTAGGGACTCATGTCCTTTTCTTTTGTCTTGTCTAGATTGATATAAAAGTGGCATTACTACATTGATTTTACCTGCATGACCAGAGGTTGCGGCAATACTTCTTTTAATATCTTGGAAATGTTCATCTGGTGACATAGAGTGTTCTGTTCCATGATATGGATACGTAATTCCATAATTTCCAATGTCACTTAAAATGTATAAATCTACGTTGTTTATATTTTCATGAATTCTTACTTTTCCTTCTCCGTTACTAAAACGATCGGGAGTAAAATCCAGTAAATAGCTTTCTTCTCTCTTATTGATTCTTTGTAATTCTTTGTCCACTTTTTCTCCTAATTCCTTACAATTAGGCATTACTAATAATTTTAACTCTTGATTATTCATAAACAACTCCTATTCTATTTATTTTCATCCCTACGATAGGTTGGAATGTTAAACTTATGAGCACATCCATTGTGCATTTTTGTAATATTATCAAGTACTTCTTTTTCTACTTCTTCTCCGTGAATCACTTTGGCAATATCTTTGTAAGATACTCCTAATTTATCTTCATCTGTCTTTTGACTAATTCCATCACTTGGAGCTTTATAAAGAACTTCTTTTGGTACTTCTAATACTTCTCCTAACTGAATGACTTCCTCTACCGTGAAATCTGCGAGTAATTTAATATCGGATACGGAGTCTCCTCCTTTTGTGAAGTATCCTACATACTCTTCACATTTATTTCCATTTCCCGATACAATATACGTTTTTTGTTCTTTTTTAGAGACCATTTGCGCAATATAGTAAAGGGTAGACATTCTAAGTCTTGGTTTTATATTAATATTACTATCTTCTGATTCTACGAAGTCTTCTAATTGTTCTACTTCTTTATGGAATGTATCAAATGTATTGGTTAAATCTACATTGATTAATTTAAAATGATAGAAGTCTGCTACTTTTATAGCATCATTTCTATCTTCTGGAATAGAATGACATGGCATTGTGACACCAATGACTCTTTCTGGTCCTAGTGCTTTTGTGAATAAAGCTGCTGCGACGGCAGAATCTTTTCCACCACTAATTCCAATGACAATTCCTCCTAGATGACATTTTTCAAAATAGTCTTGAATAAATTGAATGATTTTCTTTGTTTCTAATTCTGGATTAAACATACTATGCCCCCTCCCTTGGCTTTTTCCAATTTTTAGTTGTTTTATGAATTAGTTCATTCTTTAATTCTCTTAATTCATCACTTAGATCTACATAATACTCATGTGGTTTTTTAATTCTTGTGACTTCTGGATAAATACTTTGATATTCTTCTTCACAATATTTTTGACTTTCTTGAAGAGTTGGTTCTTGATAAACACATTTTCCTTCTCGAAAGATTGGTACTTTCATTTCTCTTACTCGATAATTTTCTAAGTCTGTTGTTTTCCATGTTTCTACTGGATGTGTTAACGTATAAAAGTCTTCTGGTATAACTTCTGAAGATAAAGCAATGACATCTCCTAATGCATATCCAGTTTCTTTACTATAGAAACGATAGAATTTTTTATGACCAGGATTGGTTGTTTTATAGGATGCATCACTTACTTTTATTTTTGGAATTACTTGATTCTCTTTTTCAATAGCAGATAATTTATAGACTCCATCCATTCTTTCTTTCGAAGCTGCAATATTATCTCCTACTCCTAGGGAATCCATACAAGCACCTTGTTCTTGAAGATCTCGTATCATGAATTCTTCTAGAGAATTACTTAGACAAATCTTTGCATCTTTATATCCTGCTTTATCTAACATTTTTCTGGCTTCTTTTGATAGATAAGCTAAATCTCCACTATCAATTCGAATTCCTTTAAATGGGTATCCATTTGGCTTTAAAAAGTCATTTGCAACCCTAATTGCATTTGGTATTCCACTCTTTAAGGTATTATAAGTATCTACTAAGAATACACAGTTTGTAGGATTTGCTTTTGCATAACTTAAAAATGCATCATATTCACTTTCTTTTTCGGTAATAAGAGAATGCGCCATGGTTCCTAAAACTGGAATCTTATATTTCATTCCCGCTAACGTATTACTTGTTCCTACACAGCCTCCAATAAAAGCATATTTACTAGCTTCCATTGCAGAATCAATTCCTCTAGATCTTCTTGCGCCAAACTCCATTACTGGAACATCTTTTGCTTCACTAGTAATTCTTTTAGCAGCTGTTGTGACAAGACTTCCATGATTGAAACAAGATAGAAGTGCTGTTTCTAATAATTGAGCTGTAATAATATCACTTTTTACCGTAATAACTGGTTCATTTGGGAATATGATGGTTCCATTTGGTACTGCATCGATATCTCCTTTAAACTCTAAATCTTTTAAATAGGTTAGAAATTTTTCTTGAAATAAATTTAAGGATCTTAGATACTCAATTTCTTCTTCTGTGTAATGAAAGTTTTTTACATACTCAATAATCTCTGATAACCCTCCAAAGATTGCATATCCTCCTTGAAAGGGATTTCTTCGAAAGATTACATCAAAGTATGCTTTCTCTTCTTTTAATCCTTCTAAGTAATAAGTTTGAGCCATTGTAATCTCATATAAATCTGTCATTAATGTTTTATTTTTCATAGGATTCTCCTTTTTATTTCTTTTTGATGATAATACCTTGTTGCTTCATGAGTAATAGAGCTGCTTCTACATATTCTTTTCTATTTTCTTCATTATAGGTTGCGATAGCATCTTCCCATACACGAATGGTATGACTTCTGTTATGTTCATCTAAGTAGTTTGCAAGTGCAATCGCACCATTCACAACACAGATATCGGTACAACATCCACATATATCAAATTCTTCGAATGGTTCTTGTTTCATTAGTTTTCTAAATGCAGGTGCTTCCATAAAACAAGTAGAATTCTTTTCAATACTGATTGCCTCTTGTTCATAGGATAAGAACTCTTCTACTAACTTTGATTCATTTGTATTTTTTAAACAATGGGGTCCTCCGAATCGTTCAAATTCTACTGAATCTTTCGTATGGGTATCTTTAATAAAAATAATTTGTTTTCCCTGTTCTTTTGCTTCTTTGATTAGTTCTAATTGTCTTGGAATAATTCTTCCAATTGCTTCATCATGTAACATTCCTTCATGCACAAATCCATTGACCATATCTACGATTATTAAACAACTTTTCATAAAGACTCCTTTCTTTTATCTTCTCTTATTAACATTATATTAATAAGAGAAAAATAATTCAATACTCTTTTTAACATTTTGTTAAAAAGATAGTCTAATACGTAAAAAAGAGAAGCGTCTACTCTCCTCTATCTTTAAATCTTTTGAATCGATTATTGGATTTTATATGATTTCCAATAATATCTGATACATCTAAAATCGTAATGAATGCACTTTCATCCATCTCTTCTACGATATGTCTTAATTCATAGATTTCAATTCTTGTTAAAACACAGTACATTACTTCTTTTTCTCCACTGATTAATCCTTTTCCTTTGATGGTTGTGGTTGTTCTTCCTAAACGTTTATAAATCTCTTTTGAAAGAGATGTACCTTTCTCTGTAATAATCATAGCGGCTTTTGCTTGTTCTAATCCCTCTGATACGAAATCAATTACTTTAAATGTAATAAAGTATGTCAAAAGAGAATACATGGCTCTATCAAATCCAAATACAAAGCCTGCAATTGTATAAATAATTAAATTAAAGATTAGGACTACTTCTCCTACACTTAGATTTGTTTTCTTACTGATGACAATCGCAACACTTTCTGTTCCGTCATTACAACCTCCAGAGCGAATGATCATTCCGACTCCTACTCCCAAAATCGCTCCTCCAAATACAGTTGCGAGTAACATTTCTTCTGTTACGGGTTCAAATAATTCAAAGAAGGATATAAATAGGGAGAAAATTACCATAGAAAAGAATGTTCTATAGAGAAATCTTTTCCCTAAATTTTGATATCCAATATAAATAAATGGAAGATTTAATACTAATACTAATATTCCTAATGGAACATGAAAGATTTTATGAATAATAATGGATATTCCTGTTACTCCTCCATCTAGAATTGTATTTGGAATTAAGAATAATTCTAAAGCAGCTGCAGCGATGATACTTCCAATCGTTAAACCAATGATTTGAAATAGAATGCGTGCTGTTTGATTTTTTACTCTAGGCATTTTACTACACCCCTTTACAATACTATTTTAACATAAAAAAGAGTACTCAAAAGAGTCTCTTTCATTTTATTTGTACAAGTTATGTAAATCTGTCTCAGTTTCTTTGGATGCTTGTTCTTCTTGTAGTTGAATTTCTTCTGGTTTATCCGTAATTGGTTTTGGTTCCTCTTTAGGAGCATTCCTTAAAGCAGCTTCTCTTCTTAGTTTCATTTTTTTATTAATCTTCTTATATCCTTTTCGAACAGAATCTCCATCCATATTTTGATAAGATCTTGTGAATAAGGCTAGATATAGATAAATTGCTAGTAAAGTTCCTCCTAATACTAATAATACATTTAGTAATAAAGAAGTCTTTGTATCTATTTGTGTATTTTTAGCCATTCCAATTTCTTCTACTGTTTGTCCTAAGTTTTCTGTACTTCCTGTTGTTCTACAACCTTCATTATCACTTAAAATGGCAATATACTTAATTTCATCAACGGTATTAGATTCTCCTAAGTATTCTTCTCCAATTCGGATGACATATGCTCTTTCTTCTTTACTAGATAGAGTATCTGCTGAACAGAAATTAACGGTACCAATATTCTTTTTATTTTTATTAAATACTCCGATACTAATACTAACAGGTCTTTCATCATAGGTTAGATTTTTAATTCCTGCAAATTGTACTTTTCCATCTGTATACATCAAATCTTTATAACTGAATCTTTGCGTAACAACGGTTGTGACAACATCCGATGGAATTAATTCTCTTACTTCATAATGAGCTGCTTTTACAGGCATCATCCAAAATAAGGGAACGAATAAAACAAATAAAAGAAATTTTTTCATAGTTTAGTTCCTTTCTAATTTCTCAATAGCATCCTCTATTGACTTTACCTCTATCAATTTAATTTTTAATTTCTTACTCTTCTTATATTTTAATGCATCTTTATAATTTTGTCCACTTGGTACTAAGAAAATATCAGCTTTTGCTTTTTCGGCTCCCAGTAATTTATAAGTAACCCCCCCGATTGTACCAATCGTTCCATCTTCTTCAATCGTACCTGTTCCTGCAATTTTTAATCCTTTTGTAAGATCTTTTTTTGTTAATTGATTATAAATCTCTAGTGTTGTGATTAATCCTCCTGATGGACCTGATTCACTTCTTTTGAATTGAATCTCTACTTTTGGATTTGTTTCATACTCCGTATATCCTTGTAGAGATACTCCTAGAATTGTTCTTTCTTTATAAGAATAGAAAGTTGATTCTACTTCTTTTTCTTGATTATTTCTTTTTATTTTTACAAGAACTGTATCTTTTTCTTTCTTTGTATTTAGATATTCTCTATACTCTTCTACTGTCTTATAAGAATGATTATCAATACTTAGTATTTCATCTCCTATTTTTAGAGGCGTTTTATATTCTTTAAAATTGGCAATGACAAATAACTTAGAATCTAATTCTTTTAATTCTTTATTTGCCAGTGTATAAGCCCAGTACGTTGCTTTAGAGGAAGCTGCTGTTAGTTCTAAGTCACTTCTAAATTCAATATCTTCTAAACTTTCTGTTTCTTCATACTTATATAGATTTGCATCTTCTCTATCCCATGTTGGGATAATATAACTTAATAGTACAGTGGATACGGTTCCTTCTAATTCTGTTACATAACTAATATTAAAGGATCCTTTACTTTTGTTTTTCTCTTCTACTTCAATTCTTGAAGATACATCACTGACTCCTCCTCCTACAATTACATAGTAATTTAGGGGAAATTGAAGAGTTGCGAAGATGAGAATTGTAATGACCAAGAATTTATACTCTTCTTGGAAGAATTCAATTATGTTCGATAGTATTTTCTTGGACATAGAATCACCTACTATTATTATAACAAAGTTTCTTATTTTCTAGTGATAAAAGTTCTTATGAAATGTAAAAAGGATAAAATTTCTTTTATCCTTTTGCTAACCATATTGCATGAATTTCTATTGTAGCTTCTCCTACTCCTTTTACTTCTGATTTTACTTGATATCTTAATCCTAGATTAGCTCCTACATCTTGAAGAGATAGATTAAAGTATCTTTGTGATCCCGTTCCAAATTTCTCTTTTTTGATATTACTATTTACCAAATATAGAGAAGTTCTAGAATAAGTACCTGTTTCAGAATCAGAAGTATTATTAGATCCTGTAATGAAGGTTCTTAGTTGATCGTAGTCACTTCCTTTTCTAAATTCACGATATGTTGTTAATTCGGTATAGAATTCATCTGTTGCTTCTGTTCCTATTGCTTTTACAATAATACTATGTTCTCCTACTGTAATTTGAGGCTCTACGGTTCCCATATTTGCAATTGCATCATTATGGGTTCCTGTAGCATCTGTATATTCAAATTCTAATCCACCTAATTTTTCAAATAAGTAAGATCCTGGAACCGATCCATTTCCATACCAGTAAATAGCTCCTGCAGGGAATAACGTTACTGTATGATGATCATCATCAATAGTAACCGTTCTTTCATAAGAAGAAGTTTGATCTGTTTTCTTTCCTACTGTTGATTTAAACGTATAACGTCCTGCTGGTAAAGATACTACAGAACTTCCTTGAGCAAGTGTTCTGAAAGATCCTTCATATTGACTTGATTTATAGGTTACGACATCATAGGCAGCACTGTGAATCTGTACATCGATTAGTTTTTGCTCCCAGTTTGCGACATATGATAGATTTCCGGATGTTCCTGATGGAATTACTACATTTGTGCTTGGCGTTGTTCCATTAGATCCTGTCCATCCTAAGAAGGTATATCCATCTTTCTTTGGATTTTTCAAAGTAATGGAATCACTACAAGAATTATATGATTTTGGGTTGTTTGGAGTTGTTCCTCCTCTTGTATCATAAGTAATTGAGAAGTTTTGGGCCCAGTTTACACTAAGAGTAATGGTGCCACTTCCGGATAGAATACCTGGACAAAGATCGGCTGTTGCATAGTCTCCGCTTTGATAAGTTCCGGCTCCTGATGTCCAAGGATTATTCTTACAAATCTCATATCCTTCTCTTGTTGCTTTATAGAATCCTCCTGAGAATGGTGAACGAACTCCACAAGCATCCTCTTCTCCATAACCATATTCGCACTCTTGTGTTAGATTAGATGCATTCTTAGAGAAGACTCCTCCATTTGGATTATAAGTAATGGTACATTTGAAATCATCCCAATTGGCTGTATACGATTTATGTCCTTGACTTCCTGTTGGAATTGTAACAGATGTTTCAGGGGCTCCTCCATTAGAACCAGTCCATCCTCGGAAGATAGCAGCTGGTTTTGTTGGATTATTTAATGTTAAATTAGGAGAACTCAAAGTATACATGTTCGGATTGGTTACTCCTGTTGGTAATTGTCCTCCTCTTAAATCATAATTAATTAAATAGATTTCTCTTGATGGATCAATAAACTCTGCCCCAGAAAATACAAAGTTAATTGGGGCGATTATTTCAATTGCATATCTTGTTGTTAATTCTGGATGATAAAATCCAACATAAATCGATAATACATTCTCATCACTGATATTAATTAATACGTTGTTGATACTTAAATCTTTTACGGTATGATTGTATTCATTTTTAGAAGAACCTAATTCAGGTAATTCATATATGATTAAATCATCTGGAGGAGTTCCATATTGAATGGAAAACTCATCATCCTCTGTTTTAGATCCTGCAATATGATATGTAGAATATGCTAGTTGCTGTTGAACAATGAATTGTCTTCTAGTTCCATCTTTTAAATCACAATCTACTGTATGGGTAACTCTATCCCCTGAAATTGTTTTATTATAGTTTACGTGAGATAGCCCAATCTTTATAAAATCATCTTGTATTTCTTTTGTTAGTGTATTCTTATATGTTAATATTTGCTCTTTATAATCTTCTATCAATCTTTTTTGATTGAAAGAAGCTACTGTATTATACATAGAGGCAGTGATAATCATGATTAATACGAAGCTTACTAATACTTCAATAATGGTCATTCCTTTATTACTTAATCTTTTCATTACTTATTCACCTCCATCGTTGCATAAGAATAATAATTATTATTATCTTTCTTATGATGGAAGCAAGCAATTACACGGTACTTCGCATAATTTAGGGATTCTATTTTATAATCTGGAAGACCATATACATAGTCTTTGAATCCACTTCTAAATACATTTTTTTCTGCTCGATTGGTACATAATGTTGTTTCAGTTGCCCCTTCTGTTGCGAGACATTTATTGATGTACAATTGTTTACAGTTTCCAGAAAAACAATTTTCATTATAATTTTTATAATCATCTAATTTGACAGTCTTTTTAAACCATACATCTCCTGATTTATCGTTTCCATTTCCAATTCGATAAGGAGTAATAAAAATTTCACAATTGTTTCCTCTTTTGTCGCAGCCTTCAACTTGTAGAGCCTTTACCATGTTCTTACAAATCTCTCTTTTTTCATCATCAGATGCTACGTCATCACATTCAAAACGAGCATATCCTCTTTCCGCAAGGTTTACAATCTTATCGACACTTATTTGATAGGAGCTATCTTCAATCATTCTCTTAAGCCAGAATACGTCATATTTTCCATCGACATCATCGTATGTTTCTCTCTTCTCATATTCACCCATTAAAGGATAAAAATTCGTGTAAATCATTGTAAAAATCCACATTAAAAATACCGTCACTACAAGGGTTTCTGCAAGGACAAATCCTTTACGATTATTTTTTATCATTTTCACTTTCCCCTCCTTGCTATTCTACTAAAATTATTATATAATAATAATTAGTAAAATACCATAGAAAGTAGACAAAGGGGTTGAAATGATGGTCCAATTTGATGTCAAACGTGTTCAAAAAGGTACCGAGAGTTTCATGGTGTCATTCGATTTTACGAAAACACCAGTTACACAAATTGCTGACTATATCATTATAGCAGCATCTAAATACGGTACTTCAGATATTCATTTCGATCCACGTGC
>CAMZHD010000026.1 GCA_947306705.1 uncultured Caryophanales bacterium
AAAGATGTGGGCATTGTAGTGAAATTCTTTTCTTGTTCTTTATTCATTCTATATCCCATTACTTTCTCCATTGCTTCTTGAAAACTTAATAGTTCTGGTTCAAAACTATCTACAAGGGTTCTATCAACATCTAATACAATGTATTTAATCAAATCATCACTTCCCCTACTATCAATTGTATCATATTATTTTTTTATCTAATGAGTGTTTTTTCATCTCTTATGATGATATGTTCAAAGTATTGTTCTTGGAATTCTGTTAATGCATTAATGGCATCATCTGAATATTCTTTTCCTTTTGGAACTACTACTAATTTATCATCATCGTCATTGGTTCTATGAATGATTGCGATACAATCTCCTTCAAATTCATCTACAGGGTTAAATACTCCTAGTAAATAAGCATCTAATTCTTCTCCATCTCCACTAACTGTATTGGGAACATATCCATAGTTTACTGGATAGATAAATCCATGCTTTGGATGTTTTGAACCAAATGGTCTATCAATTTTGATGGAAATTGTTTTTCCTAAATAATCTTTACTTTCCATAATGCACCTCTTTTCAATAATATTATACCTTAAAATGATCCAATATAACTATTGAAAAAGTGCATTGTTAGTAATTTCATGTTATAATCCTAGTAGATAGTATCTTTTTTAACAAGGAGGTTCTTATGGGAGTACGAGCAACGGAATATAAAAGTCCTTATGATATCAGTGAATATTTGGAAATGCCTAATCCAAATGAAGAAGAGTATGGGAATCCTACAGTAAGGACTTATCAACCAGGAGAGAGAGAACAATATAATAAGCCAAGTAATACTCATCAATACTCTGAATATGGGGATTATACTAGTTTATATGATGATGTTAATTATTATAATGCTCAAACAAATCACCTAGGAGAAATCCTAAGTTATGTCATTATTGATGGGGCTCCTGCTGGTAGTTCTATTATACAAGGAGAGACGAATGGAAGCGATGCATTCAAAGATTTGGCTAATATCACTTCTCTTCGGTATACAAAAAGTGATGTCAATTTTAATGGAGAACCATTACATGATGCCATTCTTCTATTAAGTAGTTCCAAGGGAAATAATATTATTTTTGAAGTTGAAGTTCTTATTACGAAAGTAGAAGGTCTCATTACTGAGAATAAAGGGAAAATCATTGAGGATGAAAATAGAATCAATGAATGTTTTCAATTGATTGATAACTATCAACAATCTTTAAAACATACTTGGAATGATGAACAATCAGAATCTCTTTATAGAGCGATTAGTAATTTAAATTCTGAAATTGAGGCTTTAACAAAAGAAAAGAATGCTCTTGAAGAAGACAATAAACAATTAATGAAGCAATTAGAAGAATACAAAGTAGATTTATTATTATTCCAAGAACTAGCAAAAACACTCAATAATATTTATTTAAAAACACAAAGTGCTGAAGAAGCGTTAGCTGATTTATACAATGGTGTATATGGTTCTCTTGCGAATAGTACGAATTATGAAGGACTTAAATATACAATCTATTCTTTCAGTCAAAAGGGATATGAAAAAGATGGAGAAAAGAATCCATGGGATTATTTCCAAAGTGGCTGGGAGAAGCAAATCAAGGAAAAAGGTTGTGGACCTACTTCTCTTGCTTCTTGTTTATCGACTCTTCTTCAAAACCCATCGATTATCCCAAGCGTTTTAGCTTCTAGTTTAACTAGTTCTACAGATAATGATAACTGGACGTATTTAAAGTCTATCGATGAAATCAATGAAAAAAATAATCTTGATATTTATTATGTTCAAGATAGTAAACAATATGGAAGATCTAAGAAAGATGAAAATGGAGATTATGTATTAAAGACATTCTTAGATAATGGGGGTAAAATGATTTTTACTCTAAAGCAAGATAATGGAGGACATTATATGTCCTTATTGGGTTCTAGTGGGGATAATGTTATTATTTGTGATTCTCAAGGTGGAATGAATTATTATAATTCTTCTGATGGAAAGAGTTATCAAACATCTGCAGGAGTTCCTTTTGAAGTGAGTTTTGATGATTTTATGAAATACTGGAATACTTCAGAAGTTGCCTGGATAGCAGACCGACCAATTGAAGAGGTCATGGGATTAACAACTGAATCATAACTCTAACAATCGTTAGAGTTTTCTTTTGCATTTTTTTATTTTTGTAGTAGAATAAATAGACGTAAGTTTCATTAGGGGGTATTTATGGAACGTAGTTATGATAAAGATGTAAAATTATTTATGGTTTTTGATCTATTAGGAGATCTTGAAAGAAAAGGCCCTCTTCTTTGGCATATTTCTAGAAAAAGATTAGAAGATGTCAAAGATCATATATTAGATTTAATATTAATTACAAGAATATTAAGACGTCGTTTTCCAAATTGCTTAGATTATGATAAGATTTATGATTATATTATCTGTCATGATCTACCAGAAGCCATTACAGATGATATTACAAAGTATGAAGGGATTCCTGATGAAGAGAAACGTCGAGTAACTAGACTCGCTATTGATTTTTTAGATGAAAAATTTCATTCTGTTATGGATTTTAAAGGAATTATAGGGAATTATGAGGCTAGAGTTGATTTAGAATCTAAAGTCGTTAATATGGTTGATAAAGTACATTCTTCTACTACTTTTATGAAATATCAAAGTGAAGATAATATTGATGTTGATAATCCAGACATCATTCCCGTATTAAGATATCTTCCTTTTGTGGCAGAAAGCATTGCCGAAGGAAAAGATGTAGCAGATATCTTTTATGAGGTTCATATTCAAGCTGTTAAAATATCGGATGAAGAATGTGAGAAATATCATATTAGTAGAGAAACTGCCAATCAAATTGTGGAAGTCATTCGCGGATTTGCTAATGAGTTCTATGCTCAAAAATTAAAAAGAACATTGTTTGATGGATATCAAGAATTTCCAAAAGAGGCAATGCAATATAGTAGAAAAGAAAAAGGATTATTTTAATCCTTTTTTCTTTTTAACCGTTTCAAAATATATTTTAAAAGATTCTGGAAATGTTAGATTTTCAGGAAGAGTATCTGATAATAGGATTTTTTCCATCTCAAATTCTTTTGGTAATTCTTTTAACTCTTCTATTTCACAATAACAAAGAATTCCAAATGTACTAATCTTATAAATACAAATAGGTTCTACTTTTATTTTGGTTGCTCCTGTTTCTTCATACATTTCTCTTTTAGCTGCTTCTTCCCAAGTTTCTCCTTCTTCTATATGTCCTCCTGGTATTTCCCAACCGTTTCTTTTTTTATTGTAGGAGAATACATATTTTCCTTGATATCTAGATACACAGACAACTCTTGTGAGTTCTTCATCTCTACAATGATTTAAATCATATAGTTTTACTTCAAACATTTCATCACCTATAATTCTTTTTTCATATAGAATTCTTTATATTCTACATATCCATGTTTTGGATAAAAGATATGGCTTTCTAAATAGTCTTTTCCTAGATGAACATGTACTTCTTTATATCCCCGTTCTTTTGCAGATTCTTCTGCAAGTTCTAAGAGTTTTCCCCCTATTCCATGTCTTTTACAATCAAACTTCACATATAAATGGGATAAGAACAAGTTTCCTTCTTCATCTTCTCTTGTTCCGATACAACCAATGACCCTGTCAAATTCATCTAAGGCAATCCAGAAAGGATGACCTTTATCAAAATAAGATTTTTTAATATCTAAGAATTCTTCATTTAATCTTGGAATTCTTCCAATTGCATTTTTCGCACTTAATACCATAAAGATCATATCATCTCTATATTTTTCTTCAAATGGAATTATTTTCATAGAATCATCTCCTATTCCTATTATATCATTGTTTTTTCTAGGAAAACCTTGACTTTTTCAAAAAAATCGATAGAATAATGTACTGACAACGAAGAACTCTCATTGAGCACGAGAATCCTTTGTTTGTTATTCGTATTTTTGTGAAAGGTTTTATCCTTTTATAGAAACTATTGGGGAGATAAAGTCCATATAGGGACTTTGTCTCTTTTTTTCGTTGGGGGGAGTTTCTAAATACGAAAATTGTTGATTGATAAAGGAGGGTTGTATGTTAAATTTATTTATTTCAACAATCTATTTATTGTGTACTTTTTCTATTACTTGTATTTGCTTTAAAAAGTATGGAAGAATTGGATTATTTGTATGGATGTGTGTATCCACTATTATTTGTAATATTCAAGCAATTAAAATTATTGAACTGTTTGGATTTACTACTTCTTTAGGAAATATTTCCTATGGAGCAATCTTTTTAACAACTGACATTTTAAGTGAAAGATATGGAGAAAAGGAAGCTAGAAAAGCAATTGTCTTAAGTTTTTTCACTTTATTAATATTTACTCTCTCTATGAGTTTATTCTTAAAATATATTCCTAGTAGTATTGATACTACGAATGATGCTTTAAAAGTCGTTTTTGATTTTTTACCTAGAATTACGATTGCTAGTTTGATTAATTGTATTTTAAGTCAATTGATTGATGCGAAAATGTATAAGATCTTAAAAGAGAGATTTGGAAAATTATGGGTTAGTAATAATGGTAGTACGATTATTAGTCAATTATTAGATACTGTATTATTTGTATTAATTGCTTTTGGAGGAGTCATTCCTGTTGTTGATATGATTGAAATGGGAATTACGACTTTATTATTTAAAGTAATTATTGCTCTTTTAGATACTCCATTTCTTTATTATGTTACTCATATCAAGGAAAATGGTGAACTATAATGAAAAAGATATTTATAAAAGACAAAGTATTATGGAAGGATGATAATCCATTTACGTATGATTATTATATGAATGCTTGTAGGAAAATAGCAGAAGATATTCAAAAGAAATATGACTTATCGGATCCAAATCTTGGTTTCTTAGGAATTGCGAGAGGAGGATTACCAATCCTTGTAACAGTTTCTCAATTATTGAATTATAGAAACATTTCTTTTATTCAGTGTAAGATGACCAATAGTGATACTCCTCATGATTATGGAGATTTTCATATTATTAGTGAATACATTGAACCTAATAAAAAGAAGTTTATTGTATTTGATGATATTTTCTATAAAGGAAAAACTTCTTATGGAGTGATGGATCATTTGAAACCTATGAATATTGAAGTAGAAGATTTCTATGGTTTAGTAATTGATGAGAGTTTTCAAAATGATAATCCTAATCTATGTTTCAATGGTGGATATGAGTCAAAGAAAGATAGTTGGGTTCACTTCTTTTGGGTTGAAGATATCCGTGAAATGATACAGGGAGATGAGAGCCTTGATAAAAAGAATTAATTTTTCCCCTATTGTATTTTCAGGACCTAGTGGTGCTGGAAAAACAGAACTGATTGATTATATAGTGAAAAGAGATTCTCTTTTTGAAGAAGCTGGTGGAATGACCACTCGAAAGAGAAGACCTGGAGAAGAAGGAAATACTCAATTTGTTACGAAAGAAGATTTTAGAATAGCCATTCATAATGGTGAATTAATTCAATATGCAGAATATAATGGGAATTATTATGGTACTTCAAAATCTGCTTTAAGTTTGCTACAATATAAACAGATACTATTTAATATGGGATATGATGGTACGATGGCTTTAAAAAAGATTCGACCTGATTCTTTATTAATCTATATTCTTCCCCCTACAAAAGAAGAATTATTAAAAAGAATGGGAGATCGAGGAAAAGAAAGATTTGCTATCGGAAGAGATCAAACAATGAAAAGTATTGGTACTTATGATTATTTATTAATTTCATATACTGATTCTATGGATGAATTATATGATGATTTTATGAATATATTAGATGGAACTGAAAGAGGAAAAGAAAAGAGTTTACAATTAAGTAAGAATAGAGATTTTATGAGAAAGTTTTATAATTAGGAGGATTTTATGAAAAAAATAATATTAGTAACCGGAAATATGAAAAAATTGATTAGTGCTAGACAATTCCTAGAACCATATGGATTTGAAGTAGACAATGTAAAAATGGATACTACTGAAATTCAATCTGATTCTATTGAAGAGATTGCAGCTGCTTCTGCAAAAGAAGCTAGTGATAAATTAAAATGCACAGTATTAAAAAATGATACAGGATTTTTCATTGATGCTTTAAATGGATTTCCTGGACCCTATACTCATCAAATTATGTCTGAAATTGGAACAGATGGAGTCTTAAAACTAATGAGAGGTATTAAGGATAGAAAAGCTCATTATAGGGAAGCATTTGCTTATTGTGAATATGGAAAAGAACCTGTTGTATTTACTTCTATCACAAGTGGAACTATCGCTACTAGAAAGAGTGGAAAGTACGGTCTTAGAATTGATCCAATCTTTATTCCAGAAGGTCATACAAAGACAATGGCTCATTACAATGATGATGAAAGATTTAAACTTTGGAATACCAGTGCTTATGATGAACTTGCTAAATACATACTAGAAAAAGAAAAATAAAAAGGATTTGTTTTGAACAAATCTTTTTTATTGACTAACAACTTCTTCCTTTTTATAATAGTAAGTCATCAGTGAAGGAGTTTTAATTATGTCAAAGGAACAAGATTTTAGAAAAGCACTTGCAAGTCTAAAACAGGCTTATATAGCTGAAGCCATTAAGGATTTAAATAAAGGATGGGATTTATCTCTTCTAGAAGTAGATGGTTATCAAAATTATTTGATGATTTCTTACCCTTATCGTGATCTTCCTAATCGAGAATCAATTGCACAAGAAATTGGTTTTACTGTTGATCATGAAAATCATGCATTAAAATTAGATGGAATTATGCTAGATAGTGCTAATCACGTCGCAACGATGCCTGGAGAAAAAGCATATTAAAAGAACTAACTCTCGTTAGTTCTTTTTTGATACTCATTTCCTTTTTCAGGAGCTTGTAGGTAACTGATCGCATCCATTAGAGAATCGATTTTGTTTTCTTGAATCATTTCAATAACCTTTTCCCTTACTTCTCTTGGAATGTATTTAATTTCATCTTCTGGGATTCCTGCTGTTAATAAGACTAATAAACAATTATTTGCTTTTAATTGTAATTTTCTTTCAGCATCTAATTCTACCTGATCCCATTTATTCATACATCCCTTACTACATTTTTCTAATGTTCTTTGGATTAGGGTAAATTGATCCTCTACACTATGGATCCTCATTAAGTCTTCTATCTCTGTTATTTCATCTACAAAATAGTTTTTAACTTGTGGATATAATCCAACAAAAGAGATAAATCCTAATGGAGGGAAGATCGTCGATGCATAAAAAGAAGCAATTAAAGTAAGGGTTGTTTTCATTCTTAATCGTCTATACGCAAAAGAATAGCTACTGATTTCTACTTCATCTAAATAATCGGACACATCTACTAGTTTCGCAAATAATCCTTGTAGATTGATAATCTCTTGATAAAGAGAATTCCATTCTTCTTGTGAGATAGAATTTTTATCTTTCACTCTTCGATAAAGTCTTAAGCTTTCTAGGTCCAATTCATTAATCGCATCTAAAAAGATTTCTTCTCTTTCCCTTAATGATAATTTTGAGTTTTTGCAATTTTCAATTGATTCCATATTATCACCCAATGAACATTATTATATAGAATTATTTTTAAAAAGAAAAGAATAATCTTTTGCCTTTTCTTGATTAATTCACTATAATAATGGTGGAGTACAACGATGGAGAAAAAGAACTATTATTTAAAACTAGATATCATTCGAATTATTTCCTGTATAGGAGTATTATTCTATCATTTAGGAATCCTTAAAAGTGGATATTTGGCGGTATGCACATTTTTTGTGTTGACTGGATATCTATCTTGTATTTCTTCTTTTCAAAAAGAAAAATTTTCTATTTTAGAGTATTATAAAAGTCGTTTCTTTTCAATTTATACTCCATTACTACTCGTTGTATTCACAACCATTTGTATGAGTTCTCTACTTCCTAATATTCACTGGTTAACATTAAAACCAGAAACCAATTCTGTATTACTAGGATTTAATAACTATTGGCAGTTAAGTGCGAATATGGATTATTTTGCGAGACATATTAATTCTCCATTTATGCATTTTTGGTATATTGCGATTCTTCTTCAATTTGAAGTATTATTTCCTTTTCTATTTATTGGGATTAAAAAATTAAAAGAATTTAGTCCTAAGTTTTTAATGATTCTTTTATTATTATTCACTCTTTCTGGATTTGGTTATTTCTATTATCAAAGTATAAATCAACCAATCATGATTTTGTATTATGATTCTTTGACTCGTTGTTTTTCAATTCTTTTAGGAATCTTTCTAGGATGTTTTCATGTTTGTTATCAAAAGATGGTTTCTTTCAAGAATAAAATCATTCAGAATATTCTATTCTATTTCTATTTAATACTTTTCATTGCTTCTTTCTTTGTAGGAGAAAAGTTTGTTATACCAATTCCTCTTATGATGGTTTTAATTACTTTATTATCGGGAAGATTAATTGAATATGGAACCATGAATGAAAGTCAAAAAAATCCTATTATTTCTTTTTTATCATCTATTAGTTATGAAATCTATTTAGTTCAATATCCTGTTATATTCTTTATGCAGAGTGTTTCGATGGATTCTATTTTAAAGATAGTTTTGATTATATTACTAATAATTGTCTTATCAATTCTTCTTCATTATGCATTAATGATTCAAAAGAAGAAAACACTCCCAATCTTTTTACTATCTGGAATATGGGTATTCTTTAGTATACTAGGTCTTATTATTTATGGAATTGAAGAAGATCATACAGTAGAGATGAATGCATTAGAAGAACAATTATCTGTTAATAAAGAAATGATGATGGATAAACAAAAAGATTATGCAAGTCAATTTGAAGAAAAAAAGACTGCGATGAATCAATCGATTGAAGAAATTGATACGATACTCAATCAATTAGATTCTTATGTTCATACACTTCCTGTTGTGGGAGTGGGAGATTCTGTTATGTTAGGGGCAGTTCCTAATCTCTATGATACGTTCCCAAATGGTTATTTTGATGCGGGAGTTTCTCGTACAGATTGGGAGGCTGGAAAGATTCTACAATCTTTAAAATATAATGGAATCTTAGGAGATCCTATTATCATTAATCTTGGTACGAATGGACAATGTGGAGAGAAATGTCGATTAGAAATTCTTTCTACTTGTGAAGATAGAACCATTTTCTGGGTTAATGTGATTAATGATTGGGAAGTTCATGTTAATGATGATTTAGCTTCTTTTGCGGAAAGAAATGCACATGTTCATCTAATTGATTGGGCTGGGTATGCAAATGGTCATATGGAATACTTTATCTCTGATGGAATTCATTTAACGGGTATTGGAAGAGATGCTTATGCATCCTTCTTATATCAATCCATATATGACTATTATTTAAAAGAATACATGAGTCGTAAAGAGAGAATTGAGAATACATATTATAGTGAATTAAATCAAAAGACTTTGTTCTATGGAAATGACTTATTAATTAATTCTTATTCTTATTTGAAAGATTCTTTTGGAGAAGAAAATGTTATCGTTCAAAGTATTGAAGATTATTCTTTAATGATTCAAGATATTCAAGAGAAGATTCAACAAAAAGAATTACCAAATACTGTAGTATTTGTATTTGATGAATCTTTTGAATGGAAGAAAGAACAACTTCAAGAATTAAAAGAGATTGGAAAAGACTATACGTTCTATTTGGTTTCTATTCAGGATATGGATAGTCCTCTTCCTGATCTTGTCTTCCATCCGAAAGAAGAATATCTTATGGTAGATGGAATTCATTTAACAGATTCTGGAAATGAGGCATTTGCTTCATTCTTATATCAGAAAATAAAAAAGAAGGATTAAATCCTTCTTTTATCTTTGAAATGATTCTTCCTGAACTGGAACTTGTTGAGCAGCTTCTTCTACTAATCTTTGAGCTGCTTTTTGTCTAGCATCTTCTAATAGTTCTTGTCTTAGCATACCTGTAGTCCATTTTTGAATGACATCTTCATTTCCATTTACGATTTCTCTTATGAGTCTTGGATCATCAGCCCAACTTGCATATACATTCATAACAGCAAGAGGAGAATGGTAGTTTCTGTCTTTTTCTTTTGCTTGTTCACTTGCAGAGATTAAAACTCCCATATCCATCTTTAAATTATATTTTTCGTTTACTCTATTTACTCTATATAAGAATGAACCATAGTCATTAGGTGTAATCAAATGAAATACATCAGAATCTCCCATAGCTTCTACCCAAAAGGATTGATCATTTAATAGACTTGGTGCAAATTGTGTAATACTTTGTTCTCCAGCTACATGTGTTGCGAGTAAGAACATTGTTTCTTTATCTCCTCTTAGGGAAGCACCTACTCTACCATAAGCAGATTCATCAAAGTGTCTTATTGCAAGCATAGTAGTTAGTTTATCATTTCTTAAATCTTCTCCTAATAATTCATAAAGTCTTGGTGCCCATAATGGCATAGCTGCATAAACGATACATGCAACTTCTCTATCATTTGGAAAATCTTTTATTAATTGTCTTCCATAAGCTCTTAAATCCGCACTTATTTTACTTTCTAAATCTGAATATACTCTATTTTGATGATAATCTGTAGTATTTGCTCTTTTGTTTCTGACTGCTTGTAGTTCATCATATACTTCTAGAAAACTTTGAATTCTTTGTTCTTTATTCATATTTCCACCTATTTTCCTTCTATTCTATTTCATTGTATCATATTTAGTTATTTTTTATCAAAAAAAAAGAATCTAAGCTGTCTTTTTATGTACAACTTTAGATTCTTTCTTTGTAATTTCTACTACTAAGTTTCCTTCAGGAACTCTTTGTTTCTTAGGTACAGGTTTCTTTGGAAAATCTTTTACTTTGATATTAAACATCTTACAGTAATAATCAAATTCTTTTGGAATATATAGTTTATTTACAAAAGAAATTCTTAAAGCATCTTTTAATAGACTAAATCCTACTAATACATAGATTCCTGCGAATGGTATTTTGATTGTTGCGTATACACAACAGATTAATTCTACTAATAGATAGGTAACATCTAAAATCTTACTGTTACGATTCATTAAGATCCATAAGAATAATTCTATTCCAATGAAACATAAACCTAAAGCCATTCCTAATAATAAGATTCCTGTTCTTAAAACAGGCATTAACATTGTTGCATTTAAGTATGCTCCTACTCCGATAAGTGCTCCTATAAAAAATAGAAATTCAAAACTATTTAAATAAACATTTGCTCTTTTATTCAAACCAATCACCCCGATTGGTTTCTTATTATATCAAAAAATCATTGAAAAGTAAAGTAAAAGAGGATTTCTCCTCTTTTACATAGAATCATAATATTCTTTGTTTTGAATATTCTTTATGATTTTTCTTACTTTTTTCGTTGTTTCTTTTGGAAGATGATTGATATCTACCCAACATAGTTCACTACATTTATTAGGTTCTCCTATTTTAGGTTCTTTGTCTTTTAGAGTGGTTTGAAAGAGAAAGTTGATTCTTCCTTCTTTATAATGATGCATGATATGAACGAGAGTTAAGTCATTTCTTTTTAGAGAAATACATAACTCTTCTTTTGCTTCTCGAATCATACAAGTAAAGATGTCTTCTCCTTCTTCTAGATGTCCTCCTGGTAGTTCATATTCTCCATCATTCGTTCCTGTATTTTGCCTTTTCATGAGTAAAATTAGATTCTCATTTTTTGTAATGACTAAATCACAACAAACAACACTCTTATATCTTCCCATATGTCTCCTTATTTCTTTTCAAAGTAAGAACTATCTACTCCACAAACTGGACAAGTAAATCCTTCTGGTAATTCTTCTCCTTCATAGGTGTAACCACATACTGTACAAACCCAAACTGTCTTTCCTTCTTCATTCTTTGTTTTAATATACTCTTCTTTATGCTTTCTAAAGAATTGATAGGTTAATTCTTCATCATCTTCGTTTAAAGTTTTTCCATTTTGGCATCTTGCGATAATTAATGTATGAGTTTCATTTTCAATTCTTTCTTCTACTTCTAATTCCATATATCCTAGAGAATCTAATGGTACTTTAATACCATCTACATCCATAGTTTCAATTCCTTCAAATTTATTGAAATCTTTCATAGAATGATATCCAAAGTTTTCAATGAGTTTTCCATCTACTTTCTTTCCTAGTACAGATAGAATTAATTTTGTATTGTTGTGAGCTAATTCATTTGTATAATTCTCTTTCATAATAGCAATGGAGATTAATGGATTCTCTCCTGATGAGATTTGACTCACTGCATCTACGATACAACCACCACCGAAGGTTGTTAGAACGTATACCCCTTGACTTATTCTATAGTACATTTTACTCATAACTGACTTCTCCTTTTAATTCATCTAATATAATATGTTCTACCTTGTCTTTTGGTTTTCTAAGGACGTCTGGTAGAAGTTTCACTTCTCCCAACTTCTCTATTTCTATCCAACGATAATAGTGATTGGCAGAATCATAATTCTTTGCATTCTCTAAAAACCTGTTATCCTCTGTTGATAATTTTACTTGATATAAGAAATAGAGTTCATGATACTTTTGATTTTCAAAAGTAAAGAAGTTCTCTAATACCGTTTTTAAGCTTAATTCTTCTTTGGAGAATGTTATATGCATCTCTTCTTCCATTTCTCTTATAAGACCTTCTTTACTGCTTTCTAGTTCTTTAATTCTTCCTCCCGGTAGTGTTGTGAAATCAATATCAGGATTGAATTCTACATAAACTTTATTTTCTTTTTCAATCCATATTCCTGCACGATAATTGAATTTTGCTTCTCCTACCATCATTGATATATCTTTCATATTACCTCCTATTTGTTACTTCTAATAGTTTTTCATAAATCTTCACCATGGCATAGGTATCTAATCCACAGTACTTTAATAAATTCTTTCTTAAGGATTCTTGCTCTTCTTTTGTTAACTCTCCCATAGTAGCATAGGCATTCATGGCTTCTCCTCCATTATGAATCTCTTCTAGATTATGATAGTTAAGAGATGGATCATTTGGAAAAAGAGCTGGAAGAACATACTTAATCGAATAAGATCCTTGCATATTTCTTGTATAATAATTCCTATTATAGAAAGGAATCATTAAGTCTTTGATATGATCATGGATATTTAGTAGGTGTTCCCTTAAATCAGGATAGTTTTTTGCAAGAGACTTAATGACTGTTTTTTCAAAGGACATATTATAGGCTAGTGTACAAACATCTTTTGGAATATCTCTTACTAAGGATTCCGCAAGAGATCTTCTTGGATCAATTCCTGCTTCTGCTAAGAATTCTTTATGTTTTAATTCCATCTTGTCATTTTCATAATAGTGAAGAGAATATTGAAATGGAATTTGTCCATAAGGAGAGATTCCATCATACATTGGAATCGCTTGTTGGAAAGTTTCAAAATCTAAGAAATATAATGGATACGATAAAGTATCTAAAAAATCATTAATTCCTTTTTCTTCTATTTTATCTTCTTTTTCATTCATTTCAAAATCAATTTGTTCTAAGTACTTATCATTTAAATCTTCTTTGATTAAATCTTTAAAAGTATAAACTCCCTTATCATAGTATTTAAACTTAGATGAGGATCTCATTCCTCTAATATCAAATACATTTGGTTTTTCTAGATTTTTTGTACAATATTCAAAGAAAGGACAATCATATGGTTTCGTACAATGCATTCCAATATCATCTTTTGGTTCTTCTGTTTGTTCCATATAATCATTAATCTCTTGAATGGTTTTTTTGATTTCTTTTTGTTTTTTCTTTGCAAGATCTGTGATATCTACGATTGTGAATAACTCTTTTAAACTTAAGTCTCCTTGTCTTACATAGTGACTATTCAAATGAACAATGGATACCTTGTCTACTTTATATCCAAGAGATGTTAGAACATAGTATTGATAAGAGGCATCTTCTATATAAATATCTTTTACTTCTGTAGAACTTTTTACTTCATAAATCTCATAAGAAGAATGATTCTTTCTTAAGATATCGACACTACAAAAGTTATGATTATAATCAAAGGAAGCTTCTGTGATATTACAAACTTCATTTTCCTCAATTACTTTTTTTGTATCTTGGATCATTCCACTTAAATTATCTTGAAAGTCAATATCGATATAATCTCCAAAAAGTTGTTTGGCGAGAATTCCTACTTCTGTTCCATTATCTAGTACTGCTTGATTGGATTCTTCTCCTTTTTCTTCTGGACGATTCTTCTCTAACCATAACATCTTCTTACATTGGAATCCTTCACAATACTTTGACTTTGATAAGTTCATAGAATCACCTCACTTTAATCATATCACAAAAAAGACTAAAGAACTTACTCTCTAGCCTTCTTTTTTCCAAAATGAATCGTTATTTCTAATAAAAGTAGTAAACAGATGAGACCAATTATTACCTTTAAATTTGTTACTGTATTTGGATTTCTTTCTTCTGTTATTTTAATATTTAAATAATAAGCATCTTTATCGGATCTTCCAATAATATTCGTTTCTCCAATTTTCTTTGGAATGATTTTACCGTTTTGTATTGTAAGAATGCTTTCATCTTCTACTGTCCACTCAATATCAGAAACAAGTGAATTAAAATATTTTGAAAGATCTACTTCTTTCTCTACATTTAAACTAATTATATCTTTATTCGTTTGCTCTATTAAGATAATATTATTGTCTAATTCAATGACATTATCATTTTCTTCTTCTCCACGAGAGATTGGTTTTGTCCAAGTATTTGTCTTATCAAAGTACATAATGGAGATAGGAGACTGTCCTGTTATATTGATATCATCATGGTAACTTGCAATATTTCCTTTTCTGGAAAGAGCACAACATACTTTACTATTTTGAATCACTGTATCAGGATTGTTTGCGTTTACAGAAAAATCTAATAGTTTTAGTTCTGGCTTGAACCTATTCGTATAACCCATATCACAATAACCTAAATCCAATGTTTCTAGGTGAATAGAACAGGCATTGTCTGATAAATCACTATTCTTGATCAATAAGTTTTTGGTATTTCTCATTCGATAAATAGCAGATACACTTGCGTTTTTAATCGTAACATTTTCTAAACCATAGTTTGTATCATTTCCCCTGCATGCTTCATATACAAATGATAATCCATATGGTTTATTGTTTGCATCAATATTGATATTTTTGAAAGTATAACTTTCTTCTACATTTTCTTTCTGACTTATGATTATTTGCCCTTTTACTTCTATATCTTCTACTGAGGTTGGATCACTTAAGCGAAGGCTTCCCTCTACTTCAAGATTATTAAGGGTTGCGCGATCGACAGTTACTTCTGCTTTTATAACGGAATCTTTTATAGTAGTTTCTGGAGTATTATGATCCACTCCTATAGAAGGGGTTGAAATATTTACATCTTCAAAGATTATCTCTCCTCTATCAGAAGCTAAAGATGTTGGTCCAATTTCCATATTCAAATGCTTGATTTCAAGTTTTTCTTTTACACCAATAGAAAGACTCCAATTACTATCTTGTGTAACATGTGCTCCATTTCCATTAATGGTTAGATTGGTAATTCGACGGTATAATTCTCCATACTCCCATACCGTTCTTCTTTTATTCAATTGGTATTGAGTAGATAAATGATATGTTTCTTGATCCTGTATGTTAATTATGATGTCATAACCAGCATTGGATGAGAAAGATTGTATTTCTCCAAATACAGTCTCTAACTCATTATACTCACAACCATTTTTACAAACGTTATATTCTTTCTCTTCTAATGCGAAAGTCTTGATAGGAATTAATAAAAGAAATAACAAAACAAATAATCTTCTTTTCATAAAACTCTCCTATTATGGTTTCATTATAACAAAAAAGATTGAATCTATCAATCTTTTATCTCTTTAATTAAATCTTTTGTGATTAGCATACTACTCGTAATAATTAGATCATATTCTTTTAAGAGTAATCCTCTATAATATACCATCGTATGTTTTGAATCATATTCATTCCATATGAATAGGTTATTAGGATAGAGTTCATTACTTCTTTGGATAATTCTTTGTACTTTTTCTCTATCTTCTCTATTTCCTTTCATAATGACTCTGTTAATTTCAAAATCATCTACATGATATACTTTATGATTATTATGAATTAAGTAATCTATCTCTTGTGAAAAGTCAGTTGTCTTAAAATATTTCTTTCTTAAGTCTTCTGCATTGATAGTAGGTTTTAATTCATTCATTAAGACTTTATCACTTTCTTTATATCTAGAAGTCATTAAGAATCAAGAATCTGTAATGACTGTTAAAGCAATGATGTCTTTTTCTTCTTGAGAGAAAGAATAAATCTCTTTAAATAAATCATATAAATATAATCCAGTAGAAGTATATTCAATGGAATAACAATTCTTTACTTTATTTGTAACAATATGATGATCAATGGATAATACAATATTTGCATTCATTTTTAAAGATTGATCTGGATCATTATGATCTACTAATATAAAGGTTTTATCTTTTATCTCTTCTTTTGGTAATACAATTGGGTCTTCCTTCTTAAATGTCTCTATTTCTCCTCTATCATCTTCTAATATTTGATAATCTTCTAGAATACACTGTTTTGCATTAATTCCAAAAGACTGTAGAATTTTTGATAATAGATAACTAGAGAAAAAAGAATCTGAATCAATGTTATTATGACCAATCACATATAATTCATTATATTCTTTCAATTCCTTAATAATTTTTAAAGCTGTTTCTTTCATAACCTATAGATACCTCATATAATCTTTATAATTCCATGGAAATGTATGATTGTTTAATTGCTTTAGTATTTTATTTCCAATTCGATAAGCAAATTCATAATCTTTTTTACTAATTCTTTTTTGATGATAAGCTTCTAATAATTCTTCTTCATCTACAAAATAATAAGTATCTGTTTTTGGATTATGAAGAACATCTAAATAGAGATCAATATAATATGGAATTTTAAATTCTTCTCCATTTTCTAATATTACATCTATATAACTATCAATATACTTTTTATTTTGATCAAAGTAATATCGTATATTATAGTGTTCTTTTAAAGGTGTTATTTCTAATAATGTATAACCTTCATCTATATAAGTTATTCTTTGATCTTCTGCCATGAAAGAAACTGGGTTTGTCATCTTTTTATACTTTTTTACTGTGATAAAAATATCATCTTCTTTATAGATATGAATATCATAGTCAATTGCTTCTTTCATATAAGTATTTGTTGTATATTTCTTTTTATTGCTTCTTTCTTTGCTTCTCATTTACATCACTTTTTCATTTGATTTTTCTTCTTCTTTTTCTTCTTCTTGCATCATTTCTTGTAGTTCACTTTTTACAGCTGGTTTTCCTCTTAAGAAATCATAGATTCTTTGTCTTTCTACTCCTAGGTCTTTATCCTTTGTTTTAATATCATCTGTTGTGATGAATTCTCTTACTGGATTCCATGTGCCATCTCCATAAGGATCCCAACCTTTTCCATAAGGAACAATTCCTTCTATATCAACAACATATCCTACATTGATCTTTCTAGCTCCTAGTAAACGGTCTTCTACTCCTTCTTTAATACTTTCTCCTAAATCTACTGTATGGATATTATTAGGGCCGTATTTTCTCGCTAAATGATATTCTCGAATGGACCTATTTTTTAATAATTTATCTTTTAAACTCATATTCATCACCTAAATTCATTTTATCATACTCTTATAAAAAAAATCCACTAAGTGGATTTTATATTCTAAATGGCGCCTGATGTAGGGCTCGAACCTACGACCTAACGGTTAACAGCCGTGCGCTCTACCGACTGAGCTAATC
>CAMZHD010000027.1 GCA_947306705.1 uncultured Caryophanales bacterium
CTTATGAAAAATTATCATGATAATTCCTAATAAAAATATGACTCCTATGATAATAGCAATTGCTTTACTACTATTATCTTTTACTTCAATGACTACATCTTCATCACTAATAATGAATAAAGAATTCTTATTATAATCACATTCATCATCACTTGGACAATTGATTTGTCCTACTAAATAGAGAATATCTTCTTTTACATAAAAATCTTCTATATCATAATATTCACTATTAATCTTTTTTACTTTCTTTTCTACAAATCCTTCTTCATCAAATTGAACGACCTCAGCTGTTTTATCAGCACTATTGATATAGAAAAGGAATGGTTTCTCTTCTTCTAAATAATAAATGATTTTCTTTTTTTCATTTACGGGAACATTTCCTATTGTTTCCCAATTCTCTTCTCCATCATAGTGAATGATAAAGTAACTTTTTTCTCCCTTTTTTAATTTTACTTCTGAAGTAGATCCATATAGAAGAATTCCTGTGTCATCTTCTCCTAGGAAAGTAGAATCATATTTTGTAAGAGAATCTTCTATGATTTTCTCTTCCGTTCCCTCTTTATCAAATTGTACTAGTTGAGCTGAGGCTGCATTCTTTCGAATGAGTACAAATGATTTTACTTGTTCTTCTTCATAGATGGTTGCGACATCTACTCCTTGATGGGAAGGAAATTCTCTCATCCAAACGATATTAAAATCATTGTCATATAGAAGTATTACTCCTTGGGTAGCATTATATCCACAAGCAATATATCCACCTGTTTTTACTTCTCTTATTTTTGTGATATGAAAAGAAGATGTCTTTTCCCATTCTTGATTTCCTTTGAAATCAACTTTTATGAAAGTTGTTTCTAATCCTTTAGGAAGAATCATTAAATACCCATCTATTTGATTATCTGTTCTTGTATAAAGAAGAGATGGATCGATACTATCTTCTTCTATGGGATGCTTTACCATCCACTTTAATTTTCCGTTTGCATTATATTTAACAAGTACAAAGTGATTTGTTTCTTTTTCTGTAATCTTTCCTAAAATTACAGAGCCATCTATCGTATTATCTTCTTGATAACTATTTTCGATTCTATAAAATATTTCATTTTCATATTTATTCATAGAAATGATTGTATCTTTTGCATATACAGATTGAATACTAAAAAGGATGATTCCAATCATGATTAGAACTGTCTTTTTTTTCATAGGACACCTCATTTGTTTATAAAACAATTATAAAACAAAAGGAGACTAAATACTAGTCTCCTAATTCACTTTTAATCATTTGAATTTCTCTTTTTAATTGAATTCTCTTTAGATAGAAATTCCTTGGTAATAAAGATAAAACAATCCCTCTTGTTGTGATTTCTCTTTTGAAATATTCTTGAAATAAAGGTCCTTTTTTTTCTAAGAAGATTGGTCCGAAGAAATATTCTTTTTTACTGTAATGTTTCTTTCCTTTTTTGAAAATTATAATTTGATAGATAAATTTTTTTTCTTTTACAAATTCTTCTTTTTCAATATAGAATCCATTCTTACAACAATATCTTTTTACATCTTCTTGATAATTGTTTGGACTTAGGATGATTGTTTTTACTTTTTTTAATACATTGGGAGACGCTTTCATAATACCAATCATATTTCTACCACCCATACCAGAAATAATAATGGTGTCTATGTCATCTGTATAGGTACTAAGACCATCTCCTAGTCTTGTTTCTATTTCTTTTTCTAATCGTTCTCTTTTTATATTTTGTTTTGCTTGAGCAAGTGGTCCTTCTACAATATCAGATGCGACTGCTTTTATATTTTGATTTCTCTTTACAAGATAAATATCTAGGAAAGCATGGTCGCAACCTACATCTAAACAAAAGGAGTTAGCTTCCACTAAATCTCCTATTTTTTTTAATCGTTCATTGATTTTCATTAATCTGTTAAGAAATCCTTTAGTTTACGAGAACGAGATGGATGTCTTAATTTTCGAAGAGCTTTGGCTTCAATTTGACGAATTCTTTCACGAGTTACTCCAAAGATTTGTCCTACTTCTTCTAGAGTTCTACATTGTCCATCGTCTAGACCAAAACGTAATCTTAATACTTTTTCTTCTCTTTCTGTTAAAGTAGCAAGAACTCCTTTTAGTTCTTCTTTTAACATTTCTACGGTTGCATATTCTTCTGGACCCATCGTTCTTTCATCTTTAATGAAATCTCCTAAATGAGAATCATCTTCTTCTCCGATTGGAGTTTCTAATGATACTGGGTCTTGTGATATTTTATAGACTTCACGAACTTTATCAACAGTAATTCCTAATTTCTTAGCAATTTCTTCATCGGTTGGTTCTCTATTTAATTCTTGTGTTAATTGTCTTTGTACACGAGCTAATTTATTAATCGTTTCAACCATATGTACTGGTACACGAATGGTTCTAGCTTGATCGGCAATCGCTCTTGTGATTGCTTGTCTGATCCACCAAGTTGCATATGTTGAAAATTTGTATCCTTTTGTTGGATCAAATTTATCAACGGCTTTCATTAATCCGATATTTCCTTCTTGGATTAAGTCTAAGAATAACATTCCACGTCCTACATAACGTTTTGCGATACTTACAACTAAACGTAAATTAGATTCTGCAAGCATTCTTTTTGCTTCTTCGTCTCCTGCTTCTGCTCTTTTAGCATATTCAAATTCTTCATCGGAAGTAAGTAAGTTGATACGTCCAATTTCTTTTAAATACATACGAACAGGATCGTTAATCTTTACGTCTTTTGTTAGTGTTAAGTTTTCAACAGACATGTCTTGTGTTATTTCTTCACCAGAAGCATCATCTGTTCCATCTTCTGATACAATATCAATATTATTTTCTACTAAGAAGTTATATAATTCATCTAATGTATCACTATCTACATCTAACCCTTTTAATTGATCAGCTAATTGTTCATAAGTTACATATCCTTGTTTTTTTCCAATTGCGAGTAACTTACTTTTTCTTTCGTCAAGTGTTTTAATTTCTTCTACCATAAACCTAACTATCTCCTAACCTAAGCTTTCTAATCTTTTCCACAATCTTTGCCTGTTCTATTGGATCTATCTCTTTTTTCATTAAATTTGTGAGCCTCTTAATTTCTGATTTGACGGTAAATTCTTTAGCTACGTCAAAGTATAAGACAAGCTCTTCTTTCTCTATAGTCTCGTTATAGTCTCCAGACAAAACTTCTTTTAGAAATTCTAGTATTTCTTCTTTCTCTTGAACATAAGTATAAAAGTCTGCCACATTAATATTTCCATACTTCTTATAATAATAAATGATTTCACTACAAGTTGCTCTCATCGCTTCTGTTGGAAAGATAATTCTTTCTTTTTCTACTTGTGTAATCACCCAATCGTTATTTAACATGAAGTAGATAATTTGTTCAAAGGCTTTTGTATACTTATTCTTTTTATCAATGCTTTTTGTAGGGATTCTTATTGTTGTTTTTTCTTCTTCTTTTTGAAGAAGACTATTCATGCGCATTTCCAGTGTATTATACCCTATATCAAACTCTTTTGCAAGTCTTTTTAGGACAACTTCTCTACGAATTGGATCTGATAATTTAGCAGTTTCTTCAATGACTTTATTAATGTAATTTGCTTTTTCTTCATCTGATCGAAAATCTACTTTTTCTTTTAGCTTTTGCATTTTATAATCAGAGAAGTTTAATGCAGAGTCTAATAATCCTTGGAAACGTTCTTCTCCATTTTTTAGAATAAAACTATCAGGGTCTTCTGGATTTGGTAAGACTGCTACTTTTACTTCGATTCCAGATTCTAGTAAAGCTTCTCCTATACTTAGAGTGGCATGTTGTCCTGGATCATCTCCATCTAAACATAAAATAATATTATTGGATAATCTTTTCACTAATGCCATTTGTTCTTTTGTTAAAGCCGTTCCCATAAGAGCTACTGTATTTCGTATTCCAATGGAACTAGCTCGAATGACATCCATAAATCCTTCCATAATAATAACTGATTTTTTTAGACGACATTCTTCTCTCGCAATATGATAATGGTAAAGTAATTCTCCTTTTTTAAAGATTTCTGTTTCTTGTGTATTTACATATTTGTTTTGACCATTCTCTTTGTAAATTCTTCCACTGAAACCAACTACTCGACCATTAATATCATATAGTGGAAACATAATACGATCATTATAAATATCATGGTTCTCACTTGATAGACCAATTCTATTTAATGTAACTAAATCAAAATCTTTTTTTGTTAATAGAGTTGTTAAATCATTTCTTGTTTCTAGGGATAATCCTATTTCAAATTCTTTGATTAAGGACTCATCAATTTTTCTTTTGCTTAAATATTGTTTTGCTTCTTTTCCGGCTGTACTATTTAAATTATTTTGAAAATATTTAAGAGATAATTCATATGCTTTATAGAATTTATCATTCTTGGTTTCTTTCTTTTTAATTTGAATACTTCCTGTATCAATTCCAACTTTATCTCCTAAATACTTTAATACTTCTTTAAAGTCCATATGTTCATAGTCCATTAAAAAAGTAAAAACATTTCCCGTTGCATGACACGAAAAACAAGTAAATATTTGTTTTTCACGGGAAACGCTCATAGATGGATTTGTGTCATCATGAAAAGGACAGACTCCAAAGAAGTTCTTTCCTCTTGCTGTTAAGGGTATTCTTTCACCAATGATGTCAACAATATCAACTTTACTTCGAATTGTATTTGCTAAATCATTATTCAAGCTCCCCACCACTTTCCATACACTTATTTATAATATCACATTTCTTTTGCTTTTTCTACTGGTTTTTCATCTCTTTTTGGATAAAACTCGTCTTGTTTGATTGTTTCAATTCTTTCTCTAAAGAATTCATCGAAGGCTTCACGAGTATCTTCATATTTGGAATTAAAAGATTGAATTCCCATAGTAGCACGATTCAAATCATCTCTCGCGGACATTAAATAATCAAAATTACTATTATAATAATCTTTTACAATATCCAATAATCTTGTAAATTCTAATGAGAAACAATCTACTGCTGTTTCTTGGATGGTTTCAAGATATCCAATGAATTGATGTGTTAACCCAATTAATTCATCGAGTAGTTTATTATCTTCATCATAAAAATCGATTAAATCTGGATTATTTAAAAACAATACAAATTGTCTTACAAATTCCATTGCTTTTCTTCTGGCATTTGCTTCTTTGTCTTTTTCAAAATCTGATATTGAAAGGTACATTTCTCCTATTTCATCATCAATATGTAACGTTAATCCTCCTACATTACAAATAAAATCTGTACGAACTGGATAATCTCTATACTCTTCTAATATTTTCTCTGCTGTTTTTCTCATACTACACCTTCTCTTAGTGTTTTATCTTACAAAAAACTCTACTATTAGTCAATTAAAAAAGAAGAGTTTTTTCTCTTCTTTTTATCGATAACAAGATTTGTATCCTGTACAATATGATGGACAATAGGATTCACAGTAAGCAGTACAGTATTTTGGAACCCAGTACCAGTAACCACTGATACCACCACCACCACCGTAGTTTCCGTCTCCTTCATCCCAATCCATATAACCACCACATTCGTAGGAACCACATGCATAGTAGCCGCAGACATAAGAACCACATTGATAATCATATGGATGACAATCATATCTTGAAATACTTACGTTACATGTTCCTGTGTTTCCAGCTCTATCTCTTACCGTATACGTTTGATTGGATTTTTGAGAACTATAGTCGTGAGTTGCTTCTGTACATCCACTTCCGGAATCACTACAAGTTACTCGAACGGTAATTCCTCCTTCACTATTGACTCCTCCTACTTTTGATGTTGTACACGTTGGTGCAATATCATCAATCCATTGGGCATAAACGGTAATGTTTCCTGTTAAAACAGTTGTTGCCCCATATTTAGATCCACCGGATGCTGCAGTGTACCAACCGTTAAAGTGATATCCTGTTTTCGTAAATCCATTGGCTTGTAATGCACAATTAATGTGATTATTACAAATGGTTTGAGAAGTACTTCCTCCAGTATTACCATTTCCTTGATATGTGATAATAGAAGCAAGTTCATAACTAAACTCTTTTGTTGTATAATTGGTTGCTAAATCTACAACCGTTACAAATACTTTATGCATTGTTCCATCCAGTGCATTTTTAATTTTATCTAATATTTTTGTTGCATTATAGGCTTCGTAAGATGCAAATGCTTCTCTTGTTTTTTCACATGAATCTGTATCATAAGAAATACACATTTTTAGTTTATTTTCTTGCGTCATATTATCTGTAACTTTTAAATCTAATTTTGGTTGTAATGCATTGTAACTTGCGTTGGATGAAATAACTCTTGATTCATTAAATTCTGGCACTGTACTATCAACAGTATATGGTCCTAAATATACGTAAGAATCCAAGCCTTCTTTTTGCCAATTTTTTCCAGAAATATCTTGTAGTCTGTCTACTCGAAGAACTAAATAATAATTTCCAGTTAATCCTTCTGGTGTTTGAATTTGTTTTGATGAAACCTCTATGATTTCTCCTGATTCTATCTTGTTTTCTTGAGAGTCTTTTCCAGGAGGATTGATTTGTAATGGAGCCCAGTTTTCAACAACATTAGGAGTTTTACTTGCACTGAAACCATATTGAATAATTGGATTCTCATTAACTCCTGTATTACTAGATATTATTACTTTCATCGTTCTTACTTTGTAATTAATGTCGGTTGGATTTGTAATATTTGTTTTAAAGGACATAATTGTTTCTGCATTAATATCACATGTATCACTGGAGACAATTCCTTCTTTTGGATATTTCATAGAAACATTTACATTTCCATTACTATCTTTTTTTCCACATCCTATGGTTGCGGCATATCCATATTTATGTCTCATTTTTACAACTCTTACATAGGTTTCTTCAGAATCACAACTAATTCCATTTACATCAATATCTTTTACTAAGTTTTTACTTTTTAATTCTTCATATGGAATTAGTACACACCCTGATTCTTCATGTCCAAATAAATCTTCTTCATAAGAATCTACATATAGTTTTGCAGCATATCGTATACTTTCTGTGTAATTCTTATACTCTTTTTGTTCATTTGTTTCTCGAAGATTTCTAATTAATGGTATCGAAATAGCGGTAATGATTCCTAATATTACCATTACTACTAATAATTCTGTTAATGTAAAACCTTTATTTTTCATATTTTCACCTACACTTTTTTATTATGTTTAAGCAGTTGGTGTTTGGCTGACTGGCATTTTTTCAACTTTTGAACATCCAATTAATATTGGAATGACAGGAGGATTATCGCCCAACTCAACTCCCATTTGTTTTTCTGTATCAAAATAAATACCTGTTAGTTCCTTATCACAGACAGTTCCATCTTTTCCCTTAAACTCAGAAATGTCATATCCAAAATCTGATGACAATTGTTTTAAACTGATGAAATAAGCACCATTCTTTTTCTCATAGGTTGTAAATTTTTGTCCATTATAGATTTCAATCCCCATATTTCTAAGAGAGGATAGTAATTTTCCCTCTACAGAATCTTTTTCTATATATTCTGAATCTTGTGAAAACTTTATATCTGTTTCTGTTGGCTCTTCTTGTTTTTTTTCTTTTTTCTCTTTTTCTTCTGTTTTAGGTTCTTCTTTCTTAGTCTTATTATCTCCTTGCATATAGAAATACGTACCTAAACTTAAAAGACATAGTGAAATTAGTATAATAATGACTAAAACTATTTTTTTACCATTCATAAGTTTATCTCCTTTTATCCCTATTCTCTTTTAGTATAGTATTACAAATAATTTGTGTCAAAAGTTTTTTTGATATATTACATTTATTTACAAAAAAAAGAGAAAATTACTTTTCTCTTAAAGATTTATTTTTAATTTCTTCTGTAATTAATTTAACAAATTCTTCTTTAGATACCGTTGTTGTATCTTTTTCTCCATATAAACGATAACTGATTGTTTGATCTTGTTTTTCTTGATCTCCTAATATTAATGTATATGGTACTTTTGAAGTTTGTGCTTCTCTTAGACGATATCCTAGTTTTTCATTACGAGCATCTAATTCTGAACGAATTCCATTCTCACGTAATAAGTTATTAATCTCTTCTCCGTAATCTCCTTGATATTCTGGATTAACTGGAATTACTTTTACTTGTACTGGAGATAACCAAGTTGGGAATGCTCCTTTTGTTTCTTCTATTAAGAATGCTGTGAAACGATCGAACGTACCAAAGATTGCCCTATGAAGAACGACTGGAATTTGTTTTTCTCCATTGGAATCAATATACGTTAATTCAAATCTTCTTGGTAGTAAGAAATCTAATTGACAAGTTGATAATGTTACTTCTGGTCCTACTGCTGGTTTTACTTCCACATCTAATTTTGGTCCATAGAATGCAGCTTCCCCTACTGCTTCAAAGTATTCAACTCCAAGGTCTTTTAATACTTCACGTAGTTTATCTTCTGCTTCATTCCACATTTCATCATCATCGAAATATTTTTCTTTATCTTCTGGGTCTCTTAAAGATAATCTGAATTTATAATCTTTAATTCCAAAATCACGATAAACATCTAGTATTAAACTAACAACTTTTTTGAATTCTTCTCCGATTTGATCTGGTCTTACGAATAAGTGTGCGTCGTTTTGACACATACAACGAACTCTTTCTAATCCTTTAACAGCTCCACTTGCTTCATAACGGAAATCCGTTGCGAATTCTCCGATACGAATTGGCAAATCTCTATAAGAATGTAATTTATTTCCATAGATTAACATATGGTGTGGACAGTTCATTGGACGAAGGACAAATTCTTCTTCATCTACTTTCATCATTGGGAACATATTTTCCTTGTAGTGATCCCAGTGTCCTGAAGTTTTATATAAATTAACAGTACCAACACATGGAGTATATACATGTTGATATCCTAATTTTTGTTCTTTCTCATAAATATAGTTTTCTAATTGTTTACGAATTAAAGCTCCATTTGGTAACCAAAGAGGCATACCAGCTCCTACTAATTCATGAGACATATATAATTCTTGTTCTTTTCCAATCTTTCTATGATCTCTTTCTCTTGCTTCTTGTAATTCTTTTAAGTAAGCATCTAAGTCTTCTTCATTGTCAAAACATACTCCATAAATTCTTTGAAGCATTTTGTTTTTAGAGTCACCCTTCCAGTAAGCTCCTGAAACTTTTAATAATTTGAAAAACTTTAATTCTTTTACAGATTCAACATGAGGTCCACGACAAAGATCCGTGAAATCTCCTTGTGTATAACAAGAAATTGTTACTTCGTCTTCATCCATACGACTAATTAAATCTACTTTGTATGGATCATCTCCAAATTTCTTTAATGCTTCTTCTTTTGAAATTTCTTCTCTTACGATTCTTTTTCCATCTTTTGCGAGATGTTTCATTTCTTTTTCAATGGCTGGTAAATCTTCATCTGTTAATGTTACATCTCCTAAGTCTATATCATAATAGAATCCTTCCTCAATAACGGGTCCTACCCAAAACTTAGCTTGGGGATATAAGTGTTTTACTGCTTGTGCCATTAAGTGTGCACAAGAGTGGTTTTTTACATTTAATTTTTCATCTTCTTTAATATTTATCATTGTTCATTCTCCTTTATTAATATCATTGTTTTAATGTTTTTTTTGATTTTTGATTGAAATTCTTTTCCTAAAGAAAGGTCTCCTACTATTTTTCCATAATGAATTGGTATGGCTAGTTTGGGAGAAGTTTCATTGATGTAGGCAGTGGCCTCTTCCACATTCATGGTGTAGGTTCCTCCAATGGGAACAAAACACACATCGGTTTGTACAGAGTCTGCCTCTTCTGTTCGATCGGTATCTCCCATTGCATAATAGCGAACTCCTTTTAATTTGATGAGATACCCTACATACCCTTTTTCTTTTGGATGAAATGGTTTTCCAATGTTGTATGAAGGAATGGTTTGAAAGAATAAATCATTTACTGTATATTCTTTGTTTGGTTCAACCACTAAATCATTTTTTTCTTCTTCTAAACATTTTGGAACAATTATTTGGGTATTTTCTTTTTGAATTTTTGAAATTGAGTTTGAATCATAATGATCATAGTGATCATGGGTTATAAAAATATAATCGGCATCATGGTATTCTTCTTTTATATCGTAAGGATCAATATAAATGGTTTTTCCATCTTCTATCTTAATCGATGCATGATTTAATACTTGTATTTCCATAAATCCTCCTTTCCAAATAAAAAAGGACAGTACAGGAGTGCAGTGCACGGTACCATCCTTGATTTCACTTATTCTTTTAACGACTAACGCCGGGATCCCATTTCCTGAATCCTACTCGAAAGGTAGTAATATATTAATTTACTTTCTCATTTCCACCAACCTGAGATCTCTAGTAAGCTCTTTAATATATCGTGTCCTTTGTCTCTGTATTTGCCAGATAAAGTGATTATATCACTCTTTTCTTTTAAATTCAATCATTTTATTTTTTCTTTTGATAAGCGTTTTTATATTCTTTTACAAACCAATCAATGGAATTTTGTTTACTATTAACTTGATTGATTCTTCTTTCAACTTCTTCTTCTAAATCTTTTAGTTCTTGATCAGAAGGATTAGAATCATAACAAACTTCTAAAGCATGTTCTGATAAGATAGCAATTGCTTTCCATAATTCAGAGGTACAATGGCAATAGTGTTCTAGGTTTAATCCTGCATGAGAACCACTCATGGCATAACGTCCTTTTGGATAAATATCACTAATTAATTGAAATAATTTTTCATATTGATCATTTCCATATGTTCTAGTTAAAGAATTAACCATAGACTGCAAACTTAAAACATTTTCTTCATTTACTTCTAGTACTCTATAAGGAAAAGGATATCCGTTTTCTGCGAAAAACTCTGCAACCCTGTTTCCTACGAGTAATGCTGGATAATAAACTAATCTTTGAGCTCCCACTTTTTTGACTCTTAAGTCTGCACTATCTTCTACATTGTCTTTAATTCCTTGATATAGTTCACTTGGATGATACACTTTACTTAATATTTCTGTTACTGCTTGTAAGTTTTCTAATAGAGAGTCTATCCTTGCATTATCGGATCCGTCTTTTAAGAATCGATCCACTTCACTAAAAGAGGTCGTTTTAAGGCTTTGTACATTCGTTCTTAAGAATCCTTCTTTTACAATTTCTCCTTCTGGACTGATTTCAAAGAAATAACTTCTGGCTGGTCTCTCACGTCCAGGATATAAAGAGGCAACATTGACTGCAAACTCAGGTGGTAACATAGGAATTGTTCTTGTAAAACCAGTTTCTCCTGTTTTAAACTTTTTAGAAACATGAATGGATTTTGTTCTTTGAAAAGCTTCTTCTACAATGGGAGAGTCATATGTATAATATGCTAATAAAGATGACGAATGAAATCCTAATAAATAGTTTCCGTTTTTTAGTCTTCTACAAGAAACTCCATCATCTATCACACTTGCTCCCTCTTGATCAATTGTTATGATATCTTCGTAGAGACTTTGCCTCATCTCTCCAACTTTTTCTTTTTTTTCTAAATGAAGACTTTCATAAATAGATTCTGGAAATGATAATGAAATATTATATTTTTTTGCCATTCCTTCTAAATCAACAATCTTTTCTCCACTGCTTTTGATAGATTCTACTAGACTTCGTAACCATTCTATTTGTTCTTTATGTTTTTTTAATGATTTTTTATTCGTTCCAATTTTATCCATCGCAGCATAGATTGTCTGAAGTAAAATTTTCTTTTCACTATCACTAATATGAGGTCCTCTATAAGAAAGAGCTAAGGAAAGAACTTCTCCATAATATTTCATATCGTCCTCTGAATCTTTCTTTACACTCTCTACGTAACGATTCATAATACTTTGAAATGTAGATTCATTATTTTGATTTTTAGCATTCATTAGACTTGGCATTTTTTGAAAAGCTGCATCTACATACGTTATATCTTTTACCGTATCAATTAAAAATAATGCAAAGTCATATGGTTTTGGTTCATGTTCTAATAAGTCTTCTGTTTGATCGATATGAATCCTTAAATCTTCTAATCCATAATAGACCTCTTGCATTGTATCTTTTGTAGAACTGATTCTTTCTTTTAATCTTTGGATTCTTTTTTCTATTAATTTTTTATCGATGTCTGGAAAATAAACAACTAAGTTTTTGATTTCTCTTAGTAATCTATTAATAGAAGAAAGAGATGCATTTTCTTTATCTAGTTCTACATTTATGACATAAAAAAGAACATTAATCATTTCATTAACATCTTTGCGGGCATATTCGTAAATAGCTCTTTGATTGATTGTTTTATTTTCCCCTTTTACAAAATCTGTTAATGATGATTCAATGCTCTTCATTTCGTTAATCCCTCCTGTTTTTGCTTATCAATTCAAGAGGAATCGTTAGTTGTTTAATTCTCTCTATAATTCTTCTAGATTTTACTTTATCCACCCCTGAAGAAGTAACTGATAATGCTTTTTCTAATTCTTCTAATGTTAGATTAGAAGTAAAGAATGTTGGTAAATGGTTTTCCATTCGATGTTGAAGAATCGGTCCTAAGACTTCATCTCTAGACCAGTCACTACAATTCTCTGCTCCTATATCATCTAATAGAAGTAATGGGATTTTTTTGGCTTGATCGAATTTTTCTGAATAATTTGTTTGAAAAGATGATTTTAATTCTCGTAAGAATTCAGGATAGTAAATCATAATACTCTTTACTCCCTTTTTAGCCATTTCATTTAATAGGGCTGCAATTAAATATGTTTTTCCGGAACCAAAAGAACCAGTTAGATAGATTCCTTTTGGTTTTTCTTCCTTTTGATAAGATTCTATAAATTCTTTAAAATATTTAATGATTGGGACTCTTGCTTTATCATCTTTATAGATATTTTTAAAAGAAGCATCTTTTAATTCTTCTGGCATTTGAAATAAATCTAGATTTTCTTTATAAGAATCTTCTTTCATTTTCTTTCTTAATTTCGGACAAGCATTATAATAGAAGGAAATTAATTTTTCTTCTACATTTGGAGTAAAGCAATATCCTTTTATGCTATTTTTACAAGATTCTAATCCTTCACAAGCACTACAATTTTGGCACTCTAAAAAGGCATCTTCTAGTTGAGATGTATATTTCATTAGTAATTCTTCATTTGATTTTAAACCGGCAACAAAATTTTTAAATTCTTTATTTTCGCAAGCTTTTTGGAAGGACTGAGTAAGTTTTGTTTCATCATAACTATAAAGATCTGTTACTTTTTTCATACTCATCACCACCACTAGTTCGATTGTATCGAAAAAAAGATGAAAAGTCTATATTCTTTTCATCTTTTTACGCCTTTTGTCTTCTTTCTTCATAGATTTGTTTGCATAAAGGTTTTACTCTTGTTCCTTTTCCTGGAATATGGACATCTTCTAAGTTTGTATAAATGTTTGGAAGTGATATTCCATACCTTTTGCACTCTTCTTCTGTAATATCTTTAAAAGCAGGACATGGCAATACTGTTCCATCATATCGAATATCTAATTTTTCAAGACCTGCATTGCATTTATGAGTTTGTTCTTCTTGGAGAGAAATTCCAATTCGAATATTTCCTTTAAAAGAAGCAGATTCTAATATTTGAAAAAATTCCTGTTTTTCTTCTTCCGATAATTGTAATTCTTTTTCATGAAGTTTTCCTCTTCCTTGTGGAAGAAAATTTAAAATACTGATATTTTTAATTTCTGCAATTTCTAGCATTTCAAGTATATCTTTTATTTCCTTGTAATTTGGTTTCATTGGAACAAAATGAACATCTACTTCTAATCCTAGAAGTGATGCTGTAATCATAGAGTTTAGAAGAGCTTGTCTATTTTCTTCTTTTCTCCCCATTAAGGAATGATCTGTTTCTTCTTCATATGCTTGATAATCAAAAACAATTTTATCTAATCCTAATTCTATTAATTCTTTTATTTGTTTTCTTGGGATAGAACTTACTTCTTGTGGTTGTATCAAAGAATCATAAAAGTTTGATACTCTTTCCTTTAAAAATTCATTATCTGGTTCTTGTTCTCCCATCTCTTTTAATCTTTCATTTTTCTCTTTTAATAGCATTTCTATTTCTTCTTCTGAAAATGGTTTCCCTCTTGTTACTCCACTTGTGAAGATTATGGTTTTAATTCCATTAGATTTTGCATAAGCAACCATCTTCATAAGTTCTGGATGAAAAAAAGGTTCTCCTCCTGAAAGAGATAATTCTTCAATACCACCCGTTACGAGGAAATAATCAATCGTTTTTTTGAATGCATCATAAGCAACCATCTGTTTTTTGTTACAGTTCGAGTTTGATGAACAAAAGACACAATTATTGGGACAAGTTTCTATGATTTCAAAACATAAATCTTTAACCATTCTCTTCACTCTTTAAAAAATATTGTTTTGGCTTTTCTCCTGAAGTTTGACTAGTTGTATATTTCCAAAATACTTCATTATCTAATGATTCTGCTAGTTCTCGTAATTCTTCTTCTGATAATTGACTTAAAAATCTTAAAATCCCTTCTTTATCTAAATTTTCAAACCAATCTGTTTTTGTATGTTGAATGACTTCATTTTTCACCGCTAAAATAGTAGGACTTTTTTCTAGAGAATCATAATAATTTTGAAATAACCAGTATAGGAAAGTGTTTGCTAGTTCTTTATCAGGATAAAAATCTAGTTGTAGTTGAATTCCAGAACAGTACATTCCTTTTAGATTTCTTTCACACCAGTTAACATTAAATCCCATATCCACAACCGTTTGATCCTTTTGTGTTCTAAATCCATTAAGGACCTCATGATCTTGAAGAATAAAATCCATAATCCCTCTTAATTCTTCAAATTGAATCACTCTAGGAATCAATATACTTTCGAAAGATTTTTCTTTTTCTTTCCGATTTTTATAATCAAAATAAATATGAGTTGTTCCTTCATACACTTGAATAGATATTCCTATTGTAGGAGCAAAAGCATCCGCTAATAAATCAATTCTATTCTCCGTATAAGGACAGTATTTTAATATGACTCTTTTGATTACAGATACTAAGTCTTCGTCTTTTACCTTTTCAATATTGCTCATATAATTCCTCCTGAAATCATGAATTGCTTTCTATTATAACATATTTTCTATACGACCATACTGTATTTTTATCATTATTCATAGAATCAGAATCATATAATCGTAAATTCGTTGAATTATCTTTGTCATATATGGTAGAATAAAAATGAAAGCGAGTGACAGGGATGGTTTTAGGTTACAAAACAATTAGAAAGATGCTATCAAAAAACAAATTAATAGAAGGAGCTAATTATCAAAATATACAAGCTTCATCCTATGACGTTACGGTAGATAATCATATTTTAAAATTCAAGAAGAATGAAAAACCAATATCATTTATCGATGCACAAGAGTTAAATAGTATGTATGAAGAAGTAAGTATTACGGAAGGATACACGATTGAGCCAGGTGAAACAATATTAGTTGTATTAGAAGATAATTTTAATTTTCCAAATAATATATGTGGCTGTATCAGAGGAAGAACTTCTTTAAATCGATTAGGATTAACAGTAGCTACTCAACATATTCATCCAGGATTTAGAGGAAAGCTTAATTTAACAGTAACAAATAACTCTGTTAATGCATATGTAATTACTCCCAAAATTCAAATTGCTCAAGTGATATTTGAAAAAATGGATAAGAAAGTCAAAAAGGATAAACTTTATTCCGCCAAAACTAGTATTTCATATCAAAATAAAGATGGACGTCAAGGTTCCATTATTTATTCCGACTATATTGGAAAAGTTGTAAGACATTTTAAAGGAAATTATTACTTTATTGAAGATATCTGTATGGATTCTGAAAGTAAAGAATATACAATCATATACAAAAATTTATATGATCGAGAAGATTCCAACATATGGGCAAGACCAGCAAAGATGTTCTTTGAAGAAATTGACCCTAATCGTAAGGATAATATTACAAAGCAAACCCATCGATTTGAACTTGCCACTGATTTATCAAAAGATTACACAAAAAAGAATAAGAAAAAATAAGCCAGTTTAAAAAACTGACTTTTTTCTTTTGAATAATTCATATTATCAACTTAATATTTATTATATTACATTTTATCTATTATTTTAGCATTTTACTTTCTTTTTCTAACTCCTTTAAACTTTTCTCTGGAGTAGGTAAATCTTCTGGCATAGTACCACCTAACCTTTTGATGCTATCTCTTACTTCTTTGCTAACTTCATAATGAACAGAATTTGCAGTATATTCATTATCAACATTATCTCTTTTTAATTTAGCATCTGTTTGTGCAATTCTAAATATATTATCTGCAAGTTCTTCACTACCCATATTATCTAATATATCTTCTCTATATCTTAATTTCTTTCTTTTAAAAATATCATCTGCTGTTTCACCATTATAAAGTCCTTTATATCCAGCATTATGAAATCTAGCTAAATCTTTTACTCCACTATTAACTGCTGTTTTATTTAAAATATAATTCCCTTTTCTTGCTTGATTTCTTCTAGATAATCTTTTCTCATCTTCGGATAGTTCATTATATTCTTTTTCAGATAGTTCTTGTTTTCTTGTTTGTATAGCAAAATATGTTTGGGCAAGAGCAATGATTTTAATTCTTGGATTACAGTTTTGGACTATTAAATAACAGGCATATCTTGATAATTTATAATCTTGTATTCTTCGTTGAGCTCCTTTAGCAATATTTATCATTTTGTCTTTAAGGACAAAATGATCTGTAACACAATAACTGCTGCCATTACATGCATCGATTGCCTTTCTAATTACTTTATCAAACTTTCTCCATTCTTTATACTCTAATACTTTCATTAATTCTCTAGCTAACCAATACTCATTACCATTTTCATCTATATGTTTAATGTCTTCAAATAATTTTGTTGTATATTCTTTAATTTCATTCATTTTATTATCTTCCTTCCTATGGACTACAAGTCTCAATCTTTAATTTATTATTTTTAATTTTAAACGTAACACTACCATCTTGATCAGTTCTATATATTTTTGAATCTTTTAAATTATCTAATACTTCCTTATTCGGATGACCATACCTATTGTTCTTTCCAACACTAATTATTGAGTATTTAGGATTGATTCTATTTAAGAAAAATTCACTACTACTTGTTTTAGAACCATGATGGCCTACTTTTAATACATCTATATTTGGCAAATTATATTTATCTAATATTTCTTTTTCAGTAGTAACAGATGCATCACCCATAAACATAAACTTATAACCATTTAGTTCAGTATAAATAACATTTGAATTATCATTTTCATTATCATATTCTTTTGTCTGTAAGAAATATAATTTATTCTTATCTATATTTAATTCTTTAACACATGAA
>CAMZHD010000028.1 GCA_947306705.1 uncultured Caryophanales bacterium
CTCCCGAGCCCACTGCAGAAGAAAAGCTCCTCATCGAGATCCGCGACCTGCTCGCGCAGAAGAAGTAAACAGACAACACCTGAACAGGAGCACGCAGCAAGTTTGCTGTGTGCTCCTTTCACATATTCATTTGAAATCATAAATATTTTTATTTGTCAATCATTATTTTCTAAAATTGAAGTCATCATTTCGCAGAATCCAAGAATCATTTTAATAACTTTTGCTGATGGATTTGACTCCAACCATCTTAATCCTATAGATTTAAAATTAAAACCTTCTTATTTTTCATTTACATTTTGAGAATCCTCTGGTACTTTCTCTTCTTGAATCATTTCTTGTAGTCCACCCGTATCACTTGTATAAGGACCAAATACATCATCATCAAAACGACCAGATGGATAATAATGCCCTTTATCAACCGCTCTACAGTAGTTTTCACAAATAGATTCTATATAGTCTTTTCTACGTAGTACTTCTAACCATTCTTTTGGAATACCATTCATTCCATACACAGTACCTAGTATACTACCGGTAATAGCACCAACAGTATCTGTATCCTCTCCCAAGTTAACAGCTTTTAAAACTCCTTCTTGATAAGAATCACTCGTTAAAGAAGCCCAAAGACTAGCTTCTAACGTACTAACAACATATCCAGAAGAAGAGATAGACTCTTCTGCTGCATCTTTTAAACTACCATCTAATACACGTTTATATAATTGAATCGTATTCGGTTGATAATATTTAGAATAATCATTCTTTCCTAAATCTTCATAAGCTTCTTCTTTTGATTTTCCTTGAAGAAGTTCTTTCATATAATCACAGTAAAGATGGCATCCCATCTTACTAATTTCATGAGCATGCGTTAAAGAAGAATAGTCTCCAATAATCTTTGCTTCTTGATCTTTATCTAAATGATTACAAGATAAATAATAAGCAATTGGTAACATTCTCATAAGAGAACCATTTCCATTACTATGTTCATCATTTTTTCCACACTCTAATGCTGGCAATCCTCGATTTAAATAATTACTCAAAGCAAAACGAGTCGTATTACCAATATCAAAGACTCTACCGGTAGCCGTATAAGCCGCTTTCGTAGCCCATTTGCAATAAGCTTTCATAATCTCATCATAATTGATGACACTATTACAATTTCCAATTACATCCATAGCAGCAATCGTCATAGAAGTATCATCACTCCAAGTACCCATAGGAACATTATGACTACCATGTCCAACCATTTCCATTACAGGATATTTTTTTCTTGCTTCACGAGAAGTAAATTCTACAGGAACTCCCAAAGCATCACCAACAGCAAATCCAAAAATACCTGCACGAACAGTATCTAATATATTATCTAAAGAATCCATATGAGGCTCCTCTCCTATTCGCTTTTCAAAAACACTTCTATATCGTTCATCATTAGATGCTTCCATAATACGTTTTAGATCCTTATATAAAGATAAACTTTTTCTTTCTTGATACATAAAACTAAGCATACTATAAACGGAAAAGTCTTTTTTAGCAAGGTCTAATAGATAATTCAAATAAATAGTTTGATTCATCCTCTGATAGATAGTTTTAACAATCGTTGCTTTTTGATAAGAATCTAAAAGTACCATTGTTTCAGGAGTAAAAATACTTTCAAGTGGATAAGTTTTTATTTCTGAAACATAAGGAAGAAAAGCTGAAACTCCTAATAGACATTTTTTAATAATCATTTGTTCTATGTCTTTTCTTTCTTTCTCTGTAAGAGTATCTAGCCATTCTTTTGGAAATAATACATCAGGCTGTTTTTGATTCATACTATCAATGATTTCTTGATAATGTGCACTCATATTAACGCCTCCTTAACTTTCTTCTTGAACATTTCAAATATTACGTCTGCCAAAGCCTTATCCATAGTAGGGTCGACTCCTTCACAATAGTCAATAATATCTGATATGTCAACATCTATCGTTCTAACAATTTCCATCGTATTTGGATCTGTTTCTGATAAAACAATTTTCTCTATTGTACCATAAGAAACAATCTCTGGAAATTCTTGATTCTTAAATAATTGTCCAAAGCATTGATCTGCTTGCTTTCCAGCTGGATATAAGAACTTAATAGAATCAAATTCCATTCCGGTTGCAGGATTTGTTGCTTCACAACAAGCCTGTGCATATTTAGAAGATAAATCTTCCCAAAGAGTAATCGTCTTAAATGGAGTAGCTGTTCCATCCCAGTTCGTATAAGCAGATTCAATAAAGTAAGTTCCACCAATAGAAGAATTAGAAATCGTTGTAAAATGTTGATCCATAGCTTCATGATATTGACTACTAAATCCACTCCAAATAACAGGTTCTTTTCCAGCATCAATAGAAGCCTGGACTTTTGCTTTCATTGGTTCTTCCATCATTTCTCCAAAATGTTTCCAATCAGCACCATGTCCTAGTTGTCCATCTACAAAATGCTTTCCTAATATACTTTCAGAGATTTCTTTAATTTGTTCATCCGTCATTCCAAATCGTTTTTTAAAGATTTGAAGTTCCTCAATAGAGGCATCTGCTATTTGTTGACGTAAGGCTTGATCTTCATTAATAAGAGCCGTCATAATTTTTGCATTTTGTTCAGGTGGTAAATTATTATCTCCTAAATTCAAAAACTCATAATATTTAGCTCCTGATGAAGTAGATTGAGTTGACCATTCATCTAATTTCTTCGCAAAAGCAGCCGCAATCTTTTCTGCTCCACCAGGTTCATTAATATGTTCATCTACATATTTTAACAAATCACTCTTCTGTTGGAAACTTGGAGCTTCGGCATATAAAGGTCCTGTTTTCTTAACAGCTGATGGGATATCATCACCTAATATAAGCTTTTGAAGCTCAGGTGATAATTTTGATATATCTCGATCGCTATCTAATGGACCTCCAATTGACCCAAATATTTTCTGACTTCCATAAGATTGAGTTGGATCCAAATCATCTACTGTAATTAGTTTTGAAGGTAAACCATCTGCTGTTTTATGAGCCGGATCGGCAAACCAATATTCAAATCCATCTGGAACTCCGGCTGGTCGATTTTTCAAAGGACGAGAAAGTTCATAATCGTTAAGAGCATCCCATTTATCTGCCAATTTTCTATAATTATCAAATAAACCATCCATATTAGATTTAAAAATCTTTTGAGCTGTGACACTATCAAAAGCATCATCCACTTCACATTTTATAACCCAATGAGATCCTTCTTGAACAACATCCGTGTATTTATATTTTGTATGCGGTGCGAGCAAGACTTCTTGTTCCCAAGATAATCCTCCAAATCTTCTCATATCCAAAGCAGGAGTACCTGATTTATTATAAAACTCATAAATAATTTTATTATTACGAATAACATCTGCATTCTTAGTAGCAGAACTACTTAAAAATCCTTCTGCTTCAAATCCCCCATTGCCTAAAACAGCTTTTCTAAAAGAAGCAAAATCTCCTAAGTCTGCCTCTGAAATTCTAAGAATTTTAGCGGCAGAATCTGGGTTAATCTTACGATATGATACCATATTTTCAGCTAATGGATTATCTCGTATTAATTGGTCCAAATCCATAATACCCTTATAATTAAGATCGACCATTCCACGAAGATTGTAATGAGCGCCTGATAAATCCAAGAAATAATCTACATCAACTACATCATTATGATAAATACCATGAGTATTAATTCCTTTGATATTCTTTCCACCAAAAAGGCCTGTCTCATATTCAAATAAATTATCCCTCATTAATCCATTCATCGTTTTATAAGAAGTTGGAACACCATTTCCTTCTCCTACATAAGAAGATGCAAAAACCCTTTGACTATTACTTGCATTATGGAAAGCAACTTCTTTATTTAATTCAATATATTTTTGATAAGAATCATAATCAATCCAATCAATAAAATGATGGCCTTTTGAATCGGTAATAATTACATAATCAGTTCCTTCTATTGGTACAAATTTCTTTGTTCCAGCAGTAGTGGCCCCAGCAGCAGTAGCTCCAGTAGCAGTGGCTCCTGTACTAGCTAATGTATCGGTACCATCAACAGAAACGGTTTTAGCCGCATCATCAAAGGTATCTGCAGTAGTCCACAATGGTTTTTCTGTAGCAAAGATTTCTTTTGCTTTTTGATCTAAAGCATCCTCTAATCCTCCATCTGCGTGTTTAACAGCTGTTTCAGCGGCAGCAGCTCCTCCGGCATCCGCATTCTTGGCAAATCCGCCTCCCAAATCAGTGCCTTCTTCTGCTCCCATTCCTAGTTTTGCTTGAGATGCTTTTATCTCTTCAGCTGTCATTGGTTTATACTCAGCATCGGTTGGTTTAAAGATATGATCAGCATCTGCATTTTTGGCAGCCGTTTCAGCGGCAGCAGCTCCTCCGGCATCCGCATTCTTGGCAAATCCGCCTCCCAAATCTGCGCCTTCTTCTGCTCCCATTCCTAGTTTTGCCTGAGAGGCTTTAATCTCGGCATCAGTCATAGGTTTATAACCAGCATCTGCATTTTTGGTAGCCGTTTCAGCGGCAGCAGCTCCTCCAACATCTACATTCTTAGCACCTGTTTCTACAGCAGCAGATCCTTCAACTTCCATTCCAAGTTTTGCCTGAGAGGCTTTAATCTCAGCATCGGTCATTGGTTTATAGCCAGGATCCGTAGATTTAAATACTTGATCTGCATCGCTTGCAGCTAGTTTAGCTTGAGAGGCTTTGATTTCTGCATCCGTCATTGGCTTATAACCAATATCTGCATTTTTAGCAGCCGTATCTGCAGCAGCCGCAGCCTCTCCTAAACCTTCAGCTCCCATTCCAAGTTTTGCTTGAGAGGCTTTAATCTCGGCATCGGTCATCGGTTGATATTTACCATTATCAGCTTGCTTTAATAATTTTCTAGCACCTGTAAATTCCGTAAAGGCGGACATAGCTCCACCAATTGCTGCTTGCTGAGCTACACCCATCCAGCCACCATTCGCAGCAAAAGCAGATTTCCAATTTTCAGAGAATGTTTTTCCTCCGTAATCTTTATATATCAAAGAAAGAGTTGGTTGAACAAAACCTTCTACCCCAGAATCGATAGTATCTAAGAAAACTCTTGTTCCAACTCCTTTAGAAGCCCCTTTAAAGATACCTTGAGCAATCTTATCACCCATACCACCAATCTGGTTAATCTTTGCTCCTAAGAACCATTGAACCCCTTCCCAAGCACCGGCAGCCGCACCATAAGTCAAACCTTTTCCAGTCGTAGCTCCATCGGCCCATGCATTCTGAGTATTCTTAGAAAAGCCCATGACTCCAGCAGATAATCCCAATTGAGCAGCACTAACAGATCCAGCTGCTCCAATACCTCCAGAAGCCAATCCACCCGTAACAATGTTAGCTCCAATTAAAGCTACCGTGTATCCAAGTCCTTTTCCTATACTTCGGACGGTATCATAATGAACAACATTGTTTTTCAAATATTGCCCAGCAGGTGTATTGGCATAAAAACGATCGAAGGCACTCTCTACCTTCTTTTCAGATACTTTAGCACGAGTCTTATCCCATAATGCTTTTGTCGTATTCTTTCCTGTAATCCAATCATATATTTTCGTATAAGGAGTCGCAAAGATACTCTTGGCTAAAACAACCAAATCAGCGGCTGTTTCCGCAAATTCTCCTACACCTTCTACTAATCCTAATCCTAAAACAGCAAGCCCAGAAGCAAATCCACGAACGGCCATTCTATCTTTATAATCATCTGTAATATAACTACTAATAGGAGTTAAATCTAATCTCTTATATTCATTTCGATTTAAACTACTTAAGAAAGCATTAATTTCATCTTTATCATCATTATATGCAAGGATTCTAACTTGTTGATTACGAATAAAATCAGATAAACCAGTTATACAACTATTACATTGATCTACATAACCACTAAAAGTGTCACTGGATAAACCACCGACATATTCACTAAATCCTTTTGCAGAGACGATTTGATTCGCTGCTGCACATAATCCAGATGATAAAGAAGAAAGCTCATTTGATATAGAAGTAAGTCCGGAAACCGTTGAATTAACGACGTCCCCATTATAATAAATCTCTGCCATTAAGAAGAAGCTCTCTCACTTTCATCTAAAGCTTTCATAAAGTCTTCTCCTTCTTTATCTAAGTAACCTTTAAAGACTACTTTTTCAATTTGATCTCGATTAAATAATAAATTTTTATCACTACTCAAAACACCGACTGGATAAGCACATCCAAGATAATCCCATACTTCTGAACTACCTTCTTCCGTAATACAATATCCTATCACTACAACACCTTGAGTAGCTCCCTTTAATAGGACTACACTACCTACTGGTAAATATTTATGTTCCATAGGCTATCCCCTTCTATTACTATAATAATAAATCATTTCTTGATCTCTTTGATAAGCTTCTTGATTCAACTGTTCTTGGATTCTATTATAAGCAGCTTCTGCTGTAGAAATAATAGAATTACAAGTTTCAATAATACTATTTTGAATAGTTGTAATATTATTACAACATTCATCACTATTACCTTGTACTGTCATATTATCAATAGATAAAGTCTTTAAATCTAATACAGAAGTAGTACTACTTACTTTAGAAGCAACTGTATTAAAATAACTTGCTTCTGAAATAGCTGCATTACAACCACTGATAATTGTTCCAGCATCAATATAGCCTGAAGCAGATTCTGCTGAAACATACCTTCCCTGATAGGGAGATAACAGACCCATACAATCACTCCTTACGATTCTATATCAAGAATCCTCCTATCATAATAAGTATAAAAAAAAAGCTATTTATAGTCAATGAATCCAAAGAAAAATACAGTCTATTGACACAAAAAAAAGAAGAGAAATTCTCTTCTTAAAAATCAGATTCTTTAATGACATATTTATATAGTTTCTCATCATCTTCTACAATGAATTCACTCTTAATATCATTAATTTTAGAATAAATAATTGGTTTTTCCAAAGTATCTCTAGCATCTAATATATCATTGAAACTTTCTACTTTAATAACTTTCTTTTCAATATTAGATTCATATCCATCTCTCGCAATAACAATCAAACGATCATATTCTCTTAAGATATCACTTAAAGCAGTTTGATATTTACTACGATTATTATTAACTCTAAATACTAATCTTGTAGTCTTAAATAATAATAGTAACGATACTATGATAAAGATTGTCGCAACAATACCACAACAAACATTATAAGCATTCCATACATCATTAGAAATCGCAACAGATTTATTCTTATTAACAGTTAAATCTTTTGTAATACCAAAAGTAGGATTTCCAAGTGGTAATACAATAGAAGCAACTTTTCGTACTTCCGTAGGTTCATCTAAATATAAGATAACCTCTAAAGTAGAACCAAAATCAATTCCATAACGAGTTCTATATTCTTCTACAGAACGGTTATACTTTGAAAAATTTACTTGAACATCTTTATGAATTTGAATGGTATCACTTGTATTAGAAATATCTGTTTTCCCAACTAATTCCTCTTCATTACGATATAGAATCTTGCTTTCATCTTTTTCATCATAAATCTTTGTAATCGCAACAATATGATAAGCAAGATCATATCCTATCTTGGTAGAAAACTTAACATCATATTGAAAATCTGTATGAATTCGATCTACCAAAGAAGAAAGGTATTCCATTCCTTCATTTAAACATCCAGTACCATAATATTCACTATCTTTTAAGCAAACTTCATAAGTAGCTTTACTAACTTCACTATAATCCACTGTTTCTTTTTTACCAAAATTCAAAGCTTCTAGTATTAAGAAACAAGCACTTCCAAAGAACAATAATGTTAAAGCCACCAGTATCGCAACACGTACTTCAAAACTAAAATATAATTTATGTTTGAAAGACTTTTTAGGTTTTGGGGATTCAAATGTAATGGCTTGATCATCTAAATTGGTTGCTTCTTCATAATGTTCCTCTTCCATTGTTTCTTCTTTCGCTTCCACTTTTTCTGGAATAGGAACAACTTCTGTTTTTTCTTCTAAATCTAAATCAGCTGTTTCTTGTTCTTCATCAAATGGAGTGGTTGTCGCATTTACTTTTTCAGGGGTAGGAACCACTTCAATATTAGATTCCGTCTCCTTAAGCATTTCTTTCAATTCGCGAACATTTCGGTCAATATCATCCAAAGTGACGAAATTAAATTTATCATCATTTCCCTTTTTATCCACGTTATCACTCTCCATAATAACCTATTCTAGTATAGAGTATATCATAGTTTTTTGAGAAAAAAAAGCACTAAAAAAGAAACTTTTTAAGTTTCTTTATTTACTTCTATGACTGGTTCTAGATTCTTCATAACTTCTTTGGATTTCCATTAATCGAGATCTAGCTTCTCCTTGTAAAGCAACCAACTGTTTCGACATCATTTCTAATTCTTTTTGTTTTAGATATTTACGATATTTATTCTTAATTTCTAAACGGAACTTTTCAATTTGATTTAAAGCTTCACGATAGTTATCCCCACTATCATCATCATCCACTAATAATTCAGTTAAAATGGCAAGTAAACGTTCATAATGCTTGAATACTTGCTTACTAACAAGTGGATTGGCTAACTCTTTATCCATTACCTTGATTTGACGGATTTCACTTCCCCCAATTTTAAAAGCTTTATTACGAGAAGACATTAAAAATCCATCTAAATCAATGATTTCCGTTTTATCAATCATTTTTCCTTTATTAACATACTTATCTAAAACAGAATACATAATATCTACTCCTCTAACAAATCCGGTCTATTTTCTTTCGTAAGACGAATACTTTCACTCTTACGATATTCTTCTATTTTTTTATGATCCCCAGAAACTAATACTTCTGGAACTTCCATTCCTTCATAAACTCTAGGTTTTGTATACGTTGGATAATCCAATAAATGATCATGGAAAGAATCATTGATATGAGACTCATCTGTAATGACTCCTGGAAGTAATCTAGTAATAGAATCTACTAAAACCATCGCAGGAATTTCTCCTCCTGTTAATACATAATCTCCAATACTGATTTCTTTATCACAAATCGATTTAATTCTTTCATCAAACCCTTCATAATGACCACAAATCAAAATTAAATGTTTAGAATTTGATAATTCATAAGCCATTTCTTGTTTATAAGGAACTCCTCCTGGAGTTAACAAAATAACCGTAGAATCTTCCGTTTTTAAATGATTCACACAATCAAAGATTGGCTGACACATTAAGACCATACCAGCTCCTCCTCCATAAGGAGTATCATCTACCTTATGATGAGGATCTTTTGTATACTCTCTAAAATTTACAAGATTTATTTCTACTTTTCCTTCTTCAATGGCTCTTTTGATAATTGACTCTTCAAAAACACCATCAAACATATTAGGAAATAATGTTAAAATATCAATTTTCAATCTTATCACCTATTCCATACCATCAATTAAATCTACAATTACCTTTTTCTCTTTTTTATCAATTTGAACAAAAGGAGAACGATAAGGAATTAATACTTCCTTATCAAATAAAACTCTTAGTATTTTATTTGTCTCACTTGCTTGAAAAATTTCCTTTATTATTCCTCTTTTCCCCTCTTTTGTCAATACTTCATAAGTAATTAATTCTTCATCTAAAACCTCATCGTCTCCCAAAGATAATTCTTCTTCTGAAAGGTATACTTCCTTCTTTAATAAGAATAATACTTCATTAATATCATGATAATCATCTAAGGTAACCATATCATAATTCTTATGAACTCTATAACTCTTAATCTCATAAGGATGAGAATCAATATATAAATGATTTCCTATCTGAAAAGCCTTTTCTTTATAAGGAAAAGAACTAAGGATTTTCAATTCTCCCTTAATCCCATGTGTACTAACAATTTTTCCAATATAAATCATAGAATCCTCCTATCGATTTAATTCATATAATAAGATACTACAAGCAACTCCTACATTTAAACTCTCTACTTGTTCATTCATAGGAATATATAGATTTAAATCACAAATATCTTGAAGTTCTCTTCGAACTCCATTTCCTTCATTCCCCATGACTAAACAATATTTTTCTTTTTGAGAAGAAGATAGTTCACTTGCTTTTACTCCATCTTCTACATTGGTTCCATACAAAGGAATTTGATGTTCCTTCATCCAAGAAGCAGCATCCATCGCATCCATTGATAAAATAGGAATATGAAAATGCATTCCTTGTGTAGAACGTAGTACTTTAGGATTATATAAATCTACTGTATTTTCAGAAAGAATAATCGTATCCACTCCAAAAGCAACACTACTACGAATAATGGTTCCTAGATTTCCTGGATCTTGTATTTCATCTAATAACAAGATTTTATTTCCAACAATTTCTTTTTCTTCTCTTTTTTTACACAAAGCAATCATAGTACTAGGAGTATCCATCATACTCAGTTTTTTCATAACTTCACAACTTACATATGTACAAGGAGAAAAAGAACATTCTTCATTTTCTAATAAGAATACTTCTAAACAAACTCCTGCTTTAATCGCTTCTTCTACTAAATGTTCTCCTTCTACTAAATACGTAGAAGTCAAATCTCGATACTTTTTCATTTGTAGTTTGATCAAGTTCTTAATCTTTTCATTTTCTAAACTAGTAATCGTCATTAGAATTCTTTCATCTCCTCTCGATATTTCTTATAATTAGGAATATTTTCTCCTACTACCTTCCAAAAAGAAGCAGAATGATCTCCATAGATTAAATGACTCATCTCATGAGCAATCACATAATCTAAATAAGAAATATCTCTTTTGATTAATTCTAAATTTAAAGTAATCACATGTGTCTTTGTATTACAAACACCCCATCGAGTAGTCATTTTACGAATTCTAAGACTAGGATGAGGAATCTCTCTACTAAATTTCTGATACATCTCTTCAAAATGTTCTAAAAACAAAGTCTTTGCTTGTTTTTTATACCAAACATCTAAATCAAAATCATGATGCATATACACTTTATCTCCTGAAAAAGAAATGCCTTCTTGATTAGAATAAATAATGACATATTGTTTTCCTAAATAGAAAAATCCTTGATTATTCTTTCTTTTAATCTCTTGTGCATCAATCATCTTACAGATCTTATCATAATTCTCTTCAATCAAAGTATGAATAAAATGAGTACTTGTCAGAAACCCAGTCGTAACCGTTACTTTCAAGTCTTTTTTTACACGAATATACGTATTTCTTTGACCTCTTTTTTTCTCAATTACGACATCATAATCTTTTCCTTGATAACTTAGTTGCATATGCCTCACCACCATTATTTTACAACAAGAAACATAAAAAAACTAGAGAGTTCTCTCTAGTTTTCTAATTTAATGTTGGTTCGTAAACAGTACCTACAAACCATACTTCTCCAGTATCTTTATCACGAATAACATATAAGTATGGTTGATCAAAAGTAATATCAATTTCCTCTACTGGTACTTCGAATAAATAATCAAATCCACCAGAAGTAGATCCCTTTCCACCCATAGCAGTAGCTGCTGCTGCTTTAATACCTTCATTAGAGAATTCAATATTTGCTTTATGAGAAGCACTTGAAATATATTGTTTTTCATCTTCTAACATTTCAGATAAATCTGCTTTATTAATATCAAATACATCTTCAATTCCTAAGGATTCTAAATCATTCATTAAGTCTAATTCATATTCATAATTGAATAATGGAATATTACCAAATACTTTTGTAACAACGCCATTTTTGAAGTTCTTTAGTTGTAATGCTTTTAATTTATTCATAGTAGCTGTTAAATCTTTTGCATTTAATCCTCTAACATATTCTACTAAAGAAACATTTCTAGGCATAACAGCAACATACTGTAATGTCATACCATCATATGTTTGTAAGTCTTTTCCAAATACTTTTACATTATCATCTACATATAATTCAAACTCTGTAGAAATATCTTCTTGTTCATAATTACTATCAAGTTCCTTTACATAACCATCTAAGAACTTATCTACATCATGTTCAACTCCTGGATATCCGTATTTTGCAGAATTTTCATCCATTCTCTTAGCTTCATCACTCTCAAGCCATTCACGATAAGCATCTCCAACTATTTTACGGATATTAGCTTCTCCTAATTCACGAATAATATCGTAACGATTGAAACTTGCTCCAAGTTGAACTGATTTTACTTTTTCTAATCCATTAAAATTCATATCTGGATAACGTCCATAAATTTCTGGAACATAATCAGAATACTTTTCATGTTTATAATGAACACCATAAGAAATACATTTTAAAGAAGCTCCTGATTCACATTGTAATAATTGATTCCATTGCATATCAATTGCTAATGCATTTACTAAGAAGAAATTAGATTCGCTTACTGTTTCATCATCTACTAAACTATTAATTAGTTTAAATGTCTTATCACTAATCCAATTGTTGATAGTATTTGCGTTACTAAATTCATCAAATACAATATCTGCTCCATATTCATTCTTTAGTTTATTCGTATATTCCTCTCTTACAGCTTCTTTAAATGTATTACGAATAAACATTGCATTTGCAAAAGACATATGATCATTATTAGGATAATTACGTGCTTTATAATCCCCAATAACTGCATCGATTTGATTTTTTGTATCTCCCTTAGATCCATCAGAAAGCATTTTTAATGCATACTTAATAGATAATGGAGAATAAATCATATTATTATTATCATTTTCTAATTGTAAGAAATATAAATCGAAATCTTCTATAGAGTTTCCAGAAATACGATAATCAGATAAATACTCTTTAGAACGTTGACTACTCTTTGTCGTTTTCTTTCCGCCATCTTGTTCTTTATTAGGATTTAAAAATAATATTCCACAAATAGAAACAACGGCAACCACTACTAATGCAAGTAAGACTCCTAATACAAAAGGATTCATTTTCTTTTTAGCAGGAGTTTTCTCTTCCTTACCTTCTTCTTTAAATTCTTCAACCTTTTCCTCTTTTACTTCTTCTTTAACTTCTTCTTTTTCTTTTTTCTTGTTTTTTTCTTTCACTTTTACACTCTCCTTACCTTTTCATAATATCACAAATATAAAAATAAAAAAAGAGATAATTACTTATCTCTTATAATAACTTATCAGATATTTCACTACTAGCGAAATAATAAGTTCCATCATCCCTACGTTTATAAATACTTGTGATAGTAGCGGCTAATGGATAATCATCTACACTAATAACTTGATTTTCAATTCCCTCATACTTTAAATTTCTACTTCCTAGGTAAATAGAATGTTGTGGCGTAGAGAATATTTCATAATACACAGAATCGTTATGAGAACTAGAAGTAATATAAATGGCTCTTTGTTCTACTTTAATAATATCATCTTTTTCATATACAGCCACTACTTTTTTAGTTTCAATTTTTGGTTGAGGTCCACTAGTACCATCAGCTCCATAATAATATACAATAAATTTTTTCTCTGTTTTACTATAACCAACAATTGAGAAAAGATATCCATTTCCTAAAACTCTATAATCATTATAATGTCCACTATTTTTAGCTGCATCATAATTAGAAATACACTCATCAACAGTTCCATAATCGTAATTCAAAGATGCATCTACATTATAAGAATCTCCAAAATAATTATATATGATACTAAATATTTTTTCTTCTGAGACAGTACCATAGTAAACATAAGAATTCCCCGCATCTCTTACTTTTTCAACATCACTTTTTGAAATGTGACTAGCTGCGATACCAAATAATTCTCTATCAAAAAATGATAATCCACCTCTCGCACGATTAGCAGAATAAGAATAAGGATTTACGACATCGAATATATCTTGAATCTTAGAAATATCCGTTCCTAAACTTTTCCATTCACTTTCCTGTTTTTCTCCTTCTTCTATTGTCTCATTATTGTCATAATAATCCATACAGTTATCAACTGGTTGTGCCTTACATTTATCTTTCGCAAGATATTGATGTCCAAACCACCCTAAACATCCAAATGCAACAAGTAATAATACACCAAGTACAATTTTTAAACCTTTTTTCATTAAAACTCTCCTTTGATTCTATTATAATACAAAAAAGAGATAAAATTATTTATCTCTTAATTCTGCTTTATGAGTTGACACTACTTTGTCAATAATCTGATTGAATGTATTCATAACTTCTTCATCTGTTAAAGTATGATCCATTCCATTAAATACTAATTTGAAAGCAATACTCTTTTTATCAGAAGCAATGTTTTCTCCTTCGTATACATCAAATACAGATACTTCTTGTAATGTCTTATTAGAAGCCTTTTGAATCGTCTTAATAATATCTTGTACTTCAACATTTCGATCGACTACATAAGCCATATCTTTCTCAACACTTGGATATTTGAATGCTTCCTTATATTTCAAACGATTGGTTTTTCCATATAAAGAATCTAAGTTACATTCAAATACAAAGATTTCTTTTTTCGTAAGATTTGGATGTACTTTTCCAAGAATACCAATTTCCTTTCCATCTAGTACAATGTAAGCTTGTACTCCAGGATGAAGATCCCCACAATTACTCTTTCTAAAAGAATAACGATTTTGATATCCCATGTACGTTAATAAATCTTCTACAATTCCTTTTACTAGGAAGAAATCAATTTCAAAATCTTTCTTCCAAGGATTCATTAAATAACTGCCAGTCATTAATCCTGCAATCTTAGTAGTTTCATTGTAGGCTTTATCATATGTTTTAGCAATTTCATAAATACTTACATCTTTTACTCCACGAGCTTTATTATACTCATAAGTATTCATTAAAGATGGTAATAGAGTCGTTCTAACAACACTTTTATCCACACTCATTGGATTAGGAAGAACCACTTGTTCTTTCTCTTCATAATGGAATTTACTTGCCATTTCAGGGCTTACCAATGTATAAGTCTTTACTTCATTTAACCCAAGAGTACGAAGTCTCTTTGAAACCATCTTACGATATTTAACATCTCCTACATACTCTCCACGTCTAACACGAATTTCTGGTAAAGAAGATACTAGATTATTATAACCATATAGTCTTCCAATCTCTTCTGCAATATCATTGACATTTGCATCGATATCTAATCTTCTTCTTGGAATCGTTACTTCAAATTTTCCATTTTTTACTGTATATGGGAAATCTAATCTTTCAAGTTCATGTTTCATATCATCTTCTGAAATCGTAATTCCAAGGATTTGATCCACATCTTTTGCTTCAAAAACTAATTTCTTTTCTTCATGATTTTCATGATCAACTAATACAAAGGAATCCAATATTTCAGCATCTGCATATTTTTCTAATAAATGACAAGCTCTTTTAGAAGCCATTTCTGTATATTCATAAGATAATCCTTTTCCATAACGAATAGATGCTTCACTTGGTAATTCTAAACGTTTAGAAGTCATACGAATATGAACAGGATCAAAGATAGCAGATTCAATTAAAATATTCTTTGTGTTTTCATCTACCTCTGTATTTTCTCCTCCATAGATACCTGCAATACAAACTGGTTTTTCTCCATCGGTAATCACAATATCAGAAGAAGCTAATACTCTTGTTTTTCCATCTAAGGTAACAATTTCTTCTTTTTCTTTTGCATCACGAACAACAATCGTATCTCCTAATTTATCTTTATCAAAGAAATGAAGAGGTTGACCAAACTCTAACATAACATAATTCGAAATATCAACAACATTATTAATAGGTCTCATACCAGCTGCAAGAAGTCTTTTCTTAATAAACTCTGGACTCTCTCCTATTTTTACATTACGAACTTCTCTTGCCATATAATAACTACAATTTGGAGTATCTACGCTTAAATTCAAATGAATTTTATCTTTTACTGTTTTAAAATCTAAAGATGGTAACGTAACTTTACGATTTAAGATACAAGCAATTTCATAAGCAAATCCAATATGATAATAGCAATCATTATTACGATGCTTATGAATATCTAAATCATATAACGTATCATCAAGTCCTAAGTAATTTAGAGGATCTTCTCCAACAGGAGCCTTCTCATCTAATTCAGCAATTCCTTTTGAATAGGTCTCTTCATTTTTCTCTTCTAATCCAAGTTCAAATAAAGCACACATCATTCCAAAAGATTCTACTCCACGAATTTTACTTTGTTTAATTTCAAAGTCTCCTGGAAGAACTGCTCCTACCTTCGCAACGATTACTTTTAATCCAACTCTTACATTAGGAGCTCCACATACAATTTGTAATGTATCATCTCCAACATTAACCTTACATACATGTAAATGATCACTATCTGGATGATCTTCAACAGACACGATTTCACCAATTACTAGATGATTAATATGATGAGTAACAACAGCCTCAATATTAATACCCGCTTTTGTAATCTTTGTAGCTAGTTCATGAACATCTTGATCTTTTATATCAATGTAGTCTCCTACCCAATTTAAACTTATCATTATTCTTCATCCTCCCTATCAAATGTACGTAACTCTCTTAAGTCCGTATTATAGAAAGTTCTAATATCATTAATCTCATATTTCATCATCGCAAGTCTTTCTGCTCCAAATCCAAAAGCAAATCCACTCCATACATCTGGATCATATCCACTCATACGAAGTACATTGGGATGGACAACTCCAGCTCCTACAACAGTAACCCATCCAGTATGCTTACAAACAGGGCATCCTTTTCCATGACAATTTACACAAGTAATATCTACTTCTACACTTGGTTCTGTAAATTGATAATAACTGGGACGAAAACGAGTTTCTATATCTTTTCCAAATAGACGTTTAAATAAAACATCCATGGTACCTTTTAAATCACTTAAACTAATATCTTTATCTACTAATAATCCTTCAATCTGCATAAATTGATGAGAATGTGAAGCATCATCATCATCTCTACGATAAGTCTTACCTGGACATATCATACGAATTGGTACCTTTCCTTCTCCTTTCAACATGGTACGTACTTGAACAGGAGAAGTTTGACTACGAAGAAGAATTTCTTCTCCTTCAATATAGAAAGTATCTTGAGCATCTCTTGCTGGATGTCCTTTAGGTA
>CAMZHD010000029.1 GCA_947306705.1 uncultured Caryophanales bacterium
CATCTTCAATACCACCATGGTTACCACCTACATCATGACTCCACCAACTAACTCCAATATTTGAAGCATTTAAGATTTGGAATGGAATATTCTTTAAATCTTTCCAACTAATCTCACTAGAACCACCATATAGTACTGGATAACGATGAGGAGCATAAACAGCTCCACGAGCAAGTAATAATGGTCTTTTTTCAGCATTACGTCCAGAATCTAAGTACATATAGTGATTCAAAGCCCATAACTTTGTAATATCCATCTTACCATCAGAATCATTCCAGAAGAAATCAACTCCTAAAGCTTCTAATGGATGTAAAAACATCTTAAATAGAACATCTAATAATTTTGGATTTAATGGATCAAAATCAATAATCGTAGGACTTTCTAATCCTAATGTTTGACTAGCTTGTGTATAGTATTGTTCATGTGGATAGATACCATTCGTAGGATTAACACATAAACCAACACGAATTCCTCTCTTATGGAATTCTCCAATTGTTTCACTTGGATTAGGGAATAATTCAGGATTAAAAGTAAATCCTGTTTTTAATCCATGGAAATCACCAATATCACGAAGATGCCAATCATGATCAAATACCATAACAGAAATAGGAATTTTCTTTCTTTCAAAGTTACGAATTAAATCCACAGCGCTCTTCTCATCATACACAGTATTACGACTCCACCAGTTTCCTAAAGCATATCTAGGAATTAAAGGAGGAGCTCCTGTAATCTTAAAGTAATCAAACAAAGCTTGTTTAAAATCTTTATCATACATAAATACATAGATATCTAAATGATCTTGTGGAGGATCTGATAAAGTTCCATCTTCCATTATAAACTTTCCATAAGAATCATCTAAGGAAACAAATCCATCTAAGGAATATAAACCTTTTTGTAATTCTTTAGGTACATTCACATCAACAGAAACCATATTTCCTAACATATTACGCGCTTCTGGATGACCTACATACCAATCTTTACTACGATCTCTCTCACGAGATAAAAGAGTAATCTTTAAATTTTTCATTGGATCTACTTTTGTACCAACAAAAGGTTGTCCCTTGATATAACTTAAAGCGAAGTATTTAGTAGTAATTTCAATGATATTCGCATCTTGACGAACAGAAAAATCTGGCAATCCAATATTTCTCTTTTTAATTAATTGCGTAGGTCTATCATTGAATTGTCCATATGGAGAAAACTCAAGTCTTACTACCCTTTCTGATATTACAGAGATACGGTAGTTTTGTCCTTGGACCATAGCTTTCTTATCACAGACAGCTTTTGTATAATCTACTTCAAATTGTTTTCCAAGTGGATACATACCAACACCTTCTTATACTCTATTACCATAATAACACAATTCATGTAAAACTCCAAGTAAAAAACTTCTATTTTCTAGAAGTTTTTATTTATCAATAAAGGTTGCCCAATATTCTTCAAAAGATATCTTATGTTCATACATGTAAGTCGCTATCTCAACTCCTACATAACGGAAATGCCATGTTTCTTGTCGAAATCCAGTAATGGATTCATATTTTTCAGGATATCTTTGAATAAATCCATATTTATGAGCATTCTCAAGCATCCATGGATATTCCTTAGAGTTCGCAAATACATTCGTATTTCTACTACCAATATCAAAGGCAAGTCCCGTTTGATGTTCTGAATATCCAGGCTTCGCAACATACTTATCTACATAGTTTTGTCCATACATATTTAAATATAAATTACATAAGTCAACTTGATCTTGATAACTACGGAAAGCAGAATTAATCACAATTCCGTATCCTTCTTGAGAGGCTGCATCACTCATCTGTCGAAAAGCATTAATCGCATAACGACTTGCCTGTAAATCATCACTAGAAGCAAGAGATGAATCAATAGCAGCTAAATCATTCGGAGCAAAATGTTCATCTAAATAACGATGTTTAGAAACCAACATACTAGTAGAAAAATTAGAAACATGAACTGCATCTACATAATCCTCTTTATCTAAATCCAAATTCACATATAAAACAGTAAACTCATCATCTTCTCCCGTTGCATCAGCATAAGCAGAATAACGATCATAATTATCTAATTTAGCATAAGGAACAATATAAAACTCTTCTAAATATTGAATCTTATCCCTCTTAGCAAATCTCTCAACCGCATCATCATCTCCATGAGCAAGAATAATATTAATATCATTAATACTATATCCTTTCTCAAGTAATTGATGAATATGAGGAATCAATCTCTTATGATTCACATATTGAATCTTACGATACTGTTCTAAGTATTCTTCCTTAAACTCTTCACTTTCAAAAGCAGCATTAACAGTTTGATTCTCTCCTATTTTCATAACATCTTCTTTATGAAAACTAAATAAAATCTTTTGACTCGCTTTCGTACTATATCCTAACTTAGTTAAATCATGAATTTGTTTCGTATAAAATAGAAATAAACAAAGAAGGAGTGTAAGAATAATCCCTGTTATTTTTAAAGATTTTGATATTTTAGGTTTTAACTTTAATTTCTCAACGGTAGCCATATCCCTCACCATCTTCATTATACTACCTTTTGTTGCAAAATTCCACGAATTATGGTATATCAAGGACAAATACTGTATAGGAGGCACCTTATGAATCCATTCAAATATTCGAATACAAACAAAAGATATCATACACTAGATTATTTTTATAAAACAAAATTTCATGAAAAAATCTTTAAAATCAGTTTAAATGCAGGATTTACCTGTCCTAATATAGATGGAACAGTAGGATATGGAGGATGTATCTATTGTTCTAAATCTGGTAGTGGTGAATTTGCAGGAAATAAAGAAGATTCTCTAGAAAAACAGTTTCAAGAAATCAAAAAAGTCATGACTAGAAAATGGAAAGATGGAAAATTCATTGCTTATTTTCAAGCAAGAACCAATACCTATGCCCCTGTAGAAGAACTAAAAAGAGTTTATGAAAAAGCATTAAGCTTTGAAAATGTAATTGGTCTAAGCATTGGAACAAGACCAGATGCTATTTCAAAGGAATGTCTAGATTATTTAGAAGAATTAAATCAAAAAACATTCTTAACAATAGAACTAGGTCTTCAAACCATAAAAGAGGAAACCTCTAAATTAATCAATCGTTGTCATACTCTTCAATGTTTTGAAGACATGGTAAAAGAACTAAGAAAAAGAAATATCAATGTAGTAGTCCATATTATCAATGGTCTTCCTTATGAAACAAAAGAAGATATGATCAATACTGTGAAATATTTAAATACGTTAGATATTCAAGGAATTAAAATACATATGTTAAGTATTATTAAAGACACCCCATTAGAAAGACTTTATCAAAAAGAACATTTCCATGTCCTTACAAAAGAAGAATACATTGATATTGTGATTACTCAATTAGAGTATTTAAGACCAGAAATAGTCATTCATAGAATTACAGGAGATCCAGATCCAAAAGAGTTAATTGAACCAACTTGGTTAATTAAAAAGTTTTGTGTATTAAATGATATTGATAAAGAAATGGTAAGAAGAGATACTTATCAAGGGAAGAATTTAGAATGATTTATTATTTAATAGGAATTAATCTATTATCATTCCTATTAATGGGAATTGATAAAAAGAATGCTATTAATCACCAATCTAGAATACCAGAAATTACTCTTCTAACGATCTCCTTTCTAGGAGGTAGTATTGGAACACTCCTTGGAATGATACTATTTCATCACAAAACAAAAAAACTAAAATTCATCATTTTAGTTCCTTTATTCATAATCATGACACTAGTATTACTTTTGAAGTAATACTTTTTTTAATATTTTATCTTTAATTTTTATAACTCCTAAACAAATACTTAGAAGTATAAACATCACAACAGGCCAAAAAGCGCGATACGTAAAATAATTATGATAATTAGAATGTTCTGCTAAGAAGTAATAACGGATAAATGGAATCAAACAAAGGATGAATAAATAAATCATATAACGACGATTCTTCTTATCAAATAATAGATTAATAAAACTACCTAATCCTAATGCAATCAAAATAGTATCAAAAACATAAAAATCATAAGGGAATAAGTAATGGGGAATAAACTGCATACTATCCTTAAACATTTCCATTCTTGTCATATCTCCACTACCTACTCTTACTTTCATAGGCTCTAGTACATGTTCTCTAAATCCTCCATGATAGTGAAGCATTAATATGCACCATTTTACAACATAAGAGAATACTCCTCCTGCAAGCCATAATAAGATATAGCGCACAAACAATTTAAAAGGAAATTTCTTATGATCCTTCATATGAAGATAAACATAGATAAATAATGGAATGGTAACTGGTAATGTACCACCCGATAACATATCAAAACATGCTGTTAAAACTCCATTGATTAAGAACAATAAGTCTACATTCTTACTATTTGTATCATACATCTTCATAATTAAAATAGAACTAATCATAGTAATCATCATAACATGAAAGAAATTATCACATTTCGAAGCAAAGAAAACATTAATACATACCGCACCTATCGTTAAGATTACCGCAAGTAACTTATCTCTCTTTAATAAATCCCATAATAGTACTAAGAATGTAATAATTAAAACAATATAATAAATAATAAAGATTTGTCCCATCGTAAAGAAAGTAAGCAATGGTTTTAATATAATTAAATGTCCATGCCAATATCTAGAATAATCAGAATCAACTTCCATATCTATAAAGTGTTTTCCATGTACTACTTTACTAGCTAATTGAGAATCCTTATTCATCTCAATAAACTCTTTCACAGGATGTTTATTCTCTTCCAAATACAAAATACTAATATGATAAAAATCCCCTGGTATATCAACCATAGTATGTCGATTCTTAAGAGTATTTAAGTTTCCATATAATTCTTTAAAGTAAGTTTGATAATATTCTTCAGATGCAAGAATATTATGTCTAACTCGATCATTCGGAATACTTTTCTCTAGAATTAACAAAATAGATATAATCAATAGAATTGAGAAAAAAGTACCTACATAACGAACAAACAAATTCTTTTCAAATAATTTCTTCATAAAATCCCCCATATAGAAAAAAGAAATTAACTTTCTTTTTTCTTTTTAACAAATAAATTCATATATAGTAATAATCCAATAAGTATTACAACTGGAAGAATAATTGAAATTAAACTACGTAATGTTTTAGGATTATTAACAGGTTCAATATTCAAATCAACAGTGAGTCCTCCAGAACTATTTTCAAAGTTCTCCCCTCTATAGTAAATATCAATTACTTGAATATCACTCAAATATGTTTCATTCTTAGTTGCTTCCAAATCAAAATTCATAAGACTAACTTTTCGATTATTTCCAACATATCCTCCAGAAAGATTTAAGTTATATTCTAATGCTCCCTCTGCATTTTCAATTCCTTCTGGGAATTGTACATTAGAAATCTTTAAATTTGGTAAATTTAAATTAAAGTTTATATTCTGTAATTCATATTCATATTGAACAGACAATGTACATTGGGTCTTATTTCCAAAAGAGATTTTATTGTCCTTACAATCAATTGAAAATACAGGTTCTTGAAATTCTATTTGATAAAAATGAGGACATGGAAGTGGTCGATATAAACCGTCTTCAAATATACTGACTTTCCAATAAGCATCTTTTCCGTCAATTTTTGGGAAAACATAGCGATTAAAGCCAAAACTATAACCTTGAACCATAAAAAAGTTTACAAGTTCTTGTTGAGTATCATACATATAAGCAGTTATATAAATATGATCCCCTTCATTATCATGGTCAAAAACAACCAAATCTCCTGATTTGAATATTTGATTTTCAACCATATCACTAAACATTATGGTTCGATTATAATTATCCGTATAAAGATAAACCCCAAAAAATGTACTATTATGTCCAATTCCACCAAAAAAACAATCAGTAGGAACTATATACTCTAAATTACGTTCAGTCTCATCTTGTGTACTGTATACTTCTACACCATCAATAAAAAATGCATAATAATAATCGTAACCATAAGTATAACTAGGATTGCTAAACTGAATGATATCCCCTTCATGAAGTACATTAGTATTAAAACTATTATCGTCACTATTAAGGTCATAAATATAATAAGTCTCTGCAAAAACAAAAGTTGGTATTAAAAATAAAGCAAAAATTATAAATAAAAATACTTTTTTCATCTAACCACACTCTCTATCTAAACTGATTATAGCATACATTAAAAATTATTCCTAATAAATTGATTAAAATACTCATATCTATTTTGAAGCCAACTCTTAAAAGAAAAAGCTTCTTTTGTAAAACTCATCTTATTCCACATTTTATTATTAAGATTACCCGAATCCATAAGAGTTTTGATTTTAGGATCTAACTTTTCAATCTCAATCGCATAGATGGTTTGTACTTCTCCAATCCATGTATCTTTCACAAGTTGTTTAAATTCATTCATCTTTAATAATTCGTAGAATAATAAACTAGTATGATGATCATCAATAAATGTATTATTTATAATAGGCATCATCGTAATATCTTTATAAGCAGGTTTTAATCCATAAGCAATATCAAAGTCCCATACAGGTCCGATATGTATTTGATCATCTACCCCATCCATATAAAAATAAACACTCGTTTGAATAGAATCAGGGTTTTGAGCAAATTCACCAATTAAATAATATTTCGCAAAAGAATCAATATCTACTAATTCTTTTAATTTTAAATAATCTCCATCCAAAATTGCTTTTTCCATTTCATTGTACTTATCTTGAAATACCTGGTATTCCATCCCATATTCATCACTCTCAGTATCTTTAATTGTAATATGATCATGGAAATAAGAAGTAACGAAATAAGTCTCTTCTTCATAATAAGAATTATCTAATTCCATCAGAATTGCATGATCATCCTGTAGATCCACATAAGAAGAATCAATATCTACTTTTGGAGTAATATAATAGTTTCCTAAGTATTTTCCATTGATATATAAATCTACATATTCTCCTGGAATACTGTAACTAAGATTTAATGCATTCGCAACACAAAAAGTAAAATCATTTTTTAATAAAGAAGAATCAGGTGCATTCGCAAGTAAATTATATTTTTTAGAAGCAGGTAGATTTAAGAGACTAGTTCTTTTATCAAATATAATCTGATAAGGTCTTTTTCCTAATGTCCAAGAATAATGGCCCCTTCCACGGATAGTAACAGACCGATCTAATACTTTTCTTGGAGTATAAAGCCTAAATCGATTATTCGAATACTTTTCTTTTCTTTCTCCCATATGAATCTCTTCTAAAGAAACATCTTCCAAATCAATTTGAATTACCGGAATACCATGATCAATGGTCCAATTATCATTGATAAAATATACAATAAAATAGACAACCGCAAAGACTAATAAACCAATTAAAACTCTTTTTTTCATAAACACCTCAAAATAAAAAAGAAGATTCTCATCATCTTTTTATTCTTTAATAAAATTATACAAGATTCTATAAAAAAAGAAAACTATTGTTTTCTCTTTTGTTGAACAGTATAGAATGAAGAAACTCCTATCAATAATAATAGCGGTAATAGAATAAGAAATAAATTCTTTCTAGTACTTGGATTTGCGATATTATAGATAACGCTAATATCACCATTTAAATCATTATAATTAGATCCTCCAACAGAATCTGTATAACGAATATTTAGTAATTGAACAGAATCTGTATAGTTATCAGGTTTCGTAGCTTCTACATCAAAAGACATAATATCAATTTCTCCCTCTTCAGATAAATCTTCAGGGAATTGAATATTATATTCACTAAGACCCTCTATAAAGATTAAATCACTTGCTAATTTAACATTAGAAACTTTGAAATTAGGATTGCTTAAATCAAAAGATACATTCTTTAAAGGAATACTAGATTCTACACAAATCTTACAAGATGTCTTTTTACCATATTCAATCTTATCATTATCACATTTTAATTTAAATTGAGGTTTTTCATACTCAACTTCTTTTATATAAATGGAATTATATTCAGAATATAAAAGGTCTTCCATAACTTCTACACTAAAAAATTGATCTTTTCCATCTTTTTGAGGTCTTGTATAGAAAGAATATCCATCATAATTATAGATTTGTTCTCCATCTGAATTATAAAAATACCTAGAAAAGTCAAATCTTATAATATCTCCAGTTTGATAGATTTCCGCAGGAATTGGTTGAGAAAGATCTAATTCTATCACACGATAATCCTCTATATAAGGAACTACAATAACAGTGTTGATAAAACCATAGGTATCATCATAACCTTCTAAACGCCCAAAAACAAATCCTTTAAAGTCAACAGTATAGGGATCATCTCCAACTTCTAATATTTCAGATACAATCTCTCCATCATATTGAATATTATAACTAAATCTAAAATTTGTATATGTTTCTGGAAGTTTAATAGTATCTCCTGGCTCTAAAACAACTAAATCATCAAAACGAAAGCATAGATCTTCTATATTATATTCTTTTGCGAATACAAGAGAAGGAAATAACAAAAACGCTAGGACAAAAAGGATTAAACTCTTTTTCATAGTCTCACTCTCCTACTATGATTTCATTATACTATGCATATAAAAAGAAAACAATTGTAAAAAGAAGTGTAAAATTTTACATAATATAATGAAAAATATTGTAAATTTACTATTAGTAGACACTTTTATCCTTTATAATGTAATTATAAGGATAAGGAGTTTTGTATGAGGCTTAATAAAAAAGAGGGGACAATTCTTTCTATTACCGCAGCAACCTGGGGTTTATTCCTAATAGGCAGTGGTTTGGTCATGTCTGCACAAGTAAAACCAATCATTCACACTACCTATGTTCTTCATATGGAAGAAAGAAAAATAGCCCAAGCCCAAGCAAAAACGAATGAAATAAAATTAAAAGACCTAGAAATTGAAAATGCAATGCCTCTAAGTGTAGATGTGAAAGACTATCTAGAGAATGCAACTCAACTAACAGATGAAACCATTCATTCTTTAAGATTAGATACATCCTTAGTAAATATAAATCAAGCAGGAACCTATCAATATGTTATTTCTTACGGAAAGAAAAAATACATTGGTACTATCGTAGTAAAAGAAAAACCAATGCCTAAGATTACTCTTAGAGATGTAGAATATAAACTTGGAAATGTATCATTCTCTAATTATGCAAAAGACTATATTTTAGAAGTATTAACACCAGAAGTTTATAATACATGTTCCAATCCAAACTTCCAACAAGTAGATCCACTCGCAACAGGAATTTATAATTATACAATTACATGTAATAATACAACGTATACAGGAAAGATTACCATTCTTCCAGATGATAAAATCAATACAACAATAGAAGATGAGGAAGATGATGAGGATGACGACTTCGATTTTGATTTTGATGAATAAAAAAATATCCACAAAAATTGTGGATATTTTTTTTAACTTAAATTAATGATTTCTCCATCGACTACATCAATTAATTCATAATTAGGTCTTCTAGATAATCCAGGCATCGTCATAATATCTCCTAAAAGAACCGTAATGAATCCAGCTCCTGAATAGAAGCGAATATCTTGAACAGTAACTTCGAAATTTTTTGGAACTCCCCATTTATCTTTATCGTCAGAGAACGAATATTGTGTTTTTGCAACACAAATTGGAAGATTAGCCACTTTATTTTTTTCTAAGATCTTAATCTTATCTTTCATCTCTTTACTATAGTTAACTTTTTTAGCTCCATAGATTTCTTTGCAGATTGTATCGATTTTTTGAACAACAGAATCTTCTGTATCATATAAGAAATGGAATTTAGACTTCTTCATTTGAATCACTTTTTCAGCTAACTCCATCGCACCCTTACTTCCATTAACATAAGCAGTACTTACTGCGAAAGGATAACCTTTCTCCTCGCAATGCTTTCTTAATACTTCTACTTCTTCATCCGTATCTGTATTATAACGGTTTAAACATACAATAACGTTTACTCCGTATTTCTTTAAATTTTCATAATGTTTGTCTAGATTCTCAAATCCATTTCTCAAAGCATCCATGTTTTCATCAAAAATCTTATCTTTTGGTACACCACCATGATACTTTAATGCTTTAATGGTAGAAACTAATACAACAGATTCAGGTTTTAATTTACCGATACGGCATTTAATATCTAAAAATTTCTCTGCTCCCAAATCAGCTCCGAATCCAGCCTCTGTAACAACATAATCTGCTAGGGAAAGAGCAGTCTTTGTCGCGATAATACTATTACATCCATGAGCAATATTAGCAAATGGTCCTCCATGGATAATAGCAGGAGTATTTTCTAATGTTTGAACTAAGTTAGGCATAATAGCATCTTTTAATAAAGCAACTAAAGAACCTTCTAGTTTTAAATCACGTACATAAACATATTGATTCTTACTATTTAATCCAACTACAATATTACCTAATCTCTTACGAAGATCATCAAGAGAAGTTGCTAAACAGAATAGTGCCATAACTTCACTAGCAGAACTAATAGAAAAATAATCATGTCTTTTTCCTAAATTAACATCTCTTAAAGCTCTATCATTAACATCTAAGCAACGATTAAATGTTACTTTTTGAATGTCTAGACTATTTCCAAAATAAATATGATTATCAATCGCAGCACAAATCAAGTTATTAGCAGAAGTAATCGCATGAAAATCTCCAGTAAAATGAAGATTGATATCTTCCATTGGAACAACTTGAGAATAACCTCCTCCGGTAGCTCCACCCTTCATACCAAATACAGGCCCCATAGATGGTTCTCTTAACGCAACAATTGTCTTATTTCCCATTCTTTGTAAGGCATCTGCTAGTCCAATACTAACAGTAGTCTTTCCTTCTCCAAAAGGAGTAGGACTAATCGCAGTAACTAATATTAATTTTGAATTTTCTTTTGCCTTTCCATAAGGCTTTTTTATTTTAGCTTTGTAATCCCCATATAAAACTAAATCTTTAGATGTTAAACCGATTTTCTTCGCAACATCTACGATGTTTTTCTTTTTACTCTTTCTTGAAATTTCGATATCGTCGTTCATAATTTCACCTCACGAGTATTATAACATAGTAAACATTTTTTTTGGGAACTAACTTCATACAAAAAAAAGTAAAAATCCTTAGAACATTTAAAGATTCTAGGAACTTATAATCGTCAATTTACAAAAACTCCCATTTGCCACCAAAGAGAAACAATGATAGGATGAACACCATTAAGAAAAAAGGAGGGATTTTTATCAAGAAAAAAACAATTTTCTTAATACTAGCATTGTCTTTTTTACTAGGAATACCAAAAGTCAATGCATTAGATGCAACATTTTATGAAGGAGAATATATTGATGGAATTTATATGAGTAAGTATAATCCCGCAACAAGAACAATCTATTATCAAAAAGCAAGATTCTTTCGAAAAACAGGAACAAATGAATATGCTTATTGTATTGAACCATTTCAGATGTTCGAAGGAGAAAACACATATGAAGAAACAACTCTTCCTTATAATTTAACGGAAGAACAAAAAACAAGGATTGCGAAAATTGCTCATTATGGATATGGATTTCAAGATCATACAGATGTGAAATGGTATGCCATTACGCAATTCATGATATGGCAAGTAGCAGATCCATCTGGAGATTATTATTTCACAAACTATGCAAATGGAAGTAGGATTGAACCTTATAATGAGGAAATTGCCGAGATTAACTCCTTAATTGATCATCCAACAGAAATACCAACAGAGTTCCAGCAAACATACACGATTGTAGAAGATCAACCACTCTATTTAGAAGTAGGAAATAACGGACTATTAGGATTTTCCACAACAGAAGAAAATGTATCAATAGGAGCCAATACAATCTTTGTAGAACCATTAAAAAGAGGAGATTATTCTTTTACTTTCACAAAGAAAGATAGTCCACTAGAAACACCATTAATATTCTATCAATCTAGTAATAGTCAAAATCTATTAAAAATGGGATATGAAGAAATCATTGAATGTACCCTATCCATCAAAGTAATTCCTACAAAACTAGAAATCTATAAGATAGATGAAGATACCAATTCTACCATTCCACAAGGAGAAGCATCTCTGGATCATGCCATCTATGAATTATTTGAAGAAAATGGGGATTTATATGAAGAAATAGAAATTAATCAAAATACAGGTACCGTTCATAATCTAGAATTTGGAACCTATACTCTGAAAGAAAAAGAAGCAGGAGAAGGTTACACGACAAGTAATGAAGTACATACAATTACGATATCGAAAGAGACTCCTATCATTGAATATGTTGTGAAAAACAAAGTCATTGAAAAGAAGATTATTATAGAGAAAGAATATGGAGAAGAACCTTTTCAAAAAGAACCAGATATATCCTTTCAAATCCTAAATCATAATGAGGAAACCATTCAAATTATCACAACCAATGAAGAAGGAAAAGCAGAAATCACTCTTCCCTATGGTCATTATACAGTAGTTCAATTAAATACAACAGAAGGATATACAAAAGTAGAACCATTCCCAATTACCGTAGAGGATACAGAAGAAGAAACATTTTCTTTAAGAGATTTAATTATCCCAGTACCAGATACGCATAGTTCTCTAATTGAATATATACTAACCATTTTATTTAAAACATGTTTAAGAAATATCTTAGTATAATCATTATCTTACTATTATTTCTACAAACATCGAATTCTCTTATTATCAATCCAGAAGTCATTCTAGATGAGACCAATAAACCCATTGGAAGAATAACCATTCCAAAGATTCATCTATCAGAATATATTTATCCAGTAGAAAGTGAAGAAAACACGATTGAGAAGCATGTCACGATTCTAAAAGAGTCAATTCCACCCAATCAAGAAAACAGTATTTTCATCCTCGCAGCTCATTCTGGTACAGGTCCACTAGCTTATTTTGAAGAATTAGATCAAATCCAATTAGAAGATGAAATTACTTTAAATTATCAAGGAATCAATTATACGTATATCGTAAAAGAAATCTGGGAAGAGAAGAAAAATGGAGTGATTCACTTGAAAAAAGAATTAGAGAATCAACTCATCTTAACAACTTGTAGTCCAAAGAAAGAGAATAAACAACTCATAATTAGTTGCATCAAAAAAGAGTCTACTTAGACTCTTTTATTTTTTGAATTCCTGCTTGTAATTGAGCATCTTTCTCATAGATTGGATCCTCTACATATTCATCAGATTGTTCAACTTCTATATCAGGAGTCACTCCCTTTTCATTTAACCATTCTCCCTTAGAAGTTAACCATTTTTGAGTAGTATATTTAATACTGGATCCATTACTATAAGTTTCAGACTTTTGAACAGTACCTTTTCCATAAGAAGTTACTCCTATGATAGTAGCCTCTTTATAATTATCATGGAAACAAGAAGCAAATACTTCTGCAGCTGAAGCACTACCAGAATCTATTAAGATGACAACTGGATAGTCTCTCGTCTCTTTTGTATTAGATGTTACTTTTGTCTTTTTATTCTTAGATTCAATTTGATATAATACCGTCTTCTTAGGGAAAAACATACTAAGCATTTGTCTAGTCTGTAATAAATGTCCTCCAGGATTTCCTCTAACATCAATAATTAATCCATGAATAGATTCCTTTTCTAATTGAGCTAACTCTTCTTGAAATTGAGAAGCCGTATTGGTTGCGAAAGAATCAATCTTGATATAACCAACATCATCAAAAGTAGTAGAGGTAACACTCTTTAATTCAACAACATCTCTTTTAACAGTGATTTCCATCTCTTCATCTTCTCTTAAGATTGTAAGAACGACTTTTGTTCCCTTTTCTCCACGAATCTTCTTAGATAGATCAGCTCCAACAATTCCTTCTACATCTTCTCCATCTACTTTTTTGATAATATCTCCTATTTGTAATCCCGCTTTTTCTGCAGGACCATTTTCAAAGACTTCAATAACTTCATTATAAGAATCTTTATATAGGATTCTAACTCCAATTCCTACAAAAGATCCATCAACTGTATCTTGGAAATTAACCGTTGTATCTTGATCCATATAAATAGAATAAGGATCTTTTAGAGAACGAATCATTCCTTGAATCGCTCCATCTTTTAATTCATCAGAATCAACTTCTCCATAATAATTATTAAGAATATCATTGTATGTATCAATGATTTCACTCATATTATCACTATCTTTTATAGAACTAGGAGCACTCTTACTAAAGGATAATAAATATCCAATAATCACTCCAAATAAAATAGATATTAAAATAATAATAATGACTTCAAAGATAGAAAATGAATTCTTAGAAGGCTCATCTCCAAATAAAGTCTTTTTAAAATGAATCCAACGTTGTTTAAAACTCTTTTTTTTACTCTTTTTCTTCATGTTATCATCCTCTCTATTAATAATAGTATCATAAAATGTTCAAGAAAAAAAGACATTAGAATGTCTTTATTTTAAATAAGAAGTAATTGCGCTTTCTCCTTCAAGATACTCTACTACTTGTCCATTTTGTACACGGATTAGTGTTGGTCCATTAATAAGGATTTCTTCTTCTGTAGTAGGGTTCTTATTACTTTCCCCATCTGTTACATAATTCTTATTAAAAGCACTACTCATATCTACTTCATATAATGGAAGGGCTTCCGGATTATAACGATAATTAGAAGCTGCACTACTATAAGTAGAAGAATTATCTTCATCTTTCTTATCATAGAATAATACTAAATATTCAGTATCTCCCATAGATAAACTTCTACCTACAATCGTACTATTTGAAGAAGTATTCTCTTCTACTGGAGTAGAAGAATTATCTTCTCCTGTATCCTCTTGATTCTTACTTGTAATATACAAAGTTAAGAAATAAAAGATAAGTAAGAAAACAGCTACTCCTAGAGTAATAAATAATACTTGAGTAGGATTTGTTTGAACAGGTTTAACCTCTTCTTTTTTAGTATTCTTTCTAGAACGTCCACGTTTTGCCATATAAAATCACCTAAGAAGATTATATCATAAACTCTTATAAAACAACAAAAAAAGTAGAGGAATCTCTACTTTTCTGTTATACGAATCTTAATCTTCTTCGTCTTAGATGCATAAGTAAGTTTCAAATCAGTACCAGTAACTTGTACTTCTACTTCATGTTCTCCTACTCCATAATTCTTAAGATCTACAAAAGCAGTAATATCAGAAGCCGTAATATTGTTAATAGCTTCTTCACTACCCTTAACAACAACCGTAACTTGTCTATCTTCAACAGATAAAGCTTGTACTTTCAGATTAGGATCTAAGTTTTCTGTACGAATCGAAATATTTTCAAATTCTTTACTAGAAGAATTATCAATCGTTACTTTAACAGTCATGGTCTTAGAACTTAATTCTGTAATACCCTTAGGTTTTTTTAAAGTAACATTATACTCTTTATCTCTTTCAAGACCTTTAACATCAATTTCTACTTCTAACTGTTCAATTTGATCAATAGCCTCTTGTGCTCCATAAACCGTAATCTTTGAAAGACTAGCTTCCATAGACTTAATAGACTTACCAAATGCTAAGTTACCAACAGGTACTACCTTAACAGGTACTTCTTTACTTGGAGAAGTAATCGTTACATTAGCAGATAAAGTCTTTGGAACAATTTCCACATCTAGTATCTTTCCATTATTATCATAAGCAACTAATGGAATATCTTTTACTAAAATCACATCAGCTCTTGGATTAGGTATATTTTGAACATCCAATAAAGCTTTAACAGAAGCAACTTGGTCTAGTTTATATTGTGCTCCTTTAACAATAACATCACTTCTATCAATATCTACATTACTAATATATAGTTTTGTATCTAGACTATCTTGATGAAGAATATCATATGTTAAACTTCTATTTTCACTAACTTTTTCATAAATAGTAACCGTTACTTGAGAAGGATCTAGTTTATAATCTAATGATTTTAAACGTTGTGTATACTTCAAAGTAACTTTATGATTTCCTGGTTTTAATCCAGTTAAATCAACACTAACTCCTTTAGAAGGAGATTGTTTAGCCAAGAAGATATGTCTTCTTTGACCAATTAATGTAATATCAACAGTCTTTGGTAAACCTTCAATTACATATAACTCTTCATTATAAACAGCTGTTACAGGCTGATTATATAATATTTCTGCATATTGATTAATCATTACATTAGATTCTTGATCAATTACAATAAATACTCCAAATGCAAGTAATAAACTTACTACTAATAAAGTAGATTTACGACCAGATATACGATCAAATCCCTTAAAGAAGTTCTTACCAAAACTCATAAGTTTTAAGATAAGTTTTGTAATAGGAGTAATTAACCACTTATCGAAAAATAATCCAATATGACGAAATAATCTAATTATCATTCTACCTATCTTCTTCATATATCTCTTCCTCGTTTATTTCTTCTTCCTCTTCATAATCCGTATCTTGTTTTGGTTTTAATTCATCAATTAACATCATACGAACATCATCAAGAGTTAAGTTATATAGCATTTCTCCTTTAAGAGCAATAGATACTCTACCAGTTTCCTCAGAAACAACAATACAAATCGCATCTGTCTCTTCTGCTAAACCAAGAGCCGCTCTATGACGAGTACCAAGTCTACGATTCAATTTAGAACTATTACTAGTTGGGAAAACTGCTCCCGCACAAGTAATACGATCTCCTTGAATAATAACTCCTCCATCATGTAATGGATTTCCCTCATAGAATATTGCTATTAATAAGTCACTAGATAAGTCTGCATATAATTTTTTCGCTTTATCAATATAGTTTCCTAAACTAATATCACGTTCAATAACAATTAAAGCACCAATTCTCTCTTTACGAAGATAATCAATCGCATTAATCATTTCATAAACCATATGTTCTCGCTCATCAACAGTAAGTACCTTATGTATTCCAAGTAATTGACTTCTTCCTAATTGCTCTAGAATGGTACGAATCTCAGGTTGG
>CAMZHD010000030.1 GCA_947306705.1 uncultured Caryophanales bacterium
AACTCTACTAACTCTGTGGATACAATTGAATAATTTTATATTATAATCAATTTTGAATAGAGGAGGAGAAAGAAATGAATCAAGAAAAAATAGGAAAATTTATTGCTGAGTTACGAAAAGAAAAGAATATGACTCAACAAGAATTGGCTGATAAACTAAATATTACTGATAGAGCTATTTCACATTGGGAAAATGGACGATCTATGCCCGATGCGGGAGTTATATTGGAGTTATGTAAGATATTGAATATTAATGTTAATGAACTTTTGTCGGCTAAAAAAATTAAGGAAGAAAAGTACAATGAACGAGCAGAAGAAAGTCTATTGGAAATGAGACGAGAAATAGAAAGTCAAAACAAGAGAATTCTCACTTTAAATAAAATTATAATAAATCTTGCTATTATTATATTTGTAGTAATTGGGCTTGCAGCAACATTTATTGAAATGTCCATGTTAATAAGAAATATTATTTTTGCAGTCGATCTTGTAATGCTAATTTTAGTTGGATTTTTCACACTTAACATTTTACAAAAAACAGGATATTACGAATGTCAGGAATGTAAGCATCAATATATTCCACGTTATACTCAAATGTTTTTTAGTATGAGTGGAATAACTAACACAAATTGGCGTATGAAATGTCCAAAATGTAAGAAAAAATGTTGGCATAAAAAAGTCTTAGCAAAGAATGAATAAATAGTTCGGGAACTTTTGATATTACGATGTTTATTTTCTACAACCCCCATATGCTAGCTACTGTACAATCCGCAATCAAGGCAAAAAATAATAATTAATTAAATAAATAAGACTAGAGTGATCTAGTCTTTTAATTTAATAAATATAATAATATCTATGATATAATGAAAAAAAGAGATAATGATATTTGTTGATAAGAAAGGAAGACTTATTATGGTAACATTTGATGATTTTATGAAATTAGATATAAGAGTTGGAACGATTATTGAGGCAAAAGTATTTGAAAAAGCAAAAAGACCTGCATATCAGTTAAAAGTTGATTTAGGAGAAGAAATAGGAATTAAAAAGTCCTCTGCTCAAATAACAGAAGTATATCAATGTGAAGATTTAATTGGAAAACAAGTATTAGCAGTAGTAAATTTTCCACCAAGACAAATTGCAGACTTTATGTCAGAAATATTAGTATTAGGAACTTATAGTGATCAAGGAGTAGTTTTAATAACACCTGATAAACAAGTAAAAAATGGAGATAAATTAGGGTAAAAATTAAAGAAAGAGAATTTAATAATTCTCTTTTTTCATGATATAATCGATATATAAAAGGCAATAAATATTTGGAGTGATACTATGAAATATATACTTTTATATAATATAGATGAATTAAGTAAAAATGTATTTTTGAAAAGTTACTTAGAAGACGGATTTGAAATAGTATCTGAAACAAATCATACTATTCTTATAAAAAAGAATAGTAATTCTATAAAAGAGGAAGAAACCTATATTGAAATATTAAATTCCTATTTAAAAAGAAGTGGAATGATAAAAGATAAGAAAGGAAAAATTATAGATTTAACCAATGCTTTTCAGTATGCTGAATCAAAAAACGGATATGATAAATTTGATAACAAATTTGAATGGTATATCAGAAATACAATCATAAAAGAATTATTAAATAATGATAAATAAAAGGAATAGTTAGGAGTGTGATAGAATGAGTTTTACAATGAATATTTATTATAAAGGACAAAACGGTTCCGCAAGAGCTTTTGCAGATGAGATGATATCTTCCGGGATTGTAGAAGAAATACGGAGTAAAAAAGGAAATCTAAGATATGAATATTTTGAACCATTAGGGGATAAGGAAACAATATTATTAATTGATAGTTGGGAAAATCAAGAATCTCTTGATGATCATCATCAATCAGATACTATGAAAAAAATAATGGAATTAAGAAATAAATATGATTTACATATGAAAGTAGAAAAATATGTTTTAGAGGATTCAAGCAAACAGGATGAACAATTTATTAGAAAATATGATAATATTTCAGAGAGGTAATGATAATGATAAACGAAAATAATACTAATAATACTGATAATACTAATACTGATAATAAACCTGAAAAAACTATTTCATATTATAATAAACAAGCAATAAAGTCATTTTTCCTTTGTTTTATCCCTTCCTTAATATTTCTTGCTGGATATGTACATTCAGGAGGAAGTTTCGACGAAGGATCTGGTGGTGCGATTTGGTGGTTATATTTTCCTTTATTAATGTTTGTTTCACCAATAGTGATACTTGATAGTATATATACAGGAATAGTAGGATTAAAAGGTAATAGAAAATTCTTTTCTATTGTTAGTTTATTAGTAAATATATCAGAAATTATTTTAATTATAATGGTTGGATTGAATAATAAATAACAAATATAATAGTGTACTAATAATACTTAAGACTAGAGAAATCTAGTTTTTTTGTGATAAAATAGAACTATAGAAGGAAGAATATTTATGGAATTTGAAGAGATTATTAGAAAGAGAACATCCGTAAGAAAATTTAGCGATAAAAAACTAGAAAAAGAAAAACTAGAGAAAATATTAGAAGCAGGTAGAGTAGCACCAACTGCTAAGAACAATCAACCAATCAAAATAATCGTATTAGAGAAAGAAGAGTCTCTTACAAAACTAGATCAAGCTACTAGATGTAGATATCATGCAAACACAGTACTAATGATTTGTGCAAATCCAGAAGAGGCTTACCATAAAGGAGACTATTCCACCTATGAAATGGATGCATGTATTGTTGCAACTCATATGATGCTTGAAGCAACTAATATCGGAGTAGATAATATTTGGATTGAAGCATTTGATGAAGAAATTATCAGAAAAGAATTCTCACTTCCAGAAAAATGGATCCCAATCTGTTTATTACCACTTGGATATAAAGCAGAAGATTGTCCAGAAAATCTACTTCATACAGTAAGAAAGAATCTAGAAGAGATAGTTGAGTATCGATAAGAGGGTAATATGAGAAAAAGAACAATAATAGGCTTATTCATTTTACTTAGTATATGCATGATAACAGGTTGTACAAAGAAAGAAGAGCCAGAAAAGAAGAATATTATCACAAATGGAAATTCTGCTGTTATCTATTTCTCCGCAACAGGTATAACTGAAAAGATAGCACAAAGAATTGCTGAGTATTCAAAAAGTGATTTAATAGAAATTATTCCAAAAGAAGAATATACAAAACAAGATCTTGACTATAACAAAGACTGTAGAGCCAACAAAGAACAAAGTGATAGTGAAGCAAGACCGGAGATTAAAAATCAAATCGATATAAGTACTTATAATACTATTTATTTAGGATATCCAATTTGGTGGGGAACCAATCCTAAAATTATATTAACATTACTAGATACATATGATTTTACAAATAAAACAATTATTCCTTTTTGTACTTCAGGAAGTACTGATATTAGTGGCAGTGTAATTGATCTTAGAAATTATAATACAAATTTAACTATTAAAGATGGAAAGAGATTCTCAGCTAACGATAGTGATGAGAAAATTCAAACATTTATTAATCAATATAATGAGGTGAAAAATGAAATGAAAGTAGTGATTCAAAATGAAGAATATAGAATTGAACTAGAAGATAATGATACCGTAAAACAGCTTTTAAATATAATTCCATTAGAACTACAAATGAATGAATTAAATGGAAACGAAAAATACGTATATTTAAAGAATCCACTACCAACCAATTCTAAAGTACCAGAAAGAATTGAAAAAGGAGACGTAATGCTTTTCGGAGATAACTGCCTCGTAATTTTCTACAAATCATTTGAAACAGAGTATTCTTATACAAAAATAGGACATATTGATAATCTACCAGATTTAGGAAAAGATAGTATAACGATTGAGTTGAAATAATAGGAGAGAATATGGATATAGTAAAAGAACTAAAGAAGCAAGCAAAAGAAATCATGAAGGATGAAAAGAAAAAAGAAAAAGCAGGAGATGCTGTAGAAGGACTACTAAAAGAAGTAAAAAAGAATGTAAAAGGAAAAGATAAAAAAGAAATGCTTGATAAAGCCATTAAAGCAGTAGATGATGCAACGACTTCAAAGAAAAAGAAAACAGAAAAAAAGACTAAAAAGAAATAGTCTTTTTTTATTTGTAAAGTTGTCATTTTATTTGACAGAATAATTGTAAAAAATTGACGGTTACACTATAATGATAATAGGTGATAGGATAGATGAAAAAGAAGATTTTATTTTTATTAATCATGTTATTGATTCCATTTTCTGCATTCGCAGAAGAATTAACATATGCAGAAGCACAAGAAGCAGTAAAACAAACCATACAAGCTTGGTATATGAGAGGACCTGTTAGACAATATAATACAGCTAGAAACTCTTATGATTTAAGACACCCAGAAGATGCCACAATCTATGATATGGGATATTCTGTATGTAGTGGATTCACTAATGATGTTTGGACAGAAGCATTTGGTATGAAGGCAGTAAATGATAACGTTGCAGGAGGCAATACTCCAGCAGGATCTGAATCATATTGCACAGAAGCACAACAATATGTAAAAGAAAAAGCATGTACTTCTTCCGATCCAAGTAAAGCAGGATGTAAGGGAGAATTTGTCATCTATTCTTACAAAAAAGGGGATGCATCAGACTATATTTATAGTCCAAAAAGTAATACTGACTATAAAGCATTCGAAAACTTATTAACCATTCTACAACCAGGAGATATATTTGCTTTTAATGGTCACGTTTTAATTCTTTACGATTTTAAAACAAATTCTAGTGGAAAAAGAACAGATGCTTTATTATTTGAATCTGGTTCAAGAACTTTAAAAACAGTCTCTAGAATTGCAAGTGATTCTTATTACCAATTGTTTTATTATAAGAAAACAAATTCAGAAAAGAACGGATTATTAGATTTAAATAGTGATACATTTCAAAAATTTGAAGGGACTGTTAAATGGAGATGGCTATCATCTTATACAGTTTTTATTAAAAATAATAAACTAGATTGTACTGGGAAAAATACTTGTTCCATCACAAGAGCTTATTATAAAAATGGAGATAAGGCAGCTTTCAACTACAATATAACTTGGTCTCAACAAATAAATACAAGTAAAGCAAGAGTTGAAATGCCTGGTTTATATCTTCAAAAAACATCATCAAAAACAGATAATGATAGTGTTGCTTTAGAAGAAAACATTACTTATTATTTAAATGTTGTTAATAATAGTAATCTTGCAAAAGGAAAAAGTACAAAGTATACAAATATTCATGTAGAAGAAACATTACCATTAGAAGTAGAATTTGTTGCAAGTAAAGATGGTTCTTCACCAGAAGGAACTTATAATGAAAGCACAAGAACCATTAAATGGGATATAGATTCAATTGAAGCAGGAAGTAAAGTTGTAATTAAGTACAAAGTAAAAGTAAAAAAAGAAGCAGGTATTATAGGAAGAGTATTTGAACAAAATGGAAAAATCTACAAGAGTAGTGCAAGTAACTATATTCCAACTGGTACAATTCGTCATGAAGTGATTAATTCAACATCCAAAACTGATGAAGAATACTTGGCCTGGTATAATAAAGCAGTAAAAGATGGAAAAACAGGAGTAGAGTTAATTCAAGCAGTTTATAAAGGTGTCTATGGAGACGAGGACCTTGGATTTACCTTTAGTGGATTTAATAAAGATAAATTATTAAGTATCGTATATAGACCAGATAACCCTAGTATGACATTTGCAAGAGCTATTCAATTAAAAAATTCAGGAGAGAATGCAATCTTTGCAGAAATGATTTTAAATAATTATTGGGGTGGAACAGTAAGTACGACATATAAAAATACAAATGAAAGTTCACCAGAACCAATATATTTCCTACCAAATTGGAAAGGAACCGATACGGGAGATTCGATAGGTTCAAGTAAAAGAGCAAAAACAATTATTGATGGACAATTCCAATCAGGAGATGTATTACTATACTATATTGATCATACAAACACAAAAGAGTCTCTACGTTTTACAAAAGAAGATGGTTTCTATGCATTTATCTATATTGATGGAAAATTTGTAGGAGTTAACTATAAAGGAAAATCAAATGAAAGAAATTCATTTACGGTAGATTACTATGATGAAAAAGGAATTGATAAAGCAACGAATCTTTATACGGGTCCTTCTTCTTACTACGAATTTGCGAATTGGCAATCCTTAATGGGAAAAGATGCATTTTTAATATTAAGACCAGAAAAGGTTATTACAGAAGTAAAAAGTATTTCTGTTCAAACAAATCCAACCAAAACAACTTATTATCAAAATCAAACATTAGATATAACAGGTGGAGTTATTAAAGCAACAAACAATGATGGAACAACAAAAACCATAAATATGAATGACACTGGTGTCAAAGTAAGTGGTTATAATCCTGGTAAAATAGGAGAACAAAATATAACAGTAACCTATAAAGGAAAAACAACTACATTCAAAGTAACAGTAAATGAAAATGCAGTAACTTCCTTCACCATTGGAAAGAATCCAACAAAAACTAATTATTTTGTAGGAGATGCCTTTGATGGAGCAGGTGGCTATCTAGATGTTGTATATGCAAGTGGAGAACGAAGTGTGATTAGTTTTATTGCGAATGGTGTTTCTATCTCGGGATTTGATTCTACAACAGCAGGAACAAAAACTATAACCGTAACGTATAAACAAAAATCAGCTACGTTCCAAGTAACAGTAGAGGAAGTTCAAGTAACTTCTCTTGTGATTCAACAAGACCCTAATAAACTAGTATATGGTGTTGGAGAATTACTAGATCTAAGCGGCGGAGTACTATTGGAAAAGTATAATAATAATACCAAAAGAACCGTATCCATGACGGATTTGTCTGTTCAAGTAGGTAGTTATGATTTCTCAATGACAGGGTTAAAAGGAATTACTCTTACTCTTGATGGAAAGAGTGTTACCTTTGAGGTTATAGTAGAGGAAGCTCAACCAGGACAATTAACTCTTTATAGTATTAGTGTTCATAAGGCACCATTCAAAACAACCTATAATATTGGAGAGGAATTAGATCTTACATGGGGTTATATAAAAGCAGACTATAGGGGTCAAGATGGAAATACTGTCTACAATAGAATGCATATTATTGGAATGAAAGACAATATGTTTACATATTCGGGATTTGACTCTTCAACAGAAGGAACCAAAACGATTACAGTAACAGCAGGAGATAAAACTACTTCCTTTACGGTAAATGTTGTAAAACCTACTCCAGTACTAAAAAGCATATCTGTTTCAAAAACTCCTAGTAAAACGGAATATCTTCAATATGAAGAAAATTTAAATAATGCAGGAGGAGAATTAACCCTTACATATTCAGATGGAACTACGGAAACAATTCCATTAACAAATGCCAATATAGCGGTATTAGATTATGACAATACAACACTTGGATCTAATCAAATCGTTGTTCAATACAATGGTTTGGAAACAACCTACAATGTAGATATCGTAGAATCAGAGCCAGATGCTGAGGATGATGATAGCGAAGGAACCATTGATAGTATCGAAGTTATCCAACAACCAAACAAAACAACATACTTACAAAATGTAGAAGCATTTGATGCATCAGGTATTATATTAAAGGTACACTATTCAAGTGGTTCAATTGAAGAATATGATTTAGTGGATTATCCAGGATTATATACAATATCAGGTTATGATAATTCAAAAGTAGGAGAACAATTAGTTACATTAACATTTAAGGGAACACCTGTAGTATTTAGAATCAATGTTGTTTCAAACGGAACAGATATTGTTAGTCCAAATACATTAAAATTTAGATCTCGTGTTTCAACAGTTCTTGCATTCCTATTAATTACAGTAGGAGCAGGACTTATGATAAGAACAAGTCATAAGAAACAAGCAGTAAGATCATAAAAAGACTAGAAATCTAGTCTTTTTTATATACGATTATGATATAATTTTTATAGGATGTGATACTATGAATCAAGAGTTAGATTATAAAAACTTATCTAGTAAGAATAAAGAAGAAATCATGGACCTATTTCAAACAAACGAAGAAGGATTAAATAAATATGAAGTAGAGAGTCGTTTAGAAGAATATGGAGAAAATATTGCGAACAATCGTAAAAAGAAAACTCCTTTGTTTTTTATATTTGAAGCTCTAAAAGATAAATTTGTATTAATCTTAATCTTACTCGCAGCGATTGACTTCATTACAGATGATAAAATAGGAGCTTTCATCATACTTGGAATTACATTTATCAGTGTCATCATTCGTTTTACGCAAGATTATTCCACATATCGTTTTAATGAAAGATTAAAAGAAAAGATTCGTATCTTTACAGATGTAATAAGAGAAGGAAAACAAAAAGAAATAAGACAAGAAAAAATAGTATGTGGAGATATCATTACGTTAAGTGCAGGGAGTGTCATACCAGCAGATTTATACTTATTTGAAAGTAAAGACTTATTCATTAATCAATCTTCTTTTACTGGAGAAAGTGAAGCAATAGAGAAAAATATTCATATAGAGAATTCTTCTACAGATCCAATTGAAATGAATAACATTTGTTTAATGGGTTGTAATGTCATTAGTGGTCAAGGAAAAGGAATTGTTGTAAAAACAGGAATGAATACTTTTATTGGGAATATGAATAAACAAAAAGAAGTTGTGAAAGAAGAAACTTCTTTCGATAAAGGAATGAATCATATTACCGGATTATTAATTAAATGTATGGTTGTTATTTGTATCCTTGTATTTATTATTTATGGAATGATACGAGGAAATATGAATGAAGCCATTCTATTTGCTTTATCGGTAGCAGTAGGAATTACTCCCAGTATGCTTCCAATGATTGTAAACGTAAATTTAACAAAAGGAAGTAAATCTCTTGCGAAAAAGAATACATTAGTAAAAAGTATTAAGTCAATTCAAAATCTTGGTTCTATGGACGTATTATGTACGGATAAAACAGGTACCCTTACAAAGAATAATATTGAACTTCAAAAATATATCAATGTAGATGGAGAAGATGATGACTACGTATTAAAATGTGCTTATGTAAATAGTTATTTAGGAACAGGATATAAAAATATTGTAGATAAAGCCATTATTCAATATGCAAAAAGCCATAACGTAGATATTTCCAATTATAAAAAGATTGATGAAATTCCCTTTGATTATATGAGAAAAAGATCTTCTATTGTAGTAACCCACCATGATAAAGTAAGAGTTATTGCGAAAGGAGCTTTAGAAGAAATTGTAAAAGTATGTGATATGGCAAGAGAAAACGGAGAAGAAGTACCAATCAATCAAGAGATACTAAAAAAAGTCAATCAAAAAGCAGAAGAACTTGCAAAAATGGGAATGCAAGTAATTGCTCTTGCTGTTAAACCAGAGTATACAGGGGTTGATCAATTTGATACAGAAGATGAAATTAACTTTACTCTAATTGGTTTAATTGCTTTCTTAGATCCACCAAAACCATCTGCTGAAATTACGATTAACAAGTTAAAAGAATATGGAGTAGATATCAAAATACTAACAGGAGACAATGCATTCGCAACTAGAAGTATATGTGATGCAGTTGGAATTAAAAGTAGAATCATTACAGGAAAAGAGATGGACGAGTTAAATGACTATGAATTAGGAAAAGTAGTAGAAGAAGTAGATGTCTTTGCTAGAATGAATCCTATGCAAAAAGAAAGAGTCGTATCAATCTTACGAAAGAATGGACATTCTGTTGGATACATGGGAGATGGAGTCAATGATGCTCCTGCTTTACGTGTATCTGATGTAGGAATTAGTGTAGATGGAGGAACCGATATTGCTAAAGAATCTAGTGATATTATTCTTCTAGAACAAAACCTAGAAGTCATTCATAATGGAGTGATTGAAGGAAGAAAAGTATATGGAAATATTTTAAAATATATGAAACTTGCCCTAAGCCAAGACTTTGGAGATGTCTTTAGTATTTTAATTGCTAGTATCTTTCTTCCATTCTTACCATTACTTCCCATTCAAATGTTAATACAAGATTTCATTGTAGAATTATCTCAAATAGGAATTCCTTATGATAATGTAGATGAATCTTTTATCAAACAAGTAAAGAAATGGGATATTAAATCTATTGGAAGATTTATGATGATTTTTGGTGTTATATCTTCAATAACAGACGTAGTAGCCTTTATTGTTTTCTGGTTTATATTCAAATATAATTCATTTGAATTACAAGCATACTTCCAAACAGCATGGTTTATCGAATGTATTGTATCTGAAACCTTAATGATCTTTTATATTCGAACAAACCATATTACAAAATCAAGACCAAGTAACACACTATTATATTTAACATTCTTAACAATCATCGCAACGATTATCGTACCGATGGCATTAAGTTTTACGCAAGGATTTAACTTTGTATTATTACCTGGTATTTATTATTTATATTTAATTGGTTTCGTAATACTTTATGGAATCATTGCTCAAATTGTAAAGAACTTATATATTAAAAAGTACGGAGAATGGTTTTAATATATACAATTATAGGTCATATAGAGATTTCACAGGATTGAAAGAATTTGTAGGATATGGCTACTGATTGATTATTACAGTTTCATTTGGAATAAAAACGATTAATAAAAAAAACTAGAGAAATCTAGTTCTTTTTTTGTTATAATAAATGAAGAAGGAGAATACTATGAAAAAAAGAGTCGATAAAAATAATTATTACTTAGATATTGCTGAATCTGTAAGTGAAAGAGGAACTTGTCTAAGAAGAAACTTTGGAGCAATCATCGTTAACAATGACGAAATCGTTTCAACCGGTTATGTAGGAGCACCTCGTGGTAGAAAAAACTGTTGTGATTTAAAGTTTTGTATGAGAGAAAAATTAAATGTACCACGTGGAGAAAGATATGAACTATGTAGAAGTGTTCATGCAGAACAAAATGCAATTATAAGTGCCAGTAGAAATGAAATGATAGGAGCTACTATCTATTTAGTAGGAAAAGATTATAAAACAGGAGAATTTGTTCCCAATGCAAGACCATGTGCTCTATGTAAAAGAATGATTATTAATGCCGGAATTAAAAAAGTAGTAGTCAGAGATACAAAAGATCAATATACAGAAATAGAAGTACAAGATTTTATTGATAATGATGAATCATTAGAAGGACAAAAAGGATATTAAATCCTTTTTTCTTTACAACACAAATCAATATGTTATAATAAATGGCATACGCAACAAAGAAGAGGAAAGAGGAAAATTATATGAGAAAAGTTCATTGTACAAAAATTGGTGTTGATTGTGTTAAAAATAATCCTGAAAATGTTAGATTAGGCGGACCAGAATATATTGGATTTGTCTTTAATGTTTCAAGAAGAAATACAGAATACATGAAAGAATTTATCATTGATACATTACTTGGGTATGAAGTTCCTATTTATATGGTAAAAGTATTGGGAGAAGATCAAGTAGAAATGAATAAAGTATCAGATGAAGGAACCATTGCAAGAGCAATTAGAGAACATGCTTCAGAAATACAAGAATTTGCAGAAAATCAAAATAGAAACAATCACCAAGCACAGTATTAATAATACTTCATCCTAGGATGGAGTTTTTATTATATTTATGATATATTTTATTAGGGGAGAGAGTATGAAGAGTTATACAAAATATATATTTGATCTAGATTACACATTGTTAATTCCAGATTGGTCTAGAGAAGATGATTATTTAAGAAAACATATTCCAAAAGAAGAACAAGAATCATTCTTTCAACAAAAACAAACAATCTTAAATCAATATGCAAAAAAAGATTAAAAGGAGAACCTATGAAATTATCAGAAATGGATGGAATCAAATTAGATGAAAATCTAATTAACAAAATATTATATGATATTCCTAAAGATGACGGATTAAATGGAGATTGTATTTGGGTATTCGGTAGTAAAAACTTTTGGGAAGAAAGAATCAACTATGCAGTAAAACTATATCAAGAAAAGAGAGCCCCTTATCTATTATTATCAGGAGGATTAGGGAAAACAGGAACCGTTCCAGAATCCCATCTCATGAAAGAAAAAGCTATTTCTCTAGGAGTACCAGAAGAAGCAATTCTAATAGAAGATCAATCAAACAATACAACAGAAAATGTATTATGTGCATTACTAGTATTTGAAAGAAAATTTCTTCTTCAAAACATAAAGAGATTGATTGTAGTTACTTCTCTAGGACATATTCAAAGATTAAGTTTAACATTATCTAGATATATGCCAAGATGGATTGAGTATAGTTACTGTTATGATGAAAATAGCCCTGTATCAAAAGAGAATTGGACAAAGTCAGAAGATACTCGAGAAAAAGCAACAAAAGAAGCCTATGGTATTATATACTATGCAAAAAATGGATATATAGAGGATAAAGAAATAGAAGTATAAATTCTATTTTTTTATGTTATAATATTTTTTAGGTGAGCATATGATAAATCAACAACTAAAAAAATATATTGAAAAAAACATATTTCCAAAATATCAAAAAAATGATTCTGGTCATAATTTAGACCATATAGAATATGTTATTAGAAGAAGTATGAAATTTGCACAAACAGTACCTGATGTTAATTTAGATATGGTCTATACAATCGCAGCTTATCATGACATTGGGCATCATATTGATCCTAAGAATCATGAAAAGGTATCTGCTGATATTGCAAGAAAAGATAAACATTTAAGAAAATTCTTTTCAGAAGAAGAAATAGAAGAAATCGCGATTGCGATAGAAGATCATAGAGCCAGTAAAAAAGGAGATCCAAGAACTATTTACGGAAGAATTGTATCATCTGCTGATAGAAACGATACCGTAGAACAATGTCTTTATAGAAGTTACTTTTATGGAAAGAAACTAGATCCAAAAGCAAGTGATCAAGAATTATATGAAAGAGCCTATGAAGTATTAAAAAATAAATTTGGAGAAGAAGGATATGCAAAATTTTATTTTATAGATCCTGAATATGATGCTTTTCTAAAAGAAATTAGAAAACTATTCAAGAATAAAGAAACGTTTATAAAAAGACAAAGAGAACATATATTAAACACGGTGTTTTCAGAAGGATCTTTTGGAAAGCATTTTAAAGGAAAAAGATTACTAGATAAAAATATATATCAAATCTTATCTCTTCATAAGAAAGGATCAGAATTAGATTCTTCTGTACAATATACAGGAACTAAAACAAAAGGAAAAGCAAAAGACTTAGTAATTTATCAAAACTGGTTTAATAAAAAGGTGTTCGCAAGAGAATTAGAAGATTTCTATGTTGAAATAGAAAAAGACAAACAGGAGGAATTTGGTCAAATGCATAGAGTAGAACCACTAACAGAAGAAGAATTAAAAAGGATTCAAAAAGAAGATTTTATTATCAAAAAAAGCAAAAAAGAAATTAAGCCAGAAATTAGAAAGTATATAGAAGATTATATATTCCCATGTTATGAAAACAATGATGCAGGACATGGATTAGAACATATTAAATATGTTATCGATAGAAGCCTTGTTTTCGCAAATCGAGTGGAGAATATTAATATAAATATGGTTTATGTAATCGCTGCCTATCATGATATTGGTCATCATATTGATCAAAAGAATCATGAAAAAGTTTCAGGAGAAATGCTTTTAAGAGACAAACACTTAAGAGAATTCTTTACAGAAGAAGAAATCCAAACAATGGCAGAAGCTGTAGTGGATCACAGAGCAAGTGATAAAAATGATCCAAGAAACATCTATGGAAGAATTGTATCTACAGCAGATAGAAATGTATCAATCGATGGAATCCTTCAAAGGACCTATGAATATCGTATTAATCATAGTCCATCTCTTACATTAGAAGAAGTAGTGGAAGAGTCTAGACAACATATCTTTGAGAAATTTGGAAAACAAGGATATGCAACCAAGAAATCATTCTTTGATGATCCAGACTATCAAAAATTCTTGAGAGAAGCCCCAATCCTCGCAAGTGATAAAGAATTGTATAGAAAGAGATTCTTTGAAGTAAATGGATTAAATAATAAACTAAAATTAACATTTGACGAAGTAAGAAGAAAAAATAGAGATTTATCACTAGATCAAGCATTATATCGTACGTATCAATTATTAGAAGAGAAAAGACCTTTTGATATTGTTCGAAAAGAAATATTAGAACTTGCTGGTATCGATGAATTATCTTACTATACAAAGCAAGTAGATCCTGCTTTAAAGATTTACATAAGAGATCATGTATTTCCTGATTATGCACAAAATGATGGAGGACATAACATTGTTCATATTCTCGAAGTGATTCGTAGAAGTTTTGCTTTAAATGATACCTATAAACTTGGCTTAGATCCTAATATGATATATGCAATTGCTGCTTGTCATGATAGAGGAAAATATATTGATTCCGATAAACATCATTTAATCGCTGCAGAACTTTTCTTTAAAGATCCAGCATTCAAAGAGTTCTTCTCAGATGAAGAGAGAAAAACAATCAAAGAAGCAATTGAAGATCATCGCTCTTCCAAAGAAGAAGAACCAAGATCAACATATGGAAAATTAATCTCATCTGCTGATAGAAATACAAGTATTGATATTGTATTTATTAGAAGTTTTCATGTAGGAAGAGAAAGAATGCCAGATTCTATTATTTCGGATTACTTAGATTACACGATTAAAAGATTAAGAAAGAAATATGATGAAAGCAATCCTGAAAATATGTTTTACGAAGATCAAACCTATAAAGAATTTCTAAAAGATATGAGAGATTTATTACAAAGAGAAGAAGATTTTAAAGATCGTTACTGTTCTGTTAATCATATTGCATCAAGAGCCCATGTCTTAAGAGAAGAAAAAGGAGTTCAATATACCAAATAATAAGCAGAAGTCATTCTGCTTTTTTATTGCATTTTCATTCATTTTGTAGTATTATATGCACTAATTATTAAAAAGAGGTGTGCTTATGGATAGGTTAGAGAAAGCAGATTTATTAGAACAAGCAAAAAATGTACTAGATGCAAAAGAAAAAACAACTGTGTTTGATGTTATGATGGCAATAAATAAAAGAGATTACTTATTAACACAACAACAAAGAAAAGAAGAATTTGAAAGACAAGAGAAAGAAGAACTAAGAAAGTTAAAAGAGATACAAAATGAAATAAGAAAAATGAAGGAAGACGAAATCAAACCTCTTTCAAACTTATTAGAATGTTCATTTTGTATGAGTGTTGGAGATTTAAAAAGAGAATTAATGGAATACTTAGGGATTGAGGAAGAAGATGTAGAAGTAAATGTAAGAGTATCTTCTTCAAAGCATGCTATGAGTGATCAAGTGTTACTAACCACAACATTGAATGTAAACCATTTAAATGTTAGACTTTCTTTTAACTATTTAATGGATGTAAATGCCCCACAAGCAGATAATAGACCCCTTATTTCTTTCTGCGAAGTATTAGAGGACCGAACCATTAAAGTACCATTGGAAGAATTTGAAAATTGTATGATTAGGATTCCATTTAAATCATTTTTATATCCAACAGATTACAAAGACAATGGAGAAAGTTACGTTATAACTCATCCAAGAGTCTTTGATGGTTGCCTTATTTCATGGCTTACAAAACAAAGAACACTCAATAGACAATTTCAAAAAAGAAATCAATCAAAAGACTAGGAATAGTCTTTTTTCTTTATAAAAAACAAATTCAATGGTATAATGACAAAAGAAAGGAGCATTCATATGAAAAAAATCAAAATAATATTTATAATTATTTTAGGTTTATTTTTAATGACAGGATGTGAAAATAAAACATCCCTAGATCCGAATATAGTAGGAACATGGGAGTATGTAGAGCAAGATTCCTATACAGTCTCTTACACATACAAAGAAGATGGTACTGGAGTATTTATTATGACTGTAGTAAAAGAAGATGGAACAGAAGAAACGAGTACCAAAAAGTTTACATATGAAACAAAAGATTCTAAGATATATACAACCTTTGAAGGAGATACCGATGTATTTGAAAATGGATATGAAATAAAGGAAAACATTCTTTATTGGGAAGATACATTTGGAGATAAAACAGAAATGAAAAAGAAAGTTGAAAACTAGGAGGGATACAATGGCATTTTTTCCACCAGTACCACTTATTAGGAGAGTGGCAATTATAAGAAAACTAACAAACGCAAAAGCTTTTACGAAAGAAACAGCAAAGGCTTTAGATGAGATTGGTCTTATAAATCCATACTTCTTTCCAAAAATTACGGAACATCTTGTGAAACAGGGAAGAATCAGCAAAACAGAAGATGGAAAGTATTACATCAATCGATAATATGAAAAACAGATGAAAATCATCTGTTTTTTTGTTATAATAGAAGGGAAGGTGAAAACATGAAAAAGAGGAGAATACTATACTTAATAGTTACATTAATCTACGTATTACTCGTAATTCATATTTTAATAAGAACGAATCTTTATAGTAATGTTGCTTTGAGTAAATCCATTCAAATAATATTAATACTATTCTTAATTAGAATCTCCATTGGATGTACTCTTTATATTAGAAAACAATATGAGAAACAAAAGTATTCATATGCGATTATTATGAATTTAGGATTACTAATCTTTATCAATGTAAATATCTTAAGACAAGTAAACTTATTAGTTCAGAATTGGAATGTACTAAGTATTATTGATATTTATAATAATACGTTAAGATCTTTCTCTTATTTTGCAATGTTAACACTACCATGTATTATTGTATTATCAATCTACTGTATTATCACAAATATAATCCTAATTAAAAAAGAAGGATTTTCTCATAGAAGAATGTTAGGAATTGTATTAGGATTCTTATCAATATTTGGTTTATTTGGGAGTCAAACCATTTACTTTGTATTGACAAGACTACTAGTAGGAACCAATTTACAA
>CAMZHD010000031.1 GCA_947306705.1 uncultured Caryophanales bacterium
ATATGAATTTTATGGAAATGAAGTCTAATAATAAAAAGAAGAGTAATCTCTTTTTTATATTTGAATTTTATAATCGTATGCGATATAATATAATTATAATAGGAGTATCAATATGCGATTTTGGTTTTTGATAACTAAAATAGTTTTATAAGGAGAAAATATGCGAAGAAACAAAAAGAGTTTGTATGGAATATTAATTGTTTTATTTCTTTTCTTAGGATTAGGATATGCAGCTTTAACAACCAATCTAAGTATTAATGGTATTTCACACGTAGATAGTGCTTCTTGGAATGTATATTGGGATAATGTTCAAGTAACAAGTGAATCAGTAGAAGCGCCAACTCCAACAATCACGAATCAAACAACAGTATCTTATGAAATAACTTTAAGTCAACCAGGAGATTTTTATGAATTTACAGTAGATGCCGTAAATACAGGAACCATTGATGCGATGATAGATACGGTTGATTCAAAATTAAATGGAAGTGTAATCACAACATTACCAAGTTATTTATACTATTATGTATCATATGATAATTATGCAAGAATCCATCCAAAACAATATTTAAAAGCAAATACAACAGAAACAATCAAAATAAGAGTAGAATTTAGAACAGATATTAATGCAAATGATTTGCCGGAAACGGATCAAACGTTAACATTTACTTTTGGAATTAATTATGTTCAAGCAGATGGTACTGCCCAAATTAGATCAAAATATGTAACACATACGGGAATATCAGGAGATAATCCGGTTATCTCAGAAACATTACCAGATGCTTTGGAATATTTGATTCGTGAATATGGAAATGGAACAGAACAAGGAACCATCGTTTTTGCAAAAATCAATCGTAGTTCTCCTGATGTGGTTTTTATAAGTGGAAATACCCCGGATATTCTTGCGAGAAATATAAGAGAATTGAGAGAAAATTGTTCTCCTTCTAACTTTGTATATGAATATAATACTTATTCATGTAATGGTACAGAATTAACTATTAATGTTAGAAATGATGGAACAATTGCGATAATAGTTACTGCTGCTAAAACAATGATAATAAATCCTGATGGAACGTACACAATCGAAGGATATGAGTTATAGGAAATAGAAGCATGATATGAAAAAAAATAAAGAGGAAATACATGAAGGTGTCTTTCTTCTTTTTTACTGGAAAAAAATCAAATTATCATGTATAATCTAGGAAGAAAAAGAGGGATAATATGGAAAGACTTCAAAAAGTAATTGCAGAATCTGGGTATACTTCTAGAAGAAAAGCAGAAGAACTAATCAAAGAAGGAAAAGTTTCTGTAAATGGAAAAGTAATAACAGAACTAGGAACGAAAGTATCTAGTAAAGATACTGTTGAAGTAGAAGGAACGATTCTTTCAAAAGAAGAAAAGGAGTACTATTTACTAAATAAACCTAGAGGAGTTGTCACTACAACCAGTGATGATAAGAATCGTAAAACAGTAATGGATTATATTGATACAGAAGCAAGAATTTATCCGGTAGGAAGATTAGATTATGATACAACAGGAGTCCTTTTACTAACAAATGATGGAGAATTTGCAAATATCTTAACCCATCCTGCGAATGAGATTGATAAAGTCTATCTTGCCAAATTAAAGGGTATTATTAAGAAAGAACAAATTGAACAGTTAAAGAATGGAATCATGTTAGATGATACTTTAGTAAAAGCTTCTCGTGTGAAACTAAAAAAAGTAAATCCTGATTCAACTTGTATGGTGGAAATTACCATTCACGAAGGAAAAAATCATCAAGTAAAAAGAATGTTTGAATCTGTTGGATTCTTAGTAGATAAACTAACAAGAAAAAGAGTAGGAATCTTTACCGTTGATCATTTAAAATCGGGGGAGTATCGAAAACTAACTCCAAAAGAAATACAAACAGTTTATAGTTACAAAGAAAAATAGAACCAATTGGTTCTATTTTTTTATTCTTCTCCTTGAATAGCTCCTGTTGGACAACCATCGATAGCTTCTTGTGCCATTGCTTTTTTATCTTCTGGAACTTCACTTACTTTTGCTTTAGAAACTCCTTCATCTCCGATTTCAAATAAGTCTTTCGCAATTTGTTCACAAGCTCCGCATCCAATACAAGCCTCTGAATTAACTTTAATTTTCATGTACATCTTTCCTTTCATAAATATTATATCAAATAATACACAATAAGGAAAAGAATAATCCATTATTTTTTTACTTTTCTGTAAATATGAATATTCTTCTTTTGTTTTTAATTATTATATGCTAAAATAATAATAGAAGGTGAGTAGTATGAGGAGAATGGATCGTTATAATGAAGAAGATTCTACGAATCGTTCTTGTAGAGTGGATAAAAACCAAGTCCTATATCAAGACGTATCAAATAATAACGTCTCTGCAAATATTACGGATGTATCCAATGTAAATGCATTTGAGATTCATCAAGAAGAAGAGAAAAAACCAACTCGTCAATCTAGAGAAGCATATCAACAGATGCAAAAGTATCAAGCAGTAGAACCAGAATCTCATACAAAAAAAGAATTAGAAGATTATAATCAACTATATCCAAAGAGAGAAAACAAAGTATATGATATCAATACAGTACTAGAAACAGCTAGAAAGAATCGTACGGATGTAGATGAACTTGAAGAAAAAAGAAAATTAAAAAATAATGCTTATAATATATTATCAGGAGTAAATAAAAAGGAACTTGAAAAGTATCGAGAAGAGAAGAAAAAGAGAGTCCTAACTCCAGAAGAAGTAGAGATTAGAGAATTAATTGATACAATTGCTTCTAAGACTCTTGCGGGAGAATTAGATAAAGACACAACCGTTGATTTATTAAGTGATTTAATGGCTACGAATATGTTTGATAAAGTTGACAAGATGAAAGAAGAGAAAGAAGAAAATGCAGATCCTGTTATGATTGTAAAAGATCAAAAAGCGGAAGAGGAAAAACAAGAAAAAGAATTAGAAAAAACATTAAGAGAAGAGATTATTCAAAAAGAACTTACAGAAGAAGCAAAAGAAGATGCCAAAGAAGAAAAAGATACAGAATTCTATACGAGAAGTATGGATTTATCGGATAAAGATTTTGAAATGAGTGATGATTTCAAAGAAAAAACATTACCTCTTTGGGTAAAACTATTACTATTCTTCTTGATTGTAGTAGTACTATCTCTTGGATGTATTTTTATCTATCAAAGAATTGCATAAAAAGGGAAAAGTTTCTGTTCAACTTTTCTTTTTTTTTTGATATGATATGTATATGGTGGTGGGAGAATATATGAATATAAATTTTATCGTAAATGACTATGCATTGATTTGGACTTTGCTTTTTGGAGCATCAATATCTGAACCAATTTATAAATTAAAACAAAGAATGTGGGATACTTATAAAAATGAATATAATGCAGTATTCAAAGATAAAACCCAAATATTAAAAGATTATAAAAATTTTATTCCCAATGATGATACCATTTACAATATTGTATTAGATAGTAAAGACTATGAAAAGCTAAGAAAACAAGCAGAAAAATATCGTATTGAAGTTATGCGTATGTGGGATAAGAATAAAAAAGAAACAGATTTTCTTTATAAAAAAATGATCCGTAAGAAAGTACCGGATTATACAGTCTTTATCGCAAATAAAGAATTAAATATGATTGATCATGCGGGAGAACAAACACTAGTAGTAGGAAAAGAAATTGATAAAAAAGAACCACTAAAATTACTATTAGAAATGAACATGATTATTATTAAACACAATGTAAAAAGATATAAAGAAGAATATGAACAATTTAAAAAAGCAGTTTTAGAACTTGCAATCTTAAATGAGTATGCAACTAGAATTACTGGAAGAAGTTGTTATCAAAGTGGAAATCCACAATTATTATCTTTAAAAAGGTGGTTATATCCATATTGGTTAATGTATTTAGGAGTTCCAAAAGAAGAATTTGAAAGTTATATGACAAGAGATAAAATTGTATTTGATGTCTCTAAATATGCATATGAAAAAGAATTCAAGAAAATGGACATTGAAGAGTTTATTGAATTTTGTATTCGTAATAAACGTTATATGATTCGTGAAATACGAGATGATAGTAACATAATATAGGGGGTCATAAAATGGACGAGAAAATAAAAGTATTGTTAGATAGGATTAATATTGATGAGTCCTCTTATCAATATTTTTTGGCGTCCAAACTTCCTAAAATAAAAGTAAATTCAAAAGTAGATGCTTGGCAAGTGTTTATAGAAATGGATAAATTACCACCATTAGAGGTATACCAAGAACTACAAGAGAAAAAAGGAAAATTAGATGAGAATGCAAGTCAAATAGAGATTTATATCAAAGTCGAAAATCCTGATTTAAAAGATTATCAATCTTATTTTCCATATATTTTAAAACAATTAAAAAAAGAATTAAGAATTATAGAATTATTTGAAAATTCTATGCAAATAGAAAATGACTTTTTATTATTAGTCGTATCGAATGAAAGAGAAAAAGAAAAACTAGAAAAAGTTCTTCCTAAAATACAAGATTTTTATCATAAGATTGGATATGACTTTAATATCGAAATTATGATTCGTCATGAAGAAACTATTCTAGAGGAAATACAAAAAGAGTTAGAAGAAGAAGTAAAAGAATTACCTAAGAAAGAGGTAAAAAAGGAAACTCCAAAAGAAGAGAAGAAAACCTATCATAGAGAAGAAAAAGATCCAAATAGTGTATTAGGTAGAGGAATTAAAGAAGAACCTATTAAGATTAAAACATTATTAGGAGAAGATAATAATGTAGTAGTAGAAGCAAAAGTCTTTGGAGTAGAATTATTTGAATCTAGTAAAACAGATTTTAAGATTATTACTTTAAAAATAACAGATTATTCAGATAGTATTTATTGTAAAGTATTCGTAAGAGAAGAAGACGAATACAAACGATTAAGTAAAGAATTAAAAGAAGGAAATTGGTATAAGATTAGAGGATATACCAAGAATGATACATTCGCAAAAGAATTAGTTTTAAATGCTAGAGATATTGTTGCGATTGATAAGAAAGAATCAACTGTTACCGATACAGCAGAAGTCAAAAGAGTAGAACTTCATTGTCATACCAAAATGAGTCAAATGGATGGAGTAGCAGATGAAGAAGACATTGTAAAAACTGCAATGAAATTTGGAATGAAAGCTGTTGCGATTACAGATCATAATGGAGTACAAGGGTTCCCTCATGTCTTCAATATGGTAACGGCTAATAATAAGAAATTAGAAGAGGGACAAGAACCGTTTAAGGCCATTTATGGAGCAGAATTAACAATGATTGATGATTCTGTTAATATTGTGGTTCGTCCAGATGATAGTGTTATGTTAGAAGATACTTTTGTAGTATTTGACTTTGAAACAACTGGATTTAATGCTGGTGGTGCAGACTCTATCATCGAAATTGGAGCTGTTAAAATAAAAAATGGAGAGATTCTAGAACGTTATGATGAATTAATTAATCCAGGAAGACCTCTACCAGAAAAAATAACAGAATTAACAAATATTACGGATGAAATGCTTGTAGGAAAAGAGAATGAAGAAACAGCCGTCAAACGATTCGTAGAGTGGTTTGGAGATTGCCCAATGGTTGCTCATAATGCAAAGTTTGATACTTCCTTCTTAGAGATGGCTTATAAAAAATATAATCTAGGTACCTTCAAAAATCCAGTCATTGATACCTTAGAGTTATCAAGAACGTTAGATAATACGTATGCAAGACACTCTCTAAGTGCCTTAGTAAAACGATATGAAGTTCCTTGGGATGAAGAAGCTCATCATAGAGGAGATTATGATGCAGAAGGAACAGCCTTGGTTTTCCACAAGATGTTAAAGAAATTATCCAATCGTAATATTGAGAAAATGTCTGAATTAGATTCTTTAGTAAGTAAAGATGAAATCTATAAATATGGACGCTCTCATCATATTAATTTATTAGTAAAGAATAAAGCAGGATTAAAGAATTTATTTAAATTAATTTCTCTTGCGAACACGACTTATCTATATAAAACACCAAGAATCTTAAGAAGTGTCATTGAAGAGAATCGAGAAGGATTACTCATTGGTAGTGGATGCTACGAAGGAGAAGTCTTCAATGAAGCAAAATCAAAAAGTGATGACGAATTATCCAATATTATTCGTTTCTATGATTATGTAGAAGTACAACCAATTGAATGTTATGATCATTTGATTCAAACAGGAGATTTTGGAACAAAAGCAGAAGTCGCTGCTAATATTGAAAAGGTTGTAAGAGTAACAGAAGAAGCAGGAAAGATTATTGTCGCAACAGGAGATGTTCATCATATTAAAAGAGAAGATAAAATCTATCGTGAAATTATCGTCAATCAAAAAGTCCCAGGAGGAGGAAGACATCCTCTTGCTCGTGGAGGAATTACCAATATTCCATCCAATCATTTCCGTACAACAGACGAAATGTTAGAAGATTTTGATTTTTTAGGAAAAGAAAAAGCCTATGAAATTGTTGTGGAAAATACAAATAAAATTGCTGATATGTGTGAGATTGTAGAAGTTATTCCAGATACAGGAGGAATTCCTTTCTCACCAAGAGTTAAAAGTGATGATGGAGAATCCTACCTAGATTGTCCGGTTGTTGTTACAGATTTAGTTTATACAAAAGCTGCCGATTGGTATGGAGATCCACTTCCATATTCGATTGAAGAGAGAATCGCAACGGAATTATATGGAGATATAGTATTTAGAATTATTACAGAAGAACTACAAGAAAAGAATTTATCAGAAGAAGAATTCCAAGTAGAGTCTCATAAGAAATTGCATGATGTCATTCTACAAGGAAAAGATAAAGTAGTAGAATTTGTTAAAGAATATGTAAAAAGAACAAGTGAAGAAGAGTTAGATGAAAAAGGATTAGAAAAAGCCACTAAGAAAGCCTTAGGAGGAGTTATTGGTGGAGGATTCGATCCAATCTACTTAATCGCACAACGTTTAGTAAAACACTCCAATGATGAAGGATACTTAGTTGGTTCCCGTGGATCTGTAGGTTCAAGCTTTGTGGCAACGATGATGGGAATTACTGAAGTAAATCCACTCGCAGCCCATTACCGTTGTGAAAAATGTAAGATGAGTATTTTTGAAGATGATGATGGAAAACCATTTGGAGCAGATTATTCATCCGGATTTGATTTACCAGATAAAGAATGTCCAAATTGTCATATTCCAATGGTTAAAGATGGACAAGATATGCCATTCGCAACATTCTTAGGATTTAATGCAGATAAAGTACCAGATATTGACTTGAACTTCTCAGATTTAAATCAAGCAAGTGCCCATGCTTATACAAAAGTATTATTTGGAGAAAATAATGTATATCGTGCAGGAACAATTGGTACAGTTGCTGATAAAACTGCCTTTGGATTTGTCAAAGGATATTGTGAAGAAAAAGAATTAGGAGACATGCGTACTGCAGAAGTAGAACGTCTAGCCATTGGATGTACAGGATGTAAGAGAACAACTGGACAGCATCCAGGAGGAATCGTTGTTATACCAGATTATAAAGAAGTATATGACTTTACTCCTTATCAATATCCAGCAGAAGATGAAACAGCTGAGTGGAAAACAACACACTTTGATTATCACTCAATTGACCAATGTTTATTAAAACTAGATATTTTAGGGCATTCTGATCCAACTCAATTGCGATTAATACAAAATCAATCCGGAACAGATGTTTTAAAAGTACCACTAGATGATAAAGATACAATGTCTATTTTTACATCTACCGATGTTCTAGGAGTTACCAAAGAACAAATCATGTGTAATACAGGTACGTTAGGAATTCCAGAGTTTGGAACTCCATTTACCATCAAATTAGTAGAAGATACGAAACCAACTACTTTTGGTGAGTTAGTTAAAATATCAGGTCTATCGCATGGTACCGATGTATGGCTTGGAAATGCACAAGAATTAATTATGAACAATATTGTTCCATTTAAAGACACTATAGGATGTCGTGATGATATCATGGTATACCTAATGTATAATGGAGTAAAACCTCTAAAAGCCTTTAAAATTATGGAATTTGTTCGTAAAGGAAAAGCATCCAAAGAACCAGAAGCATGGCAAGATCATGTAAAAACGATGCAAGAAGCAAATATTCCAGAATGGTTTATTAACTCTTGTGCAAAAATTAAATACATGTTCCCAAAAGCTCACGCAGCTGCCTACGTAATTTCAGCCTTTAGAATTGCTTGGTACAAAGTCCATATGCCTGTATACTTCTATGCTTCTTGGTTAACATCTAAAGCAACCGATATTGATTTAGAAAGTATGGTAAAAGGATATAATTCCATTAAAGCAAGAATTGAAGATATCCAAGAAAAAGGATATGAAGCATCCAATAAAGAAAATGGCCAAGCTGAATCTCTAAAAGTAGCTTTAGAAGCAACCGCAAGAGGAATGAAATTCTTACCAGTTGATTTATATAAGAGTGATGCAACTGTATGGGTTGTAAAAAGTGATAATGAAATTTATCCACCATTCAATGCCATTGATGGTTTAGGAGATACTGTTGCGAAAAACATCGTAGCAGAAAGAGAAAAGGGAAAATTCTTAAGTATTGAAGATGTTCAAAAAAGAGCAAAAGTATCAGGAACTCTAATCGATAAAATGAAAGAAATGAACATCTTTGAAGGATTACCAGATTCGAATCAATTAACTTTGTTTTAAAAAATGTAAGAGAACTCTTACATTTTTTTTAGATGTGGTATAATGGTATCATAGAGGTGAGTGTATGGAAACAAAAAAACCAAATAATAAGAAAGCATGGTTAATCGTAGTAGTATTAGCAATCGTTTTAACGGTATGCATTTGTCTAGCTGCCTATCAAAAAGGATTAATCGGAAATCAAAAAGAAGAATCTCAGCAAGAGAAGACAGATAAGAAAGAAGAACAAAAAGAAGAGAAACAAGAAGAGACAAAAGAAACCACAGAAGAAATCGCAGAAGATGCTACTTTTACAAAGAAAGTACAATCAATGACAGAAGCATTTGCTGACTATTTACCAATAACAGATCTAAGCATAATTAGTAATCAAGATCTATTATTCTTTGCATTAAGACAAATTGGATGGAAAGAAACAATTCCCGCAAGTGATGTAGAAAACGTCATAAAAGAACATTTTGGAAATGAAATAAAAGTAAATCATGAAAACATTGAATGCTTTGTCGCAAATCATGATGATTTATATATTTATGAGAATGGAGAATATCGTCAAAATCCAGATCATGGAGGACATGGGGGACCAGGTTCTGTCATGACATATGTACGCTTCATTTCTGGTAGTAAAAAAGGAAATACAGTAGAATTAAATTACAAAGTCCTATACAGTAACTTTTGTGGAGACACTTGTGTTCTATATCAATACTTCACAAGAAGTGAAGATGAAGGAAGCAAAGTAATTGATTTTACAAATGCTGAGGGATCTACATTAATAGATGAGAAGTTCGATGAAGTATCTGATCAAGTCCCAATTACTACATTTACTTATAAAGTAACAGACGATGGAGTTTATAATCTAAAAAGTATTAAAATCAGTGATTAAGAAGGTGTAAACCTTCTTTTTTAATTTTACACGTTAATTGACTTTTTGTTGACAGTGAATTATAATGAGGGTAAGAAAATAGAAAGAAGGAATTAGATGAAACATTTAAAAAATTTTTTAGGATTATTAATACTAGGATTATTACTAGTACCAAACTTTGTTTTTGCAAAAGACATTCCTAGAGAAGGAGTAACCTATTTCTTAGTATATCCTGATAACTCTGAAACAGCCGTTGAAACGTATGAAGAAGCAATGGCAATGATGGAAAATGGAGAAAAATTATTATATCGTGGAAGAACCGATGAAAATGGACAAGTTCCATTAGTTGGATGGAAAAATTCAGGAGAATTAAGAATTCTTCAAAAAGTACCAAATGGGTATTCTACAGACTATGATGAAGTCAAAGTAGATTTATCAAAAGGAGAAGCCGTATTTATAAACTATCGTGGAGTAAATCCAAATACAGGTAGATCTATTTTATTAATCGCACTCGTAATAGGTGGATTAGGAATTGCTACAATTCTATTAAAAAGTAAAAATAAGAAGAATGCTTTATATGTGATTTTACCATTAGTATTATTAGGAATAACATTACAAGCAAAGGCATTAAGAGAAGCATTCATAATCAATGTAAAAGATCGTGAAGGAAATAAAATGGCTAATGTAGAAGTATTAGTCTATGGAAAACCAATCGCAATAGATGCACAACCAGCTGTTAAGATTAGTTCAAATGGTGGCCAATTCTTAGATGGAGAAACAATAATGTACGTAAGAATTCCACATAGCCCTTGTACATATAATGAATTAATGGAATACATTCAAGAATTACCAGATTATAATGAAATAACTATGAATATTAATTATGCAACAAGAGAAAATTATATGCTTGCTGATAATCCAGTAGAAGAGTTAGATCAATATACCCACGGAATGACTCTTAATTTACAATGGATAGAAGATGATGTTCCTATGGTAAAACTACATGGTAACGGAGGATATTTCCCATTCAGAGGAAAAATCTTAACAGAAGTAAGAGTATATGGTTATAAACTACATAGTATAGTAAATAAATTCATTCATGATGAAAAAGAAAATGTAGGAATTGATACAACTTCCTCTTGTGAAATGCCATCATTTATTTTAGAACCAAGTAGAGCCCAGGGACCTGGAGAAGATAGATTACCAGAAGTTGGAAGTTCACAAGAATTAGATTATTATGAATGTTGGGAAAAGGATCCTAGACAATTAAAAGTCAATGGAGAATCATTTTTAGACAGACCTAGTAATTGTATCTACTTCGAAGGTTCAGATGGTAGTTATGTAACTTTTTATGGAGAAGACAGCAATTTGGTTTTCTATTATGATGAACAAGACTTCTATTATATGCTAAATTCAAGAGTAACTATTCTTATGGATAAAAGTCCATTGGTAAAACGTGGTGAAGGTAATAACGGTGCATTCGAAATTGTAAAGGGAAATGATGTTATTCTATCCATTGAAAATAGTGAAATTGAGTATACAGATGATTCATATCATATTACAAATGAAGAAAAACGAAATGCATTAAAAAATATAATATTGAATAATTCTTCAAATTGTAGAACTCCATCAAAGAAATAAAATAAGAAGAAGGTTTATCCTTCTTTTTTTGTGCTATAATAAAAGTAAGGAGGAATAATATGAGAAAGAGAATAAGTTTATTGTTGATTGTTTTATTATCAATCGTGAGTATTCCAGTATTTGCTTTAGGAGAAAACTTTACTGCAGATGAAAGTGTAATCCTAGAAAAGAGTATTGGATATACAAATTTTGTTGCGGGAAACAGAGTAAATTCAACAGCAGATGTAGATGGTATTAACTTTGTTGCTGGAAATATGATTACAATTTCTGGAAGACAAGATTATATCTTTGCAGCTGGAAATACAGTAGAGATCAAGAATGCTGAAACAAAAGATGTGTTTGCTGCTGGAAGTACAATCTATATTGATGATTCTTCTATCCGTGATTTATATGCAGCTGCAGGAATTATTGAGATTCGTTCCGATATCTCTCGTAATGCATATTTAGGAGGAGATACGGTAAAGATTAATTCTGTCATTGATGGAGATGTATTAGTTTCTGCAGAAACAATTGAATTAGGAGAAAATGCTGTTATTACAGGTACCTTAAAGTATCCAGAAGATGCAACTCTTAAGAAAGAAGATAGTGCTGAAATTGGAAAAGAAGAAACCTATAAAGGATATGAGAATAGTGGAGTAGAAATAACCATTAATCGTACTGCTAGATGGGTATCTCGTTTATTATCATTCTTTGGCCTATTAGTAGTTGCATTCCTATTATTGTTATTTGGAAAAGCATCATTTGATAGAGTTGAAAAAGTAGAAAAAGAAGGAATGACAATTCTTAAGACATTTGGAATTGGATTCTTAACATTAATCGCAACTCCTATGATGGCAATTATCGCAATGATAACAGTAATTGGATTACCTGCTGGTGTTCTTACTATCATACTATATGGAGTACTTATCTACTTATCATTAATCCCAACAGCTTATTACTTTGGAAAATGGTTATTAAAAGATACTATTAAGAATGACTATTTATTATTAGCCGCAGCTTTATTCGCAATCACGATTCTAAAAGCAATCCCATTACTTGGTGGACTTGTTTCATTCTTCTCTTTATGCTTTGGATTAGGTTTATTTGTAAAACTATTATTTACAAAAGAAAAAGAGAAAGAAAAAGAAAAGAAAAAATAGAAAAAGGATTCTCATTTGAGAATCTTTTTTTATGATATAATGAGGTTGGTGATAGAAATGGATGGAGTTCTAGTAGTTAATAAAGAAAAAGGAATGACTTCTTTTGATGTCGTAAATAAAATTAGTAGAATCTTAGAAATGAGAAAAGTAGGGCATACAGGGACTCTAGATCCTATGGCAGAAGGAGTATTAATTGTTTGCCTTGGAAAAGCAACTAAAATCGTAGAATTATTAACGGCAGAAGATAAAGAATATATCGCAGATGCAAAATTAGGAATTGATACAGATACCTATGACTCTGAAGGAACAATATTAAAGGAAGTAGAAGTACCAGATAATTTACCAATAGAAGAAGTAGTTAATTCTTATCAAAAAACATATCTCCAAGAAGTACCCATTTATTCCGCTGTAAAAGTCAACGGAAAAAAACTATATGAATATGCTCGTGAAGGAAAACAAGTAGAATGTCCAAAAAGAGAAGTAACCATCAAAGAAATTGAATTATTATCCAAAACAAAAGATTCTTTCAAATTTAGAGTTCATGTCACGAAAGGATGTTATATCAGAAGTTTGATTCATGATATAGGAAATACATTAGGAGTACCTGCTATTATGACATCTCTCACAAGAACCAAACAAGGAACAGTATCAATTGAAGAAGCTTATACATTAGAAGAGATTCAAAAAGGAAATTATCATCTGTATAAAGTAGAAGAAGTACTAGACTATCCTAAAATAATTGTATCCAAAGAATTAGAATTTAAAATTAAAAATGGAGTACGGGTTCCAAATGAATGGAATGTAAAAGAGAAATGTATGTTCTTGAATGAAGAAAACAACTTATTAGGAATTTATGAAGTAGAAAATCAAGAGTTAAAAGTATGGAAAAACTTCTAATGAGAAAACACTTGAATTATTTAGAATATATGGTATAATACAAACAGAAAGGAGTGGGAAAGAAAAGTTCCCACTCTTATTATTTGGGAGGTGTTTATGAAAAGTAAAATTGCAGCTTTAGTAAATGACTCTATTAAAGATTTAAATGTCTTTGTAGACGATGCATTTATTGATACAGAGGAAGGAAAGAAACGTTTCAATATTGTTTTAGATAGTGAAGAAGTAATTGATTTAAATAAGATTACGGAGGCATCTAGAATTATTAATAAAATAATGGATGAAAATGAAAGTGTATTAGAAGATTCTGATGAATTAGATATTTATTCGAAAGAGAAGGGAGACGAAGAATAAAATGAACGGAAAAGAGTTTAAAAAAGCATTAGATAATATTGTTGCTGAAAAAGATATTGATCCAGAAATCGTATACAGTGCAATGGAATTAGCTCTAACATCTGCATATAAGAAAAATTTTAATTCGAAAACAAATGTAAAAGTAATGTTTGATCGTGAAACAGGAGATATTAAAGTATTTTCATTCTTAACAGTTGTCGCAGATGATAAGATGACAAAAGAAGAATATGAAGATGCTTTATTTGAAAAATATGCAGAAGATGATGAGTTAGATACAAAACCAGAAGAAGTAGTAGAAGAGACAGAAGAAACAGAAGAAGGAGAAGAAGGAGGAGAAGAAAAACCTCAAATGACATTCTTCAATCCTGAAACAGAAATCAAATTAAGTGATGCTAAGAAGATTGATAAGACATTAGAAATAGGAGATACCATTGATACAGAAGTAACTCCAAAAGACTTTGGTCGTGTCGCAGCTTCTACTGCAAAACAAGTAGTTGTTCAAAAGATTCGTGAGGCTGAAAGAAACAGTATCATGGAAGAATTTGGAGACAAACAAGATGAATTATTAATTGGTACAGTAGCTTTAGAAGATACTGATAACTATTTCATTGATTTAGGAAGAAGTAATGGTATTTTACCTAAAAAAGATATTATTCCTGGTGAAAAAATTGAAATGGGATCTCAAATTAAAGTATATGTTTCTAAAGTAGATAATAATGGAAAGAATTTATTAATCTTATTAAGTAGATCTCATTATGGATTTGTTAAGAGATTATTTGAATTAGAAATTCCTGAAATTAATGATGGAACAGTAATGATCTATAGTGTCGCAAGAGATGCTGGGAATAGAAGTAAGGTAGCTGTATATTCAGAAAATCCAAATGTAGATCCAATTGGAGCATGTATTGGAGAAAAAGGTTCTAGAATTGCTAGAATTATCAATGAATTACATGGAGAAAAATTAGATGTTGTTAAATATGATCCAGATCCAGCAGTATTTATTGAAAATGCACTATCTCCTGCAAAAGAATTAACAGTAGCAATTACAGATCCTAAGAAATTAGAAGCAATGGTGATTGCAGATGGAGATAACTTCTCTCTAGCAATCGGTAAAAAAGGACAAAACGCTCGTCTTGCTACGAAATTAACAAAGTTTAAGAAGATAGATATTAAAACATCAGAACAAGCTAGAGAAGCAGGAATTAACTTTAGATAAGGAGGAATCCTATGAAAGTGAAAAAAATTCCACTACGTACTTGCGTAGTAACAAAGGAAAATCTTCCTAAAAAAGAATTACTTAGAATTGTTCGTACTCCAGAGGGAGATATCGAAGTAGATGAAACAGGAAAAGTAAATGGAAGAGGAGCTTATATTAAAAAAGATATTGAAGTATTAAAAGAAGCTCAAAAAACAAAAATATTAGAAAAACGCTTAGAATGTAAAATAAGTGATGAAGTTTATGAAAAAATAAAAAATTGTATAGAAAAGTGAGGTGAGTCATCATGATGACATTAGAAGATTATGCTTTAGATGTAGGCAAAAGTGTAGAAGAAATTAAAGCCATCTGTGATAGAGTAGGAATCAACTATGAAGATGAAAACACACTACTAGATGATATTAGTATTACTCTTCTAGATAATCAATTAGCTGAAGAACCAGAAGAAGAAGCAAATCTAGATTCTGTAGATTATGAAGAACAAAGATTAGAAGAAGAAGTAGAAGATAAAGCAGAAGAATTAGCTTATACAACCAAGATTGATATGGAAAATGAACAAACATTTACCAAAGTAAAACAAAATAAACAAGCTAAAAAAACAGAAAGTAATAAGAAAGATTTCTTTAGAGAAAGAAAAAAGATTTATAAACACCGTGAAAAATTACAAAGTAATGAAACTGCTCAAGATGAAAATGTAATTCTTTATAAAGAAGGAATGACGGTAACAGATCTTGCGAATTTATTAGAGGTTGCTCCTGTAGAATTAGTAAAGAAGTGTATGGGATTAGGAGTAATGGCTTCCGTTAATCAATCTCTTGATTATGACACAGCTGAAGTAATTACTTCCGATTATGATAAAGTATTAAAGAAAGAAGAAACAGCAGATATTTCTAATTTTGAAAATTATGAAATAGAGGATAAACCTGAAGACTTAGTACCAAGACCTCCTGTTGTTACCATCATGGGACATGTTGATCATGGTAAAACAACTTTATTAGACTACATTCGTAAGAGTAATGTAGTAAGTGGAGAAGCAGGAGGAATTACACAAGCAATCGGTGCTTATTCCGTTTCTTGTAATGGAAAAGATATAACATTCATTGATACTCCAGGACATGCAGCCTTTACAGAAATGCGTGCACGTGGAGCTCAAATTACAGATATTGTTATTATTATTGTCGCTGCAGACGATGGTATCATGCCTCAAACAAGAGAAGCAATTGACCATGCAAAAGCTGCAAAAGTACCAATTATCGTCGCAATCAATAAAATTGATAAACCAGAAGCAAATATTGATCGTGTAATGACAGGATTAGTAGAAAATGGTCTAACTCCAGAAGAATGGGGTGGAGATATCATTGTAAATAAGATTTCTGCTAAATCTGGAGAAGGAGTAGAAAGCCTACTTGAAAATATCCTTTTAGTCGCAGAAATGCAAGAATATAAAGCAAACCCTAATCGTTATGCATCTGGTGCTGTTGTAGAGGCTAAGAAGGATTCTAAAGTAGGTTCTATCGCAACCTTATTAATTCAAAATGGTACTCTACGTTTAGGAGATCCAATCGTTATTGGAAACTATGCTGGTAAAGTAAGAACCCTAAAAAATGATAAAGGACAAAATATCATTGAAGCAGGACCATCTACTCCAGTAGAAGTAACTGGTATTTCAGAAGTACCAAGTGCTGGTGATAAATTCATGGCATTTGAATCTGAAAAACAAGCAAAAGAAATTGCTCATGAAAGAAGTTTAAGAAGTAAAGAAGCAGATACAAACTTCAGTGGTATGACATTAGAAGACTTATTTGGAAGAAT
>CAMZHD010000032.1 GCA_947306705.1 uncultured Caryophanales bacterium
AAAGATCTTCTTATAAGGAAAACAATTTTTTGTTTTTTCTTTTTTTGTTTACATTTCATTTTTTTATGAATGATCTATATACATATATACCTATATAGATACCTTATTAACTATTATTACACCCCTACTACCCCTCTTCCCTATATCCCCTTGATATCCATCCAAAAAGAGGGATGCATTTTAAGAGATTTAGGATTCATTAGACGGGTAATTCTTCATCTAAATTTACGTGGTGAATTCTGGTGAATTTAGGATTATTTAGATGGATAATGCATCGTCTCGATTCACGAGAATACACGCATAATATAAGGGAATTATGAGGATTAGAGGGTGATTATATACAAATATATAGCAGTAAGAAGTAGAGGGGGTATTATCATAAAAAAAGGGATCTAACAAAGAAAGAGGTTAAATCAATTTTTTTAAAAAAATTATGAGTAGGGGGATGAAGTGTAGTACCTCCTCTACTGACCTTCTCACGACATTTTTTTAAATAATAAAAAACAATTTAATATAAATTAATAATAAATAATTTTATTTAAAAATAATTAATTATACGAAAACAAACAAAAAAACGATAAAAATCGTTTCTTATAATTAAGGATACTTCCCCTACCAATTTTTATCGTACTCTAGGGGAATCAGATGCTTCTACAGCATCTGTTTTAGGAGGTTCATTGTATTCTCCGTCAACAAACTGTTGGCTATAACCATCTCCTCCAAAGTAGGAATTGTTTCTTAGATTATCCATTCCGTAGTTATGAGTTGCCCCTTCTACACGAACTTCTTCTATTTCACTGGTACTAACATAGAAACGAGCAAATTGTGGGATAACACTCGCAACTCCTGTTTCAAAATCACGTCTTGCTTTCAATCCAAACTCTCTTCCATATTGGTCTGCAAGTTTTCTTAAATTTTCAATTCCATCTTTTGCATGTCTTTGTCCAATCTCAACAAAATCATATTCTTCATTATTTGGCATAATTATACTCCTTTCTATTATTCTAATTCATCTAATATACTTTTACCGATTTCAGGCATTTCAACATCAAAGTTATCTGCAATCGTTGCTCCTATATTGGCAAAAGTATCAAATGCTTCTAAACGTTTTGGTTCCTTAAAATTACGACTATATAAAATAACAGGAACATTTTCTCTTGTATGACCATTTCCTTCAAAAGTAGGATCATTACCATGGTCTGCAGTAATAATTAATAAATCATCTAAGTCTAATTTATTTAATACAATAGGCATATCTACATCTAATTCTTCAATGGCTCTTGCATAACCATCTACATCTCTTAAATGACCATATAAAGAATCAAAATCACATAAATTTACCATACATAACCCAGTAAAATTCTTATCCATGATATCCGTTAACTTATTAATAGCTTCTAAGTTACTAGGAGCTTTAATCATCTTATTAATACCTTCTCCATCAAATATATCATTAATTTTACCAATTCCTATCACAGAGTATCCAGATTCATTTAAAGAGTCTAAAACACTTCTTTTAGGAGGTTTAATCGCATAATCTTTTCTTCCACTCGGAATTAATCGATATTTACCAGGAGTCCCATTAAAAGGTCTTGCGATAATTCTTGCGATTCTCCAATCTTCTTTTAAAGTTAAAGCTCTTATTTTTTCACAATATTCATGTAATACAGAAATAGGAACACAATCTTCATGAGCAGCAATCTGTAAATCAGAGTCCGCTGATGTATAAATAATTAAAGATCCATAATTATATTGTCTTTCTCCTAATTCTTGAATAATAGAATCATCATTACAGCATTTATTTCCAATGAGTCCCCTACCCGTTACTTCTTCAATTCCAGATAATACATCATATGTAAATCCTTGATTAAAAGTACGGAAAGGGATATCATTTTGAATTCCTACAATTTCATAATGACCATTTAAAGTATCTTTTCCTGCATTAATTGGTTTAGCGATTGTATAATAAGCTTCAACATTTTTATTCTCACTCATATTTACAGTGTCTAAAAAACCAATTTTCTTAAGATTTGGGATAAACATATCACATTTCTGTAAGATATGTCCTAACGTATTACAGCCACTATCTCCAAAGTCAGCAGCATCCCCTGTCTCCCCTACTCCTAGAGAATCCAATACCATAACAAAAATACGTTTAAATTTCATAAAATCACTCCTTCTTACTACGAAGATGATATTCTTGATAATCCTCTAATACTTTTTCATCACTTATTTTCGTATAAATCTTAGTAGTAGAAATATCAGAATGTCCAAGCATTTCTTGAATACTACGAAGATCCGCTCCCCGATTAACAAGGTGGGTCGCAAAACTATGACGTAACGTATGAGGAGATACATCAGGATTTAATCCTTTTTCTAATAATAAATTCTTTAAATTCTTAAAGAAACCTTGTCTAGTCATACCAGTTCCATGATTATTGATAAATAACTTACTACAAGGTTTTCCTTTTAATAAAAGGGGTCTTTGATCTAAATACTCATGTAAATAGTAAAGTGCATATTCTCCAATTGGAATATCTCTCTCTTTCGACCCTTTTCCCATAATACGGATAATACAATTAATCTCATCAATATCATTAATCTCTAAATTAACAAGTTCACTGACTCTTAAACCACATCCATACATTAATTCTAACATAGCTTTATTTCGGTAGTCAAATGGCGTATTTAGAGGAATATCTAGTAAACAATCTACATCTTCAACACTTAATGTTTTTGGAAGAGATTTTCTAAGTTTTGGTCTTTCAATAAACTCGGATACATTCTTAGAAACAAGCCCTTCTTTTAATAAATAAGAATGAAAATTCTTAATAACCGTTAGGTTATGCGCAATTGTTGTAGTTTCTTCTTCATTTCTTTCTTTTAAGAATTCTTTGATATGATCATCTTTGATATCTCTTACATCAGAAACATTTCTTTTCTTTAAAAAATCTTGATAAATATCTAAGTCATTTTCATAAGAAACTTTTGTTTTATCGGATAAACCTTTTTCAAAAATACAATAATTTAAGAAATCACTAATAGCTTCTTTTAATTCCATAAAATCACACTCTAACTCTAAAAAATATTTTATCATTTTTAAAAGAAAAAGACAAATGAGGAAAAGTATTATATAATAAAAACAGGTGATGATTATGAGTAAACCACTTGCTTTAAAACTAGCTCCTACTACTTTAAAAGAAGTCATAGGACAAGATCATTTAATTGGAAAAGACAAAGTATTAACAAATCTCGTAAAAAATAAAAAATGTTTTTCTATGATTCTATATGGAAAACCAGGAATTGGAAAAACATCAATCGCAAATGCATTAGTCAATGACTTAGGAGTTCGTTATCGTTTTTTAAACGCAACCATTAATACAAAGAAAGACATTGATGTTGTGATAGAAGAAGCAAAGATGTATGGAGAAATTGTTTTAATCATGGATGAAATTCATCGTCTAAATAAAGATAAACAAGATGTATTACTTCCTCAATTAGAAAGTGGATTAATTACTTTAATTGGAATGACAACCGCAAATCCATATCATTCGATTAATCCTGCTATCCGTAGTAGATGTCAATTATTTGAATTAAAAGAGTTAGAACAAAAAGATATTATAGAAGGCCTTAAAAAGGCCATAAAACACCCTGATTTAGAGGGAATTAAAATAGATAAGCAAACAATCGAGTATATCGCAAAACTCTCTGGAAATGACCTTAGATTTGCTTATAACCTATTAGAGATTGCATACTATGCAAATGATGATAAAACAATCACAATCGAAAAAGTAAAAAGAATTAATAATAAACCAGTCTTTTTTGCAGATAAAAATGGAGATGGCCATTATGATGTACTAAGCGGACTTCAAAAATCTATCCGTGGAAGTGACGTCAATGCTGCCCTACATTATTTAGGAAGATTAGTAATTGAAGGAGATTTAGAATCCATCTATCGAAGATTAAGTGTCATTGCCTATGAAGATATAGGTCTTGCAAATCCTGCAATTGGTCCAAGATTAGATTCTGCCATAAATGCAGCAGAAAGAGTGGGTCTTCCAGAAGCAAGAATTCCCCTTGGTACAATTGTAACAGAAATGGCATTATCTCCTAAAAGTAATACCGCACATGTTGCCTTTGATAAAGCCCTTGCAGATATAGAAGCCGGAAATACAGGAAACTTACCAAATCACATTAAAACAGATTCTCCTGATTACTTATATCCTCATAACTATCCAGGTGCTTATGTCGTACAACAATATCTACCAGATAAGATTAAAGATAAAAAATACTATGAACCAAAAGATATTGGATATGAAAAACAAATCAAAGAAATCTATGAAAAACTAGAAAGAATTAAAAATAAAAAATAGTATCAACCGATACTATTTTTATATGTTCAAAATAAACATTTCTATTAAAGAATTTCCATCTACATCATTCGTTTTAATCGAATAATCAATATCCGCTAACTTCTGCATAAGAAGTAAAATTTCTTCTTCTCCATAAAGCCTTGTTAACTCTCTTGTCTTTTTAATACGATAATCAGATTTTTCTCCTAAGATATCGGCAATCTCTTTATCTTTTAAATGACGATTCTCTAATAATTTCACTTGATAAATAATCCGTAATTGACTAGCCAATAAACCTATAATACTTAAAGGTTCTATTTGATATTCAATTAATTCACGGTATTTCAGCAAAGCTTCTTTTCGGTCTCTTTCTGCAAGTGCTCTTGAAAAAGCAAATGTTAAATCTTTTGGATCTCCTAATTTAGGAATTACTAACTCATCAATATCCTCTTTCGTAATAACTTTTTCATTTACTTTATAATTCATTAACTTTTGGCATTCATTTTGTATTTTAGTAATATCTCCTAAACAGATTTCATTTAAATATCTTACAGTATTAGAATCAATCTTATAATCCTTTAAGATCTTTTGAATCACTTGAATTGGATCAAAAGATACTTCTATATACTCACAATTCTTTTTTAAATCTTTCACAACTTTTAAAGTATTATTAAGTTTATGAGATTCAATAATTAATAAATAATTAGGATTTGGATTTTTCAAATATTCAAATAAATGATGAAAATCGTCCGGAAAATCTTCTTGTTTAATAGATTCAATATTATGAATAATAATTACTTTTTGATCACTAAATAATCCATATGTATCTAAGTCCTCTAAAGCAGAAGACAACGGAACTTCTTCCATATCATAGATACTCATAGGAACCCCTGTAAATGAATTCTTTTGAATGAGAGCCTCTCTTTCTTTTTGTAAAGAAAGAGAATCTATACTTTCAATAAGATAATTATTCATACTCTTGAATAGCCTTTTCAACAGACTCTACAATTTCAGGGATATTAGAGACTTCTGTTCCTCCTCCCTGACCAAAGGTAGGACTTCCTCCTCCATTTCCTTTTGCCATAAGAGAGGCTTGTTTAATAATATTACCAGCATGAATCTTACTATTACTCTTCGCAATGAAATTAACACTAGATTCTTCTTTTACATTGGCAAAGAAAATAAATCCATCTTTGATTTCATTCATTAAGGTATCCGCAATACTCTTTAATAAATTCATATCTTTATCATTAACAGTCATAATAAGAGCAGATACATTCCCTACAAACTTAATATGTTCACGATAAATATCTAAGTTTTGAAGAGTAGTCTTTTCTTTTAAATCACGATATTTCTTTTCTAATTCTTTTACTTCATGATGAACATATTGAAGTTCATTACGATTAAAGATTACATCTTTATAAGAAGTAGGCTTAGAATGATCTAAATCAACATTAAACTCTAATTTCAAACCATCTTCTCTAGCTTCAGCTAAAATATCTTTTGCTTTCATAAGAAGTTTTACTTTCTCATCATTATAAGGTTTAATCACTTCAAATAAAGCTTCCTCTACTCTATCTCCAGTAACACCCTCTATACGATATACATTACTTCCTTTAGATTCACAACTAGTGATTGCAAAATTCGTAATTTCTCTTGTGTTAGAGACATGCGTACCACCACATAATTCAATACTCTTACCAATCTTAACAACACGAACCATGTCTCCATATTTTTCACTAAATAATGCCATAGCTCCTAATTTCTTAGCTTTATCAATTGGCATGACTTCCGTAGAAACAATGATTTCTTCTCCAATCATTTTCTTTGCAAACTTTTCAACTTCTAATAATTTCTCATCAGTCATCTTGCCAGAATACGTAAAGTCAAAACGGAAACGTTCAGAATCTACATAACTACCAGCTTGATGGATTGAATTGGAAACAACTTGTTGGAGAGAATATTGGAGAATATGAACACTAGAGTGATTTGCTTGTGTTTGAACTCTCTTTTCTTTATCTAATACAAGTTCACATTCATCTCCAACATGAATCACACCATCTAATAATCTTACTTTATGAATATGTTGTCCGTTAGGTCCTTTGAATACATCAACAACTCTTGCTTTGAAAGTATCAGATACAATCATACCAGTATCACTGACTTGACCACCTGATTCTGCATAGAAACAAGTTCTATCAAATGCAATATAAGTATCATGATCAATTTCCTCTACTCTTTGATCTTTAGAGAAAATCGCAATAACATTTCCTTTAATACGATACGTATTATAAGCAAATTCAGACTCATCATGAAAATCTAATAATACCTTCTTTTGAGTAGCCATAGAAGTAACATTTTTAGCATTTTTTTGAGATAACTCTTTTTGTGCCTTCATAAATTGATCAAATTCATGACGAGATACTTTATATCCTAAATCTGTTAAATACTCTTCTGTAAGTTCAAATGGGAATCCATAAGTATCATATAATTTAAATGCTTCTTCTCCAGAAATAGTACCATCAACAGATGCCTCTACCAATTCTTTTAAACGTCTTTCTCCAGCTTCCAAAGTCTTTAAGAATAATTTTTCTTCTTCTAATACAAGAGTCTCCACTTGAGCTCTTTTTTCAATTAAATATGGATAAGCTTCTTTCATGACATCGACAACATCAGAAACAATCTTATACATAAATGGACAATCAAGTCCAATCGTTTTACCAAAACGTACACTACGTCTTAATAAACGTCTTAATACATATCCACGTCCTACATTTTCAAAGCAAGCACCATCTGCTAAAGCAAAAGTAATGGCACGGATATGATCAGCTATAATTTTAAATTCCTTTTGACCAACATAATCAAATGTACTTAATTCTTCAATATGTTTAATAATAGGCTTGAATAAATCTGTTTCAAAATTACTATCTACATTTTGAAAGATACAGCACCATCTCTCTAAACCAGCGCCTGTATCAATATTCTTACTAGGAAGTTCTTTGTAATCTTTTCTCTCTACTCCCTCTTTTGAATTAAACTGACTAAATACATTATTCCAAATTTCTACATAACGTTCTTGATCTTCATCATTCTTAAATAATTCAAAAGCATCTCCATTCGGATCATACTTCTCTCCTCGATCAAAGAAAATCTCAGAGTCTGGTCCACAAGGACCTTCTCCTATTTCCCAAAAGTTTCCATCTAATGGAATAATATGATCTTCTGCAAGCCCTACTTCCATCCAACGATTCTTTGCTTCTTCATCATCAGAATAAACCGTTACATAGATTAGATTCTTATCAATACCAAAATATTCTTCTGAAGTTAATAATTCAAAAGCATATTCAATGGCTTCATTTTTAAAATAATCTCCTACACTGAAGTTACCCATCATTTCAAAGAAAGTTTGATGTCTCTTGGTAACTCCAACATTTTCTATATCATTCGTACGAATACATTTTTGAATATTTACAATTCTACGACTATCTGGTACTTCTCTTCCATCAAAGTATTTCTTTAAAGGAGCAACACCAGCATTAATCCATAATAAACTGTCATCATTCACAGGAATTAAAGAAGCACTATCATAAATCTTATGTCCTTTATTTGTAAAAAAACGAAACCATGTATTACGAATGTCATCATGACTCATGTATTTCATTCAAACACACCCTTTTCCAATATTTCTTTTAAACGATCAACTTCATCCTCAATCGTTCCATTATTTAAAATATAATAATCTGCAAAAGCAATTGGTCCACCTTTAAATAGATTTTCTATTTCTGATAAATCACGATAACGAATTGCTTCTTCATCAAATGGTCTTTCTGGACGAATTGCAACTCTTTCATATCGAAGATTTTTATCAACGACAACTGCTAATAATTTTAAATTTGGGAAACGTTCAATTAAATACTTATATTCGTGCCAAGAATATAATCCATCTAATACAACATCTCCTTTTTCAATTTCTTCTCGAATTTCTGGTTCCAAGAATTTAGCATAACACTCTGGTCCATGATCCTTTCGTAATTGTTCACGAAATGCTTTTTCATTTTTACCAGCTAAATCTCTTTCAATTCCTTGTTCAGCCATTAATTTATACGTAATACCTCCAAAGTATAATTTCTTCCATCCTACACTTTCTAAGTATTCGGTAACAACACTTTTACCACTACCACTCATTCCTACTACTGCGATTAAACGATTCATATTCTAACCTCCATAATTTTCTTCATTGCGTACAATCTCTAACGCCGCTCGTTTCAAATCATCTAAATCACGATTTTCAATTGTATAATCAAAATCATTATAATCATTGATTTCTTTTTCTGTAATGTGATTTGCTTCTTCTTCTGTAAGACCTTCATCATAATTATTTCTGATAATCTTAATCGTTACAACATCTTCATATTTCTTTTTAAAGCTTTCAAACTCATGAATAAGTCTAGCATCCGTAATAATAAAAGCATCAAAGAAATTAGATAGAATCTCGATATCTTCAAAAGTACGATCTAGTAAGAATTCTTTCTTTCTTAATTTCTGTTGAATAATTTCAATTCCCATTTTTTGTAAGAATTCTCTAGGTTTATCATCTTCTCTTCCATTCCATTCAAAATAGTTTCTAGCATACGAATATAATGGTTCTGTCAGATGCATAACACATGGTTTATATCCATAATCTTTTAATTCTTCTCTCAGATACTCTCCAAATGTATTCTTTCCTGCTTTTGCACGTCCACCAATCACAAATATTTTCATACAATCCCTCTTTCTAAAATAAAAAGGATGATACCTAAAGGAGTGCATAATGCACGGTACCATCCTCTTATACTCTTTTTTGATAACGGTCATCCCGCTGAACTCTAAGAGTAGCTTCCTTATCACTTCTTAGTTCTTTTCACCAACCAGAACTTCTCTAAAAAGAAAGGGTATAAGTACTCATCTCTCATCAACATTCAGTTAATACATGATTTATTATAGCAAACTATCTATGAAAATACAATAGAATAATTATCTATCACGCTTCTCCTTCAGACTCTCCTTTTAATATTTTCATAAAACCAGTTCTCTCCGCAACAAATAAGAAAATTACTTTGAAGCAAGCAATGACTGGAGTTGCTAAAACCATACCTAAAATTCCAAAGAAATGTTGGAATACTAATAATCCTAACATAATCGTTACTGGATGTAATTTCATGGTATGTCCCATAATAATTGGTTGATAGAAATTATTTTCCAATAATTGAACAGCAACAATGGATATTACAACAAAGATACCAGTTAAAGGAGACATTGTAAATCCAACGATAACTGCTGGAATGGCTCCAATATATGGTCCAAAATAAGGAATAATATCCGTAACCGCACAGAACAAAGCAAATAGAATTGGTGCTTCAAGTCCTGCTAATGTAAGACCAATACTTTGTGTAATAAACACAAGTAGCATAACAATTAAAACTCCTTGTACATAATTTCTTAAAGAAGTATTAATACGATGTGTTAATTCTTTATAACCATCTCTCCATGTATTTGGAATTATATTTTCAATCGCAATATTAACTTTATAGAAATCAAATAATAAATAGAATCCAATCATTAATCCAAGGATAAAGTTAAATCCTCCACTAAGAATTGCCTTCCCAGCATCAAATAAATACTTAGGTAATTCAGATCCAATACTCATTCCAAGTTCTGTAACCTGTGAAGTCATTTCTTTTCTTAAAGCAGAAATATCAATAAAGTTACCGGTATCAAATCTTTGAACTAAATTTAATAAGAAATTCGTAACATTTGAGAAAATAGAAGGTGCTGCTTGTACGAAATCTCTAACTTGACTTACCAATGATGGAATAAATAGATAAGCAATTAAGAAGATAAAACCTAGTAAGAATAAATATACTAATATACATCCAAATATTCTAGGGATTTTCTTTTCTTGTAACGTAGATACAAACGGTTCAAAAAACCATGCAATCACAAATCCTATAAAGATGGGAGATATTACATAAAAGAATTCACCTATATATTTTAAAATTCCCCATTCTTTTATTAAATACGTACCAAGTAAAATTAAACATACAATAGCCATAAAATAACCAATATTGATGAGTTTTTTACCCGTATTTAAAATATTATTTAAACTTGAAATATCAATTTCTTTATCTTTATTTTTTCGAAACATAATTCCATCCTCCTAACAGTATTATAACACGTAAAACAAAATTTGAAATCATTTTCAAAAAACTTTTTATAAGATATAATAGAAACAGGTGATTTTATGAAAACCATTGAAAAAAATCTAGAAAATGAAATGATTATCAAAAATTCTAGATTTATCACAAATATCTATAAAGTATATGATAAAAAAGAAGTAGATTCTTATTTAGATAAAGTAAAAGAACAATATCCAAAAGCAAATCACTATTGTTATGCCTATAAAATACAAAATCAAACAAAATCATCGGATGATAAAGAACCTACTGGTACAGCAGGAGCTCCAATTTTAAATGTCATTGAAAAAGAAGATCTAAATAATATCTTAGTGATCACAACCAGATATTTTGGAGGAATCAAATTAGGAGCCGGAGGATTAATTAGAGCTTATACAAAGTCTGTTACAGAAACCCTAAAACAAGCAACTTATAAAGAACTAACAAAAGGATACAAAGTATTCTGTAAGATCTCTTATCCTGAAGAAAAACAAATCATGAGATGGTTAAAAGATGAGAATCTTCTTGAAAAGAAATATGAAGAAACTGTAGAATTAACCTTCTTAATAGAAGAACAAGATCTAGAAAAACTAGGAAGTATTTCCTATGAAATAGTAGAAGATTGTATCATAGAAAAAAACTCATAAGATTATGAGTTTTTATATTTTCTTTTTCTTTAAGAAGATCTTAATAATATAAGATAAGAAGAACATCATGATAATAACAAATGCCCATTTTAAAATCATATTAATTAAATGGTATTGTCCTGTATATTTATTAATAATCGCAAACATATTCTCTGGTAAATACTTACCAATAACATGAGCAACATCTTTTAATCCTATATTATTTTTAATAAAAGTAAGAATTCTTAAAAAGATATCAATAATTGCCATCAAAAAGACAAAAGAGGAAAATCTTCTAAAAAACATCAGTACTAATATAATTAAAATGATTACCACAATTAAATCAATATACATAGTTTCACATCCTATCATTACAAGTATACTATAAATTATATTTTCAAACAATAAAAAAAAGCATTTCTGCTTTTTTATTCTTCTACTTGGAAGTCAACTACTTCTCCACTTTCCTTAACTAACTTCGTTATAGCTTCTTCTGCATTTTTTAATTTCACATCACAAGCTTTTGCTAGTTTCATCGCACGATTAAATTCTTCAATCGCATCATCTAGAGGTACATCCCCTACTTCTAATTTTTTAACGATTTCTTCTAATTGTTCTAAACTTTCTTCAAAACTTAATTCTTTTTCTTTTTTATCAGCCATATTATCCTCCTATAATACTTCTGTTTGAATACTTCCATCTTGAAACTCTATTTCCAAGGAATCTCCCTTTTTTAATCCTTTTGTACTACTAATCACTTTTTGATTAAACTTTGTAATCGTATATCCTCTTTGTAGTGTAAGAAGAGGACTTAAGGTTTCCAATTTCGATAATAATTGTAAGTACTTATTACTTTTCTTATCTAGAATTTGATAAGGTTTTTGTAAAACATAAGAATTCTTCAATCGAAGCAATTCTTTTTCTTTATTTCCAGTTAAATGAATCATTTGAAACTTTAACTTTTCAAATAAAGAATCAAAAATCATTTCTTTTGCTTGATAAATAACCATTGGATTTTGAAAAATATTTCTTTTCTCAATAGACTTTAATTCTTGACTTCTTCTCTTCCAAAGGTTTACAACCGTTTGAGTTCCACGAATTTTTACTTGCTTTAAATAATCCATGACATCAGACATTTGCGGAACAGCCATTTCAGCAGCTCCCGTTGGAGTTGGTGCTCTTAAATCTGCAACAAAGTCAGAAATTGTAAAATCAATTTCATGTCCTACAGCACTAATAACAGGAGTATGACAAGCATAGATTGCTCTCGCAACAATTTCTTCATTAAAGGCCCATAAATCCTCTATAGAGCCTCCTCCTCTACCAACAATCAATGTATCTAAATCAAATTGATCTGCTCTCTCAATTTGTCTTACAATATCTTCTTTGGCATCTTCTCCTTGTACTAAAGCAGGAAATAAATAGATTTCTGTCAAAGGCCAACGTCTTTTAATCGTAGAAATAATATCTTTAATCGCAGCCCCTGTAGGAGCCGTAACAACCCCTACTCTAGTAGGAATCTTTGGAATCTTCTTTTTATGTTCTTCCTTGAACAGTCCTTCTTCTTCTAACTTTTTCTTTAATTGTTCAAACGCTATATAAAGATTTCCAACTCCATCTTCTACCATGTCATTTACATAAATCTGATAAGCACCAGTAGATTCAAACACACTAATCTTACCAGTAACTAATACTTTCATTCCATCTTCCGGAATAAACTTTAATTTCTTTGTACTAGAAGAAAACATAATCGCATTAATTCTAGAATTTTCATCTTTTAAAGTAAAATAGAAATGTCCTCTACTATGAGCCTTAAAATTAGAGATTTCTCCTTTTAAGAATACTTCGTTCAAATGAACATCATTATCTATTTTATATTTAATATAACGAGTTAATTGGGTAACCGTAATATATTTATCGTTCAAAGTATCACTTCCTTAAAAAAGAAAGAAATAAACTCTTATTTCTCTTCTTCATGATATATCTTATCTAATACTCCATTAATCATCTTAGTAACAGCTTCGTCACTATATTTTTTAGATAATTCAATGGCTTCATTAATAGAAACAACAGAAGGAGTATCAGTATACTGTAATTCATAAATACCTAAAGATAGAATGGCTTGATCTACTTTATTTAAACGATCCATTGTCCAATCTTTTAAGTAATGATTTGCAAGGGTTGTAATTTCCTCTTGGTGCGCAATCACTCCCTCAATAGATTCATTCACAAAAGAATTCTCTACTTCTAATTGTTCTTTGATTAATGCATTTACATCATACTTTATATCCGTTTCATTTAATAAATAAATTTGATAAAGAACGGTTATAATTATTTCTCGTAATTCACTTCTGTTCTTCATAAACATCACCATCTATATTATACTCTAAAACAATAGAAAAAAAAAGAATAATCCTTTAAAAGGTTTAATTCTTTTCTTTTATTTCTTTCTTTAAATCATAAAGAGTATTTAAGGCTTCCATAGGAGTCATCTCTAACGGATTCAATTCTTTTATTTTTTCTTCAATTGGATTTACTTTTTCTACAATCTCAGGTTCAGTTAATTCAAATAAACTGGTTTGCGTAAAAGTTTCCTTCTTAATATTTTTCTTTTCATATACATTTAAAATGTCTTCTGCTCTCTCAATTAAACTACTAGGTAAATGAGCAAGAGAAGCAACATGAATTCCATAACTCTTATCAACGGCACCTGGTTTTACTTTATGTAAGAAAGTAACTTTTCCATTTTCTTCTAAAGCAGATACATGAACATTCTTTAATTGTTTTAAATCTTTTTCTAAGAAAGTAAGTTCATGATAATGCGTACTAAACAAAGTTTTTGCTTTAATCTTATCATGGATATACTCTAATATTGCTTGTGCAAGACTCATACCATCATAAGTCGCAGTACCACGTCCTAATTCATCAAATAAAATCAAACTATGTTCTGTCGCTTCACTAATCGCAGTGTTTGCTTCTTTCATCTCTACCATAAAAGTAGATTCACCACTGACTAAGTCATCACTCGCACCAATTCTTGTAAAAATCTTATCAAAGATTGGCATAGAAGCACTCTTACAAGGAACAAAGCATCCCATTTGAGCCATAATCACTGTAATGGCACATTGTCTCATATAAGTAGATTTACCTGCCATATTAGGGCCTGTAATTAATAGAATATTCGTTGTTTTATCCATTACAATATCGTTTGGAATATATTGATCTTTCATTACTTGTTCAACAACAGGATGTCTACATTCAATGAGTTTCAGACTCTTCTCTTCCGTTAATTCTGGTCTTGTAAATTTATATAAATCTGAACAGATAGAAAATGCTTGTAACATATCAATTTCACTAATTACTTTAGAAACTGCTTGTAGTTTTGTAACATATCTTTTAACAACTTCTCGAATATCCATAAAGATTTTATACTCTAAAGAAATAATCTTTTCTTCTGCCCCTAAAATAATATTTTCTTTTTCTTTCAAGACGGGAGTAATAAATCTTTCACAATTCGCAAGAGTCTGTTTTCTTTCATAACCAAACTCATCTTTTACTAAATTGCATTGTCCTTTAGATACTTCAATATAATATCCAAAAACTTTATTAAAACCAACTTTTAAGTTCTTAATACCAGTTCTTTCTTTTTCTTCTTTTTCCATTTCAAGAATAAAGTCTTTCGAACCACTACTTAATCTCTTTAACTCATCTAATTCAGAATTATATCCCTCTTTAATTAAATGTCCTTCATGTAATGTAAAAGGAGCATCTTCTAAAATCGTTCTTTCAAGTAATTGATATATTTCTTCAAATGTTTCGATTTCTCTATCATATTTCAATTCTTTTAAAATATGATTAATCGTAGGTAATTCTTTTAAAGAGTTCTTTAATTGTAACAAATCTTTTGCATTTAGATTTCCATATGTAATTCTACCAACTAATCTCTCTAAGTCATATACATGATCTAAACTCTTGATTAAATCATCTCTTAGAATAAATTCTGTACTAAGTAAAGAAACCATATCATAACGTCTTTCAATTTCTTTCTTAGACGTTAATGGATTTAAGATTGTATTCTTCAAGAAACGACTACCCATCGCAGTCTTACATTTATCAAGTAACCATAATAGACTATATTGACGATCTCGATTACGGATTGTTTCTACTAATTCAAGATTCTTTTTAGTATTCACATCAAACTCTAAATAATTAGAAGTTTTAATGACTTGGCAAGGTTGTAAATGATGAAGATCCCCCTTCTTAGCTTCTATTACATAGTAAAGCAAATGTTTTAATGTTTGAACAATTCTAACATCTTCTATTCCATCGTAGATATAAGAATATTCACTATCTTCTAACTCCTCTTTTTCAATTGTAACTAATACATCATACGTACTACGAAGAGTCTCCACAATTTCTCGATCAATCGTATCATTTACAAGAACTTCTCGGAAACCATTTCGAGTGACTTCTTTAATGACTTTGTCTTTTTCACCCTCTAATAAAAGAGCATACACTTCTCCAGTAGAAATATCTGCATAACTCATTCCATAACAGTATCCAAAGTCATAAATATTCGCAATAAAATTATTACTCTTAGAATCAATATTAGAATCAATTCTAGTACCTTTCGTAACAACTTGAATGACATCTCTCTTAACCATTCCTTTTACTTCTTTAGGATCCTCTAATTGTTCTACAATTGCTACTTTATACCCTTTATCAATTAAATCATCTACATAAGAAACATAAGCATGATGAGGAATTCCACACATAGGAACTCTTTCCTCTAATCCTGCTTGTTTTCCAGTTAATGTAAGTTCTAACACTCTAGAAGCAAGAATCGCATCATCAAAAAACATTTCATAGAAATCCCCTAAACGAAAGAAAATAATACAGTCTTCATATTGATCTTTAATCTCCATATATTGCTGCATCATAGGACTTAATTTAGAACGATCTACTTCGCTTCTTTTCATAAGACTTCACCAATATTTATTATACAGAATATTCCCATTAAAAAAAAGAAAAACGCTACTTTTTCTTTCTTTTTATAGTTTTCTTTCTTTTTACAACTTTTCTTTTCTTTTCCTTTTTATGATTTGCCAAAGACAAATAAATAAAGATAAAACAAACAACTTCAATTCCTACTAATAT
>CAMZHD010000033.1 GCA_947306705.1 uncultured Caryophanales bacterium
TCTCTGCCATAACAGCTTCAATACCACCAACTTTATTTCCAGGTTTTGCTACAACATCTGGAGCAGCATTTGGTCCACGTGTAGTACCTGTTGGATTTGTTGATGGTCCATCGATTGCAGCATCACTACCTTGAACTGTAGTATTTCCTGCTGGTGTTCCAGTTCCTGTGTCAGTCTCTGCCATAACAGCTTCAATACCACCAACTTTATTTCCAGGTTTTGCTATAACTTCTGGTGCAGCGTTTGGTCCACGTGTAGTACCTGTTGGATTGGTTGATGGTCCATCGATTGCGGCATCACTTCCATGAACATTGGTATTTCCTACTGGAGTACCTGTTCCTGTATCAGTTTCAGCAGTAATTCCTGTTTGAGCATTATTTCCATTTCCAGGTTTTGCTACAACATCCGCTGCAGCATTAGTTACATTATTACTTGTATCAGTTGATGGACCTTGTATTGCCGCATCACTACCGTGTACAGAAGTGTCACCAGCAGCGGCAGCATCTTCTGCAGCGTATTTTTCAAGCAAATCATCTATCATAGATTGAACATCCATATCTTCATCTACTTCTGCTTTTGCTTCTGCCTCTACATTCGCTTCTGCTTCCACTTGTGCTTGTGCATCAGCTTCTACAATCTGATTAACTTTATTTTGAAGATGTCTAAGAGCAGCTTGATTTGCTTCTGGATTTTTAGCAAGTTCTTCAATTAAAGAACTAAGATTATCAGTCTCCTCTGAAGTTTCGGATAGAGAACTAAGATCAGCTTGCATTTGTTCAATATTTGGAGCGTTTGTTTCCGTATTGGTATTTGTATTAGTATTCGTACTTGCATTTGTATCCGTAGAAGAACTCTTACCAACATCTGGATGAATTTTTTTGATAGCAGAACGGAATTCACTCTTAGCAGCTTCGAATTCAGCTTCAGATATTTCATGGTTTTTATACGCTCTTCTAACTTCGTCAAACTGTTGTAATAATTCAGCTGATTTTTGAGTAAACTCAGATTCTGTACTTAAGTTAATACCATTTAATCCAAGAATTGTATCATTAAACCTAGTTAGAACACCTTTTTCACATAACTCATTAATTGTCTCTTGTAAAGTAAGTCCTGTAGGAATAGAAGACATATCTACCCCATTATTAATAGAGTATCTTATTCCATTAAAAGTAATTTCTCCTCCACCAATAAGACCAGCAGCAAGCATACCATAGATACCTGCTTCTCCAACTTGTTTCCAATCAATTTCAAATGGAATATCTCCACCAGTAACCATAGAAGCAAATAATGGATCTAATATTTCTTGAACAGATTCTTCAAATCCTTCACTAAGCATATTAGCAAGGAATTTAGAATGAACAAGACGCTCAACAGATTTAGAGAATGCTCCACTACCTAGTTTATCAATACCTCCTAATACATATTGTAATGCGGCCTCTGATAAACCATTTAATAAACCATACATTGCAGCACTAAACTGACTCATTCCCATTTGAAGTCCCTTTTCACGAGCATTACCACCAGCAGATGCTCCCATTAAAGCAGCACCAGCTAACGGATTAACAAAAGTACCAATCAATAGTGAAGGAGCCATATTACCAAGTGTAGAAGATAGATTATATCCACCTTTCATAACTGTACGAGTAAATTTTTCTTCTCCATATAGTTCTTCCAAATACTGTAAGATATACATAGATTTATAATCACTGTCACTTAGCTGACCATCTGCATTGAAAATATTATCAATACCGTCAGCAAAACGATCTAATCCATCAACAAAACCAGTACCACATATTCTTGCAAAAGTTTTTCTGTCAGCAACACCATCTGGATATTCTTGATAATACTGATCGATTTTAGTTTTAACCTCAAGGAATTCTTCATATCCGTGTCTTTGAACAGAAATTGCCTTTCTAGACTCCATATAACGAGCTAGCTGGTCTTCTCTACCAGTATTTTTGAAATAATTAAACATTTGAAGTTCTTCATCATTTAAATAACGGAATTCTTCATAAAAACCAGTAATTGCATTTGCATTATAAATAACATCAAAAGGCGGAGTACCATTGCTCTTCCATCCACCTTCCCAAAATCCCCCATGACCAGTGGAATTTGATAATTGCTGAACTTGAGCAAAGAAACTACCAAAATCGGTTTCACCATTCGCAATTGAATATTTAAAATACTCAGCAATTTCAAATTCTGTAGGAAAACAACGCTCTCCGTTTGCATCATAAAACATAAAGTTTCCAAGATCAGAAACAGAATAAGCCAAAGCACCATTTTCAGATAGTTCCGGTCTGAATTTATATTCGTAATCAGAAATTATAAGACCACTATGTTCATTAAAATCAGGGCTCTCTAAATACATTGAAAAAGCTTGTTCAAATGCGTAGTTTCTAAATTGAGTTAAAACTGCTTGAGCAGATGTTAAATCAGCTTGTAATTGCTCAAATTCTCGGGCAACACCCTCAAGTCTATGAACTTCTTCTATATCTGACTCAGTAAGCCAACCATATAATGCCTGATCATTATAATCTTGCAATTTACCTAACACACTATTATATTCAGTCTTTTGTTCTTGGTATTGTCTTTTTAAATCTTCAATCTGAGCATCATATTGATCAGCAATAGAAATATAGTAATCATAGCAATCATCAGCAGTATCAAAATTTAATTCGCCACCAGTACCTACAGTAAGAGAATCAACTTCAGGTGGTGTAACGGTTAAAGTGGCAAAGACAGATAATGCCGCTGAAAAATCTTTACAAGCAGCAACAATAGAGTCATATTCATCCATACGTGCATCAAAATTTGCAGAATCATTACTCTTAACATATTTAGAATAATCTTGTCTGCTTTCTTCTAATCGTAATTGTAATTGTTCAAACATATCTGACTGACTCTCAAAAGAAACAGGAACCCCTAAAAGGGAAGGTTCTACATCAAACATACCTTCTTGAGCAGCAGCTAATAAACTTTCTGCGGTAAATAAATCAAGCATTCCATCCATCGCATCATTACAGGCATTACGATAAGCAAATAACTCTTTTTGTACTTTCTTTTTTTCTTCTAATTTTTCATTAAATAAAGTTTTTTCTTCTTCATAAGCAGTATTTTCTGCTTCTAAAGTATCAATTTCACTTTGCAAAGCAGCATTATCATATTTAGGTACTTTAAATGTACCAGTCCAATTTCCTTCATCATCATAAGTAGCAACTTCATCATATTCTTGCATCTTAGATTGATTCTCAGAAATCTTTGCTTCATTATCATCAATTGCTTGTTGTAATTGGGAAATATATTCTGTAGTCGCAGTAATATCTCCCTCTACAAAATCTAAAGCAAGTTGAAGAGTAGCAAAATTAAAACCAACGTCTCCCACTTCAAAATTAGGATCTAAATTATAGGCATTTCCTCCAATTGGTTTTCCATTAATAACCAATTGAGATAATAATTGAGCAGTAGCTTCTTCATGACTTGCTAAATTAGTAGAAGTATTACTAATACTTGTTTTATCAAATAAGTTAGGGAATGTAACTACTGGTTTATAATCATGACGTTTTGTATCAGGAGCAGGTCTAAAGCCTCCCCCTCCTCCACCAGAATCGTCTGGCTTAGATTCTTCTTCTGGAGGTTTATTTTCTACTGCCGTTAAAGTATTATCTAAATCACGATATACTTCTTCTCGATTATCTCTCATAGTCTTTAAAGTTCCCTTTAAAGCAGTTACTTCTGAATAAATATTTGATAACTCTGGATCCAAACCAGATTCATTCGATAAATAATCATATAAATCTTGATTTAATTTAATAAGGGCATCTACATTATCAATATCTTGACGGATATCTCCCATCATTTTAGTAAATTCAGCCGTATCAGCTGGAAGAGAAATATCTTCTCCTCTTAAAGAACTAACTTCTCCGTAAATACCTTCTCCAATGGGAGTTCCTACAACGAAGTCTTCAAGTTTCTCACTAATAACACCTTTATCTTCTAAAATTTTTCCATAGGAATTTTGAATTTGTTGATATGCTTCAAGTATTTCTTCCCTTGTTTTAACGACTTTTTCACCCATATTTTATCCCTCAAATCTAGATAATACCCTATCCTCGTATTTTCCTATAATAATATTACCATAGGCATGTAAACAATTCAATTAAAAAGAACAAAAAAAGAAGGATTTTTTCCTTCTATTTTTGAAACTGTGAATTATATAAATTAGCATAGAAACCACCCTTTTTTAAGAGTTCTTCATGTTTCCCTTGCTCTACAATATTTCCTTCATTCATGACTAAGATTAAATCTGCATTTTTAATGGTACTTAATCGATGAGCAATAATGAAAGAAGTTCTTCCTTCTGTTAATTTATCCATTGCTTTTTGAACTAATTCTTCTGTACGAGTATCAACATTAGATGTGGCTTCATCTAAGATTAAGAAAGGAGCATCTTCTATCATACCACGAGCAATCGTGATTAACTGTTTTTGTCCAGATGAAATAGACTCATTATCCCCTACTCTAGAATCTAAAGCTCCTGGTAAAGTTTTAATAAAATGATCGATTCCAACTGTTTTACAGGCTTTCCATATTTCTTCATCAGAAATATCCGTATGATTATATTGAATATTTTCACGTATAGTTCCATCAAATAACCAGGTATCTTGTAATACCATAACGAATAAATTATGAATATTCTCTCTTGTAAGATTATGAATAGATTCTCCATCAATAACAATATCTCCATCTTGAATCTCATAGAACTTCATTAAAAGGTTAACCATCGTTGTTTTTCCTGCACCTGTTGGTCCAACAATCGCAATCTTTTCTCCTGACTTAACATCGGCACTAAAGTCTTTAATAATCGTTCTTTTCTTATCATATCCAAATTTAACATGATTGAAAGTGATATTTCCTTTCGCACTACTTCTATTTACGTGTCCTGTAAGAGAAGATTCATCAGATAATTCTTTTTCATCAATAAACTCGAATACTCTCTCTCCAGCTGCTGCAATCGATTGCATCGTAGTAAGATTTTGAGCAATTCTAGTAAGTGGATTCGTAAATAAACGAACATAAATCATAAAGGCAACAATAACACCAAAACTAATTTGATGATTCATAACAAGAATAGCTCCTACTACACAGACAGCAACATATCCAAAGTTTCCTACAAAGTGCATAATAGGTTGCATAATACCAGATAAAAATTGACTCATACGATTACAATGAAATAATTTATTGTTAATACGATCAAATTCTTCTAAAGCACTTTCTTCTCCATTGTATGCTTTAACAACATTATGTCCAGAATAAATTTCTTCAATATGACCATTTAAGTTTCCTAATTCTTCTTGACGTTGTACAAAGTACTTTTGACTACGTTTAAGCAAGAATCCAGAGAATCCAAATCCTACAATACTAGAAGCAATCGCAGTAAGAGCCATAATCCAGTTTGTCACAAACATCATAACAATGGATCCTAAGAACAATGTAATGTTCGCAACAAAAGAAGTAATTGTATTACTCATATTAATTCCAATCGTATCAACATCATTGGTAACACGAGATAATACATCTCCAGTTTCATGTGTATCAAAGTATTTTAATGGTAATTCATTAATCTTATGAGAAATATCCTTTCTTAGTTTTTTAGAAAAGCCAATTCCAACATAAGCCATTATGATTCCTTCTGCATAAGACAAAATAGAATTTAATAAATAGATAATTCCTAAAAGAATTGTTCGTTTCTTTAACTCTTCTTGATCCATCTTTGGTTCTATAACCTTTTGAATGGATTTTGGTAATTGATCTAACTTTACAATTAAGTCTTCAGATAGACCATTCGTATCCATAGAAGACATAATACGAATAAAAGCAATCTGATCTTTTACAGTAATAACTTCTCCATGAAATGTAAATTCTGATAAATACTGTTCTTTTTCACTATCTATTAATTGCATAAAAGAAGCAATTATATTGATTTCTTCTTCAGATGAAATCATGGGAGAATTAATCGTAAACGGTTTTGCATGGCGCATAATTTCTTGTGATAATTCTTGAATATTTTGAACATTTGGTTTAATTCCATCACTAATAACATCTGTAACATCAGCTAATTTATTAGGAGCAACCGTAGATAAGACAGCAGCTACTAAAGCTAAAAGGATAGAGACAATCATTAAATAACGCCATCTATCAAGCATTTTAAAGAGACGAAGCATTGACCCTTTAAAATCTTTTGATTTTTCTACATCCATTCCATGTCTAGGCATTTTGCAACTCCTCCTCACTTAATTGCGATAAGGCAATTTCTTTATAAACTTCACATTTTTTTAGTAATTCAGAGTGAGTACCAATTCCCACACATTCTCCTTTATCTAAAACGATGATCTTATCGGCATTCATAATCGTACCAATTCTTTGAGCAACAATCATACTCGTAGCATTAGCAGTATATTTTTTTAATTCACTACGAAGTTTCGCATCTGTTTGATAATCAAGAGCACTGAAAGAATCATCAAAAATATAGATTTCAGGATCTCTCGCAATCGCTCTTGCGATAGATAATCTTTGTTTTTGACCACCACTGACATTGGTTCCTCCACGAGCAATATGTGCCTGATATTGATCATCCATCTTTTCAACGAAATCCTTTCCTTGAGCGACTTGAATCGCTTCTTTTACTTTCTCAAGAGTTGGTTTTTCTCTTCCATTATCTCCATAAGAAACATTATCATAAACAGTTCCATTAAACATAAAGGCTGTTTGTGGAATATAACCAATCTTATTATTTAATGCTTTTAAGTCATATTCTTTAACATTAACCCCATCGACAAGGACTTCTCCATCCGTTGCATCATAAAGTCTTGGAACTAAATTAATTAAAGTAGATTTACCACTACCCGTAGATCCAATAAAAGCAATGGTTTCTCCTTGTTTCACTTTAAAACTAATATTCTTTAACAAATATTCATCTGCATCTGGATAACGGAAACTAACATTTTTAAACTCAACGGTTCCCTTTTCTTTTGTATCTCCAGAGAAAGTTCCAGATTTAACAGATATATCACTATCTAATACTTCATTCAAACGTTCTGCAGATACTTTTGCTCTCGGATAAATCATAAAGATCATGGTAAGCATTAAGAATGAGAAAATGACTTGAATACCATAACTTGCAAATACAACCATATTACTAAAAATCGTAATCTTATCCATCATACCACTATGAAGTATTAAATAAGCTCCTACAACATAAATACCTAAATGTTGGAAATGCATGACAAAGTTCATGACAGGATCCATAAGAGCAAATGTCTTTGTAATTTTCAAATGAATTTGTGTTAAATCTTCATTGACTCCATCAAAACGATTCTGTTCAAATTCTTCTGCATTAAAAGCATGAACAACACGTATACCTGTAATATTTTCACGAGTGACTCCATTAATCTTATCTGTTAATTTTTGAATCTTAATAAATCTTGGAGATACAATACTAATAATAAGCAAGTTTGTTGCAACAATAATCACAACCCCAATACCAGTTACTAAACTAAGTTCTCCACTTTTACCAACAATCTTTAATAAGGCCCAGATAGCCATAACAGGAGACTTAATTAACATTTGTAATCCCATCGCAAGTAATGATTCAATTTGCGTAACATCATTGGTTGTACGAGTAATTAAACTACTCGTTGAAAACTTCTTAATTTCCGTAATACCAAATGATTCTACTTTTTCAAATATTTTTCTTCTCATCATCTTAGAAAATCTTGCAGATAAAAGAGAAGTAAAAAATCCTACAGAAACCGTACATAAAAGACTTAATATAGCACATAAGACCATATGTCCTCCTGCATTTAAGATCTCTTTCATCGTACTATCTTCTGTTTGTACAAGCATCGTAATCTTACTCATATAATCAGGCATTCTTAAATCTAAGAATACAGAAAATACAACAAGAGTTGCGACAACAAGCATAATGAAGTAATCTCTTTTTTCTAAATTACGAAATAACTTTAACATAATTCATCCTCCTTCTCTAAATTTGATTGAAATTTTTTACTAACTTTTAAGAAAACATCTAAATCTTTAGAAGAAACTCCTTCTATCATTTCTTTCCGAACACAAGTAGCATTTTCTTCTAAAACAGCATATGCTTTTCTTCCTTTTTCTAATAAAAGTATTTGTACTTTTCTACCATCCCCGTCAAAAGATTTCTTTTCAATAAAACCTTTCTTTTCCATCTTCCAAATCACATCAGAAATGGCTGCTTTGGAGATTCCTAATTCTTCTTGAATATCCTTTAAGAATACAGGAGTATCTCCCCTATTTAATAAAATAGATAATACTTCCATTTGTAAGGGACTAGGACATAAATCAGTTCCTCCATCTTGATGAAGAGAAAATAATCTTCTACCAATCGCAAGATGAAGTTTCTTAATTTCAAATAAAATATTTTCATCCTTCATAAAACCACCACTCTCTAATAGTATAAGAAAAACAAAAAATAGTCAAGTACTTGACTATTTTTATTATTCACTTCGTAAAGCTTCTACCGGATCTTTCTTAGAGGCAATCTTAGCAGGAATAAATCCAGCAAGAACCGTTAACACAACACTGATGATTATTAAAGCAATTGCACCATCAACTGGTAATACAGAAATATGAGAAATATTAACCAATCGTTTAATAATAATATTAATTGGAATATTTAAAAGTAAGGTAACTAGGATTCCAAGTACACCAGCTGCTAGTCCTTCAATTAATGTTTCAGCATTAAAGACTCTAGAAATATCTTTCTTAGAAGCACCAATACTACGTAAAATACCAATTTCTTTTGTTCTTTCAATAACAGAAATATACGTAATAATCGCAATCATACTAATCGCAACAAAAGCAATTAATACACTACTAATAACATTAACAATCGTAGAAACACTACTCATCATAATTCCTACTACATCCGTATATTCAATCTTTTCATTTTCCTCTAAATCTTTATTATATTCATCAATAATTTTGACGATTTCTTCTTTGGAATCAAAGTCTTTTGGATAAATAGAAATACCATCAGGATTTTCTAAATCTGCAATTCCTAATTTACGAATATTTTCTTCGTAAGAAGAAGTCATATTTTCAGAATAACTCTTCATAAAAGTAGCCATCTCTTCTTGAGACATAGATTGAAAAGCCATCATCTGTTCAGGTGTTAAAGAAGATATATCAAAGGTAGAACTACCACTAAATTCTTTTCCTGTAAAGACATTAATATCTTCATGAGCAAGTTGTTCTTGCGCTATTTCCGTCTCACGAATCTTGGTAACTAAATGATCCATTAAAGCATGTTGATATCCAACAAGTCCATAATCTCTACCATTATTAACAGCTTCTTCATTCTGACGAATAATTCCTACAATTTTTACTTCTTCAGCATTTTGAATCACACTTCTCATATAAGAAGCATCATCACTCTTATCAACCCAAATTCCGTTTTCTTTTACATAATACATTGGATTTAAAACAAGCTTAAAGGTTAATCCAACAAGTTCACTCGTATCATAAGAATGATCCTCAAAATGAACATCTTTTCCACCCGTCATATTATTAAATTGTTCTTTTAAATCATCTTGTGAAAGTAATCCTAAACTATATAAAGTATAATCACTAATTTGATTTTTAGGTCCGACATTTAATACCATTTCATGTGCTTCTTCTGGCCATTTTCCATCAACTAAATCATATTGTTGTTTTAATAAATCTTGATTATCAATTAATTCATAGAAAACATCATAATTTGTTAAAAAACCACTATAAAGGACAGAAGAGCCACTGGCACTAAGTCCAATTGTATCTAAAACAGTTGTAGGATTCACACGAATAATTTTATTAGGATCTTCTTTATACAAATTCATCGTTACATTATAAGAATATCCAATCGAACTAACATACTTTTCAATTTCTTTATGTTGATCCAAATAAACTTTAAAACTCTTCATATCATTATGTTTAACATCTCTTACCATAGATTCAAACATATCACCCATAATATTAACCGAATGAATTTTATCATCATCATACTCTACTTCATTATTTCCTGCTAATGCTTGAAGCATACCAGACATATCCACACTATCTTTTTCAATCGCAAGTGGATAAGAACTTAAAGTATCTTCTTCAGTCTTATCAATAAACAAGTTAATTCCATGAGATAAAGATAAGATTAAAGCAATTCCAATAATACCAATAGAACCTGCAAAAGCCGTTAAGAAAGTTCTTCCCTTCTTTGTCATTAAATTCGTAAGAGAAAGAGAAAAAGCAGTCTTAAAACTCATAGAAGTTTTTTTACTTTTCTTTTTCGTTTCTAATAAATCTAGCTTTGTATCATCACTTCCATCATATGGATTTGTGTCATCGATAATCTTTCCATCTTGCAAACGAATAATACGCGTAGAATATTCATCAGCAATCTCACTATTATGAGTAACCATAATAACAAGTTTCTCTTCTGCAATCTCTTTTAACAGTTTCATAACTTGTTTACTAGTATTCGTATCAAGAGCACCTGTAGGTTCATCAGCAAGTAATATCTCAGGATCATTAACTAAAGCTCTCGCAATCGCAACTCTTTGCATCTGACCACCAGATAATTGAGAAGGTCTCTTATACATATGATCTTTTAACCCTACTCTCTCTAATGCTTGTTTTGATTTTTTTAAACGTTCCTTTTTACTAACACCACTTAAGGTTAAAGCAAGTTCAACGTTCGCAAGGACAGATTGATGAGAAATTAAATTATAGTTTTGGAAAACAAATCCAACTCGATGATTACGATACGTATCCCAATCACGATCAGTATATTCCTTTGTACTCGTCTCATTAATAATAAGATCTCCAGAATCATAATGATCTAATCCACCAATAATATTTAATAATGTTGTTTTACCACTACCACTAGGTCCTAAAATAGAAGCAAATTCACATTTACGGAAACTAACACTAACTCCATCTAATGCTTTTTGGGTAAAACCTTCTGTATGATAAGTTTTCGTAATCTTTTTAATTTCTAGCATATTACCAACTCCTTACACTACGTATTAGTATACCATAAAAAAAGTACTAAAAATAGTACTTTTATGGATTATTTTTTTCTGCTTCTAAAAGAGCTTGTTTTTCTTTTTCTTTATCAATTCGATTAAATTTTAATCCTTTTCTCTCTAATTCATCCATTGTAACAATATTCATAGATAAGATATCTTTCAAAGGATAACGATATTCCTCTCTTCCTCTTACTGCAGGATCTACAATATAAATGTAAGAACTCTTTGGAAGATCAAATTCATAACGATAAATCTCATCTTCAAAGAATACTTCTGGAATGACATTTCCTTCCGCATCTACTACTTTTTCTAATCCTTCAGGAGTCTCATCCGATACTTCAAACATAAAATGAAAATCATCTAATTTATAAGTACAAAAATCTTCATGAAATAACATATCTTTTGGACCAATATATACATCATTAATATTTGGTAAATTACATTGATAAACAGATAAACCATGATTGGTAAAAGCGTCCTCATACGAAGTAAACATCATCGTAGTTCCATCTAAATATAAACCAGTATATCCTAGTTTAGAATTTAAATCTTCCATAATAGAATCATCTTTTTCTAAATAATGAAGAAGTGTATTAGATTCATCCCTAGAAACTAATTTAATATCCTCTAAACAAAACGTATAAACTTTAATATTCTTATCAGCAAAATAAAGTTCACTAGGTCCAAAACAAGATTCTCTTTCTTGTGTTGATACGGTATATTCAAAAACTTGTTCTTTAAATTGTCTTGGTACTTCTACATCAAATACTAAGATTTTAAATTTCATATCAGAAGAATCCACCAAAGATTCATTTTCACTAGTTTTTACTTTTCTTTCTGCAACATAAAACAAACCTCTAAATGTTTGAATATGACTACTAGAATCGTATCTACGAATATTAAATAAAGGGACATCCCCACTCTTCATTCGTAAATAATCAATTCCTGCCGTAAAACAACCAAATAATACGACAAATAGTAATAACTTTTTAATAAAATTTAAAACTTTCATAGGAATCCCTCTTTATCATATACTCATTATAGCAAATCTTCTTATCCAAGAAAACCCTCTATTTCTCTAACTCCCACATCATTGTGTCATAGTGACTATTGACACGATCATCTTCTGGAATACCAAATTCCCAAGCAACTTGAAATAATTCGTCTGAATAGTCTTTTGTATCGTCATCTGGTACTAATACCTCTATCTCCATAAAAGAACCAAGTCTTTCTACTTCATCTAAACAAATATTGTAGTTTTTATATTTCGTTGTTCTTCTTTTCTTATGAACTTCTACCCATTTTTGATATCCAAATTCTTCTAATAATTCTTTTGCTTTTTCAAAAGAATCAATCCCAAACTCAATTTCCTTAGAAGACATTTTAACAGGGCCTTGTTTTTTATAATTCAATTCAATTCGATCATTTTCTCTTCGAATTCGTAACCAAATAGAACCATCTACGCTTTCTACATGATTTAAATCCGGTACATAAATAACATCTTGTTGATTGAATACATCACTCAAAACACAGTGCTTCTCTTCTAAAAGAGAAAGAATTTGATTCATAGAATCAACTTTAAACTTTAATTCAACTTCTTTCATAACATTCTCCTACTATAATTATTATACCATAAAAAAAAGAAGAGAAATCCCTTCTTTTTATGAATTTGAGTTTTCTATTTTGTACAATGATTGATATACCTTAGAAGATTCTAATAATTCCTTATGAGTTCCCATGTCAGCAAGTTTTCCCTTATCTATAACATAGATCTCATCTGCATCAACAATTGTACTTAATCTGTGAGCAACAATGATGATTGTATGATCTTTTACAAGATCATCGATTGTTTTCTTAATATAATCTTGGCTTTCATTATCGAGTGCAGAAGTTGCTTCATCAAATAAGATGATTTTTGTATTTAATAATAACGTTCTTGCAATGGCTATTCTTTGTTTTTGACCACCGGATAAATTGACTCCGCCTTCTCCAATCACAGTATCATACTGATTTGGTAAAGACATAATATAATCATCTATATAAGCTTTCTTACAAACTTCTCTTACTTCCTCTAAGGAAGTATTTGGCTTCACAATTTTGAAATTATCCAAGATAGATTGATTAAACAAAAATGGAGTTTGACGAATAATGGAAATACTATGACGAAGTGCTTCTTCCGATAAATCTTGAATGTTTACTCCATCAATACATATAGATCCTTCTACTACATCAAAATAACGAAGTAATAGATTGAATAAAGTAGATTTACCATTTCCACTCTTTCCAACAATCGCAATCTTACGATTTGGTTGAAATTTCAAACTTAATCCCCGTAATGTATAATCTTCATCAGGCGTATATTTGAATTTAACATTTTTAAATTCAATAACTCCTTTTACATTCTTTAATTCTTGAGATCCAAACTTTTCATCTGGATAAAGTCTATTATTAACAATCTCATCAATTCTTTTTAGAGAAACAGTTACTTTATTATAATTGACTCCAAAGTCAGAAATAGATTCTACAACTTCATCAATTCTCCAGATATAAGAATCTAACATAATGAATAAAGCATAAACAATCTTTCCTTCTATAAAGAATTTACCAGCCGTAAAGAAAATTACAAATTGAAGAACAAAGTATAATAAGTTATTAAGAGAATAATAAATGACTTCATAATTACGAATTTTCTTTTCTTCTGCATAAACTCCATCAAGAAAATCAAAAATGTTATGTTCAATATGATGACGAATTCCTAGAGCTTTAATCTCACGAATTCCTGTAATATTTTCAGTCGCAGTTTTTATATATAGATCCGATTTCTTTTTAATCTCTTCTTGTGTCTTTTTAATTCTTGGAAAGAATACATAAGAAATCAATCCCATAGAAAAGGAGAATATAAAGATTTCTAATCCTAAGATCCAAGAAATATAGAAAGATAATCCTAGTACAACTAAAACTGCTAAACTTTTACAAACTAGTTTAATTAAAGAGTTTAGTAAAGACATAATACGTTCTGTATCATTACATAAACGATTAATGTACTCTCCTACTCCAATATCTTCGAAAGCAATGGCAGGTAATAGATCAATCTTTTGATATAAATCCACTGAAACGGCTTTCATAAATTTTAATTCAAAATAATTATACAATTTATCTCTAGGTACTTGTAAAATACTATAACAAAATATAAAGATACCTTCCCATAGAATCAAATAATAGACGAATTGATGAAAATCCTTCGCTAGTAAAAATTCCAAAGCCTTCCCCCAAAAATAGGCAGCACATAAAGCTGGAAGGTAACTCATTAAAACTAAAAATACATAGATGAATACTTTAAACTTATCATTTCTTAAATAATAGAATAATAGTTTAAAACTTTTAAACTTCTTCATAGATCTACCTCCTAACAAAATAAAAAGAGTCTAAAATGACTCTTTTGAAATAACAATATTTTTACCCATTCAAAACAAGTGAGAACAAACCATTCCCAAAGTCATTTTTACGAATCCTATTAATAAATTGTTTCATTTGATATTTACTCATGTTCTCACTCCTTTCTTCTCAAATTCATTTCCATCATAACATAAGAAAATTACTTTGTCAACCTATTTTAGTTAACACTACAATACTTTTAATAATTCTTGGATGGCTCTTCCTCTATGAGATACTGTGGCTTTTTCAGAAGAAGTAGCTTCTCCAAAGGTTTTTCCTAAATCATTTGAATAGAATAAACAATCATATCCAAATTCTTTAGAACCTCTCTCCTCTTCTAAAATCGTTCCATACGTTTTTCCCTTAACAGCTTCTACTGAGCCATCTGCACGAACTAATACGATCTGACAAGTAAAATGAGCAGAACGATCCTTTCGATCTTTTAATTTTAAAAGTAATAAATCACGATTCGCTTCATCATCATGATCTCCTGCATAACGAGCACTGTATATTCCTGGTTCTCCATCTAATGCATCTACACATAATCCAGTATCTTCTCCGATAACATCTAACTCAATTCCTTTACTCAATAAATAATCATGAACCGTCTTTGCTTTAATATAAGCATTTTCATAGAAATTATCTCCATTTTCTACAATATCTTGCACAAATCCAACATCTTCCATTGTTTCAATATCATAGTCTTTCATATTTTCTTGAAACTCTTTTATTTTATGTTTATTATTGGATGCTAAAACTATTTTTTTCATAGAATCCCTCCATCTTCATTATATCAAAAAAATACAAATCTTTCGACTTGTATTATTTTTTACTAAGAGCTTTGAATAAATTATTTAAGATTCCCTTTTCTCTAACAAGGGAATATAACTCATTATTCTCCCAAATACAACGAAGAGCACTTGATAAAATATCATTCGTTTCTCCTGGGAACAAAGCATATTTACTTCTAGGATAAGAATAATCAAAGAAGAAAATAGGAATTTGCATTTCATAGTCAATCGTTACTTCTTCTGGATTATAAGGAGCTAGTGGAAGGGTCTTCTTGATTCCATATAAGGAAGTAATAAATAAAGAATGTTTATTAACACAAGCAGCCGCTACATTACCAAGAACCACATCAATTCTACTTAATTGCTCTTTTAAATCATTAATCGTTTTAGAAACATCCATATGATAATCAAAAATATATAAATCATAATCTGTTGTATCAAGTAAAGCTGCAACGTTTTCTGGACCAAATAAATAATTTTCATCTAATGCCATAAACTGAATACTTGGGTTATTAACATACGTAAGTCCATTTGCAAGGAAATTGACTAAACTCATATGCTCATTACTTGTTAAGATTAAAGTCTTCTTACCAGACTTAGCCATTAAATTAGAAAGAGAATTGGTATATTCAATACTTTCTGCAAAACAAGGAATATTATATTGAGTATCTAATCGAATCATAGAATAGGCAGGTAATTGATACTCATTTGTTTTAAAGACTTCAGGAGCACATTCATAAATCACACGAATAAATTTATCATAATTCGTACGTCTAGTATTAAAGAACATCAAGACGTCTCCATTTTCAATCTTACAAGCATTTGTTGCACAAAAACCAGGGGCAACACAAGGACGTACATTCGAATCTTTCAAAGAATTTAACTTCTTATCCGTTTCCGTCCATCTCTCACAAGAACAAGCAAAGAACATTTTTTTCAATGTATTAACATCTTCT
>CAMZHD010000034.1 GCA_947306705.1 uncultured Caryophanales bacterium
CATCTCTTTTTCCGCTCCGTATGGGTGATCGGAAATGAATATCGGGGGGCCCTGATCCGGGCATCCCGGTCTGTTATAACCTGCATGTATCTCACCTTAAACACAAAGCTATAGATTCCTGAAACTCTTTAAAGATAATTCAAGTATTAATAAAATAATCCAAATAAATTGTATAAATACTCCAAACAATCCATTTTCAATAGAGACGTTTCCTACGTATATACGAAATGGCAAGTCACTAATATATTGAAATGGTAACCAACTGGATATTTTTTGTAAAAAGATTGGAAAAAATGGGATTGGAACAACAATTCCCGATAAAATATCTGCTAAAGTAATCAGTAAATTCACAATTCCTTTTTCATTCATAGTAAGTAATGTAATAATGGGATATAAAGTCGATAAGGCTGTTACGAGTAATGTTCCCATTCCTAAAGATAGAATAAATAATAAGAAATGAGGAAAAGAACTTGGTAATCCAAAACGATAAGGACTTGGTAATAAAGAAGTTACTGCAATCAATGGAATAAATCGTAAAGTAACATTTGCAAGTCTTTGACCAATGATTTTAAAATACCACATAAAGTATAAATCTTTTGGTCGGATTAATTCGTAAGAGATACCTCCTTCTTTAATCAGTTTAAAGAGTTCTTGATCTCTTGAAAATTGATTGACTAATGCAAGAAATGCTTGATTTAACCATAGATAGGTAACGACTTCTGGAAGTGCCATAGGGAGGCTTTTACCACCAGACTCATAAAAGGCTATATATACCATGATAAATACAAATCCAAAAAAGAATTGTGTTGAAATTCCTGCCCAAGCAGCTGCACGATATTGAAGACCACTAATAAATTTTAATTTAAAATAAGTAAAGTAGGCTTTCAAATCTTGTAATCCTCGTATAATTTAACAATTATATTATCAATATCTTCATGATCAATTTCAACATCGTCAATGGTAATCTTTTTAGAAACAAGATTTAATAATTCGGAAATACTTAAATATCTTGTATCGATGACTAAGTCATATCCCTCTTTATTTTTTGTTTTTTGTTTAATTCCCTTATGACGAATGGATAATTTATCATTCGTTTTTAAGAAAACGTACTTTTCGGTTTCATATTTGTTTTGTAATTTTTTCAAACTACCATCATATAAAACCTTCCCTTTTCCAATCAAAATAATTCGTTTTGCGAGTGATGTAATATCAGACATATCGTGACTTGTCAAAATAATGGTCGTGTTTTTTTCACGATTCAACTTTTTGATAAAGTCTCTAACCAACTGTTTGGATACAGCATCTAAGCCTATCGTTGGTTCATCCAAAAATAAGATTTCTGGATTATGTAATAAGCTTGCTGCAATTTCACAGCGCATTCTCTGTCCTAGACTTAATTGTCTAACAGGAATGTTTATGATATCTTGAAGATTTAGTCTTCGAATTAAATCTTCCTTTGTAGCTTTGAATTCTTCTTCTGGTATCTCATAAATATCTTTTAGTAGATCAAAGGTATCTTCTGCAGGAATATCCCACCAAAGTTGACTTCTTTGACCAAAAACAACTCCAATATTTTTGACATACTTTACTCGATTTTTCCAAGGTGTCATGCCAGCTATCCTACACTCTCCTGAATCTGGTACTAAGATTCCAGAAAGAATCTTAATCGTAGTACTTTTTCCAGCTCCATTAGGCCCGATATAGCCAACAATTTCTCCCTTATCGATAGAAAAAGAGATTTCATCTACTGCTTTCACATCTATAAACTCTCTCTTAAAGAAAGATTTTATAGATTCCTTGAGTCCACTCTTTTTCTTAGCAACTCGGAAAGTTTTCGATATCTGTTTAACCTCGATGAATGACATTTTTTATTTCACACTCCTTTCAACGCAAAAAAGCCACATATCCATATGACCGGGTCATAGGATATCTAGCCTGATTGCAAAAACGTCATTGCAAACATATCATATAATAAAAAAAAAGTAAAGAGTTTTTTTAAAATCTCTTTACTTTAATTTAACAGCTGTACCATAAACAATGATCTCAGCAGCTCCCTGCATAACAGCAGAAGAACCATATCGAATTCCAACAACAGCATCAGCTCCTAAAGCTTCCGCTTCATCTACCATTCTCTTCGTAGCGATTTGTCTTGCTTCACGAATCATTTCGGTATAACCAGAAATCTCTCCTCCAACAATTGTTTTCATTCCAGCCATAAAGTCACGTCCAATGTTTTTAGATTGAACAATTTCTCCCTTTACAACGCCTAAACTTTCTTTAATTTCTTTTCCTTCAATACAATCTGTCGTAACAAGTAACATATTATCACTCCTTTTTAATAAATACTTGCATCCTCTTCTTCACCATCACGAATTTCTTGAAGACGATAAACCAAACATAAAATATTTCCTCCTAAGAGAATTCCGATAATAATAAGAAAAACAATAAATGCAACAATTGGCATTTTCTCACCAACCGCGATTTGAGAAAGTATAACTGCCACCATTGGAATCATACAAACTCCACAGTAAAACAAACAAGATAGAATTGCTCCCATAATCTTTTTGTTTTTAGGATTTTCTTCTTGCATATTATCCCTCACTCATCCATAAACTATGCTTATTACAATAACTATAAGCCTTCATTCCTTCTTGATAATCCACTACCATTCTAGGATCATCTCCTGGTTGAAAATGACGAATGATTTGTTCTTTTCCATAATCAACCATAATCCATTCAATATAGTGTTCTTCTTCCATAACATGAGAAACAAAAACCTCTGCTTTATCTTCAAAAATATCAAATTGAGGAACATGTTTTTCAAAAGAGGCATCTACATCATTTGCCTTTAAAACAGTATCATTTACTTCCCCTACTTCTTTTAGTAATAAAGCTATATTACCATTTTGACTTTTAAGTACTTTCATAGTATCACTCCCTTATAGGTTTATTATAATATGAAATAGAAAATTAATAAACAAAAAAAGTATTAGAAAATCTAATACTTTTTAATATACTTTTCCTTTGTCTCCAGGATCTTTTTCAGAATCTCTTACCATATCTTGTGCTGTAAGAGAGGAATACTTATGATCCATTAGCGTAGCAACTTGAACAGCAAATGTACAAGAAGCGAAAGCAAATAGTAAACGATCCCGATCATCTTTTGGTAATGCATTCATCTCAGGTAAACTTAAGATATCAATTGGATTCTTAATTAAAGAACCTAAGTTAGAACGAATTTCACTAACATCAATGATACTAGATGACTCATCTACAACTCTCTCTAAGTTATCATAAGACTCTTGTGCAATTGACTGAATACTAGAAACAACTTTTTCTGGAGAAATCATTCCTTTTCCATAACGTCCCATAATATCTTGATAATAACGGAACGCTTCAAAATTAGAAGCATTGAAGTTCTGATAATATGAACCAACAACCGCTACAGAATCAGAAACCATTGTGAATAAGTCTTTTGCAAAAACATCATCTTGATAATAGAATTCTCTAGCAAAAGAGCTAAAGTATTTTGTACCAACACTCTTTCTTCCTACTAAACTTCTCGCAACATCATTCTGACGGAAAGAACAACTTTCTAATCCCATGAATCCAGATACGATTGTATCAGGATTATTCTTTTCTAGAGCTTCTTCAAATTCTTCTTGATACTCATGATAACGTTCTTTTAACTCAGGATCAAATTGTTCAAGAGATACGTTCCCTCTTTCAATGAATGGATAATTCTCTTTCTGATAGCCAGCTTCAATTCCAGGAATACCACTAGATAAGATAATAGAAACAGCTTTTCTCTCTTCTTCTATTTTCTTAATAATTCCAGCAACTCTTCCTATATATTGTCTTCTAGCATTTAAATAAGCATATCGATCATTCTCACTTAAACGACCAGAACCAATCTTTTCCTCTAATGGTTTAATTTGTCCAAGTAAAGAATATAGGCTTGTATATTGTCTTTGTAATTGAAGATGAATTCTTTGGATATGATCTAATCCAAAAGACTTTAATCGATCTATAATTACAATATTAATTGGATTATTTAAATGATTCTTTAAATCACTATCTTTGTATTCTCTAAATAATGCATTAACATCTTCTTCACTCAAATCATCTCTTAATCTTCTAGCTAATTCATTTAATCCTTCATTAGCTTTTCCAGAAGATACTAATTGACTTGATAATTTTTCTAAGAATTCATAGGTTGTCTTACCAACAGTAGGAACAGCATGGATAATATTGTATACCCATTCTCCTGTTTGTAACTCTTGAATAAACTTAGAAGATGCTTTTAAGTGAATTGGTTTATAAGTAGATTCTCCATCTGTAGAAGGAATAAGTCCTTTTGTAACTCTTTCAACGATAGAATCAATAGATAATGGTTCTTTGCGAGGTTTCTTTTCTTCCACTTTAGGAGTAGGAAGAACTGGTTTTGGAACTTCAACTGGTTTTGGAACTTCAACTGGTTTTGGAACTTCAACTGGTTTTGGAGGCTCAACCGTTTTTGGAACCTCAGGTTGAACTTCTTTGGGAACAATATCCACCATTCTAGCAGGTTCTTTCTTAATAACACGAATCTCTTCAAATCGAATAGATACATTGTTTCCTTTTTTAGCTCTCGCATCACTACAAATCTTTTTATAATCCTCATCACTAATTTGATAACTATTAATTCCATTAATACGAATAATTTTACTACTTGGATTAATTCCATAGCGAAGTAAAATATGAGCATTAACATAAATTTTCTTAGAATCTTCTGCATTACGATAGAAGGTAATAATTTCTTCTTCTTCCTTATCATCAATTACTGGAAGCTCCATACGTTTTGGCAATTCAATGTCTTTTGTACGAACAACGTAATACATCTTTTCTTGATTATCAATGATTGTTGAAAGATCTTCATTAGCAATTTTGTAATAAGTCTTTCCTTCAATCTTAACTTCTTCCCCGATAGGAATAAAGCCAAATCTATATAACGTATATTTATCAATATAAGCTTCATTATTATTAGCTTGATCTCTATAAACTAAAATCTCTTTAGGTGGAATCAAAGTTTCCTTCTTTTCTTCTTTTGGAGCAACTGCTTTACCTAAATGGATTTCTTTTTCTTCTGAAATATATGGAGAATATTGGTTATTTCCATGTCCCAAAATATAATCTGCATCAACATCATAAATAGCATAGCAAATAGTTCCATCAATTCGAACAGGGTCATCTTTTTCTGGAACCAAGTTGAATCGAATAGCAGCCGGTTTATTAATATATCTTTTACCTTGATCTAAGTCACGATATACAATAATCTTTTCAGTAATACCTTTTACTTCTTTTTCTTCTTGTTCGATAACTTCTTTTGCAAGTTTCTCTTCTGCTTCTCTCTCCTTCTTACCTAAATGAACTTCTTCAACAACAACTTGGTAAGGAGAATATCCGTTATCTCCATGATTCATGACATATTCAGCAGCAGCAGTATCGACTGCATAACAAGTAGCATCCTCAATAATAACGGTATCGGAACTTAATGGGATAAAATGGAATCTTCTCAATGCATAGTCTCTTACATATAATTGTCCATCATTATCTAAATCCTTGAAGAATGTAACTCTTTCCATTGCTTCTTTACGATCTTCTTCTTCAACAGCAACACTGTGAACGCCCTCTTCAACATCTACTAAATCAGCCGGTCTCTCTAAAGGCTCTGGAACAACTTCTTGCTCCACACTCTTTTGTCTTGGATTACGATTAACAATCTTTTCAGGAATTTTAGAAGCATGTCTACGAATATTATCCAAATGATTATCATGGATTAATAATACTTTAGGATCTTCCATTTCCTGATATTCTGTAGAAACAGAATATAAAGCTTGAATCGCATCTTCTACTGACATCGAATTATCAGAAGCTTTTAAAGCACCAATTTCTTTAATGATTTCTTCTCTGGCTTCTTTTAAGATTAATTTTTCCTCTTTTGTACGATTAGATGCTTTCTTTTGAACAATAGACTCTAATCCTTTTTGTTTAAAGATAGCATTAATAATCTTTCTCTTATTAACCGTACTAATAACTTCTCTTAATTCTGAAACTGATAATCCAAGTGCTTCTGCAGTATTCACTTGTTTTTCTATTTTATTCTTTCTTCTCTTTAAAGTCGTTAGCAATCTTTTTTGATCTTCAATTTGTTTTTTGATAGCAACAGACTTTTCATTCTCTTCTAATTTCTTTTCAGCATAGAATTCTCTTAAAGAGTTTAATTCTTCTTCTGATAATAACTCATTAGACTCTAATCTTGCAGATTGTTCTTCTAAAACAGCTTGTAGTCTTTTATAAGAAGCTTCATATTCAATAGAAGCCATCTTAATATCTCTTTGGAAAGTAAGGATTTGTTCTTCTAGAGAACGTAACTCATTCTTTAAAGCTTCATCCATAGCTCTCGCATCAGAAGCAGCTTTTTCTAATTCTTCGGTTCTCTTTGCTATTTTATCAATTAAAACTCGTCTTTCTTTTCCATTCTGAGCGGTAGCAAGTTTTTCTCTTAATACTTTTAATTCTTGTAAGATATCTGTTAAATCTTCTTCTCTTAGTACTTCTGCAACATCCTTAGTGTCTTGGATACGATAAACAGAATATTCTGTTGTTTGTACTTCAGAAACACCATCACTACTTGCTCCATCAAACACAATCTCAAAAGAATCACGATCTTCTACATCTACACCAGCCATTTTCATGATGCTAAAGACTCTTTCGTTTTTTTCTTCTAAAGATAACGATTGATTATCAAGATCGATGGTACCTGTAAAGATTTTCTTCCTTATCTGACTCATATCCTCACCACCTTATGCATTTGCTTGTTCGTCTAATTCTTGTAATACACGATTAACCATCGCAAGTTCTTTGCGATTCGTTATATTTTCTAATTCGAATACTGTATTGAAGGGATTATAAGCAGATACATAGATATTTTTTCTACCATTAGGAGCGATAGAATGATCTGTATATCCTACGTATGATTTCATAGTTTCTTCACTATCAAAAGTAAATAATATGTCGCAATCTATTACTTTTCCGTCTTTTTCAAGTATTACTTTTTCATTTTCTAAATCCAAATTCATACGACATCCTCCAACATATTCTACCTATACTATTCAAGTTTATCATTTCCAACCTGAAATGTCAATTTGAAAGACCCAAAGAAATGAACTTTTTTTATAAAAAAAATTCGACAAAAAGTCGAATTAATTTGTTTCATTTACCTCTACCATAACTTGGATAAATTCTTTGGAATCTAAAGGAGCCGTTTTTGTCATTTTAATCACAAAATCCTCCTGGTTGTTCTTCTCACGATATAGTGCATTTCCTGAGAGAATCGTCTCTTCCTGCTGATTCATTAGATTCTCTTCACTATCCCCTTTAAATACCTCAATCGTTGCTTTCGTTTTATTCATAATAGTTACTGTATAATAAACATCTTTTTCGTTACGAACACTGTTTTTAAAATTAGTTACTCGAAAAACATATTCATCTTTTTGAGATAATGCCAAAGCATTTACATTAAAAGCAAAGGAATGATTATCTCCTACTACGGGAATAACTAAATCTGGAGTAATATCCTCATCCTGATTTTTTTCTTTTACGAAAACTAAAATTGATAAGACTAAAACAAGTAATACTAATAAAGCAAATACAATTTTTAAAACTGGATTATCTCCTAAAAAAGATTGCTTTTTCTTTTTTTTCTTTTTCATGATGTTCTCTCCATTCTTTCTCTAACTAAGGTTCTCTTAGTATCAAACAATTGCTTTTGTTCTTCTGTTAAACTAGAAGCAAGGATTGCGCTAGAAATATCTTCTTCTATTTTAGATTGATTTTTGACTTGAAAAGTCATAGTAATAGTTCCATTCATTTTACTTTCTTTATTTTCTAATATTTTAAAAGATAATTTTTTCTCATTTTGATAAGATTTTTTCTTCTTAATAGAACTATATTTAGAAGAATAAACAACATCATATTTCTTATTTGATTGTTCAAAAGAATAATTAAAAGTAATATTATGTTGATTCTTTTCTAATCGAACTTCTCCTAAGTGATTTCCTTTTACATCTTGAATATCCACATAGATTTGATGAGAAGATATTTTAACTGGCATTTGATATTCCGCTTTATCATTACGAGAAACATAAATAGTTCCTCCTGATAAATCCCCTTCATAGATAATAGATGTTTTTTCTTCTCCTTTTAAGTGAAGAATATCAAATTTAATTGGTTTATATAATACTTTTGTCGTATAAATATTTAGAGTATAAGATTCATCTTTTTCTAAATACGTTTTATCATCATCTAATTTATAACTAGAAAAGTTTGGATCGATATTATTCAAAATCTTAGAAGCTTTCTCATCTTCTTTAAAATCTTTCAAAATATCTTTCATAAGAGTATGAATCATAGAATCCGTAAAGCGTATAGAAATACGGTTAACATTTTGAACAGAACCATGAATATTTTCATCCATTAATTTACTTTCAAAATACTCTTCTTTTAGATTCTTTTTCAAAGATAAAACGAAGAAATGATTTAAATAATCAATATTATCTTTGGTAGTAATTTCTTCTCCTAACGTTTCAAAGTAATTACAAGTACCATTATTAACATAAGTATCAGATACACCATCTAAGTAATAATACTGAGTAGAGTTTGTAACAAATAACTTATAAAAAACAATGGCTTCTTCCCCTATCATTTCTTTTAGTTCAATAAAAGCAGTATTTTTCTTTTTATCTTGAGAAACTGTATATTGAGTATCCAATTTATTTAAATTAATTAATACGTTATATTTCTTTTGAATATCTGGATCTGTAAAATAACGATTAAAGTAATATTCACTATCAACTTCATATTTTAAATTCCCATTAACGGTGAAATTATCTCCCACTACGAAAGCACTATCTACTTTGGTATAACGATTCATTCTCTCACTAAGAGAATCAATAACACCACCAAAAATAGCACTTGGTCTTGCTAGTTTATTAAAATATACCCCCACACTAATGGAAGTTATCGCAATTACAACGAATAAAAAAATAATAAAAAGAAAAATTTTCTTCTTTTTCATATTCACACTTCCTACTATTCCATTATAGCAAATCCCCTAAAAAAAGAAAAGAAAAAAGAACCATTTAGGTTCTTGATTTAGTGATTAATCCAATTGTATAATCGAATGCCTTTTTTCCTGCAGAACTACTAGGATTATAATAGACACTAATTTTTAAAGTAATGTCTTCTCCAGGTTGAAGAATCTTTCCTTTGATATCCGATAAAGTAATTGTAACAGGAGAGATAATTTTTTCTAACTTTGGATCCTGAAAATCTGGAGATTCTAATACATCTACAATTTCAGCAGGAAGTGTTCCATTATTACGAATGGTCGCTAAATAAACAATTTCATCATGAACAGAATGTAAGGTATAAGAAAAGTGAATTTCTTTTTTTTGCTTTGAAATAACTGCATCTCCTATTGGTTCTATGGTAGATCCCTTCACGGAAGAAGACTTTTTAACTTCCATAAAACCAACATCAAAAGAATGAACCTCATCATTTTTATGTTTCAAGCGAACCGATAGCACAATAAAACCAATTCCTAATAAAACAATGCATATCGATAATACGAGTATCACACTATTTCGAATACGAATCATTCTTTTCATGGACATTGTCCCTCCCTTGCTTGATCTACAGAACCTAAGTAGCAAAAAGATACAATCTCATAGGAATCATCAAATTCTATAAAAGCATAGATTTTTCCTTCTAATACGTAATACCAACTATTTTGTGTTAAATAATATAAGTACTCTTCTTCAGTATCAATTTTTATAGAAGATAATACATCTGCTTTTACAGAATTAGTAATATTCTCTTCTACCATTTTCTTCTCAAGCATCTTATAAACCGTATTAGCATAATGTCTTGCAGTACTTTCAGGAAAATCTTCTACGGATTCATTTTCCCTTTGTTCATTTTTATAAGCTCTTACAAATTCTTTTGAATAAAAATCGATATTTCTCAAAATATTTTTATCATTGGTACTAGGAGCTAAATGTAACTCTTCAGACAATTCTGCAATGGTATTTTCCTTCTCCATGATAAAAGAAGATAAATCATATTCTTTAAAACACTTTTTAACAGACTCTAAATAAGAATCATAAGAAGAATCTCCATAACGAGTAAGAAAAACCGTAGTATCATCTTTTAAATAATCTTGTTGAATTAAGATTTGAACAATTTTTTTAATACCATCTTCTAAAGCATTTCCTTCAATATTCTGATTATAAAGACAAGTAGATGTTTTACTAAAGAAGAAGATATGAATTATCTTTTGATCAGAATTGAATACAGTAGAAAAATGAACCGCATCATCTACATTCCACTCTACCATATTATGATAATGTTTTGCATTTAGGAAAGAATCACTGGATCCATGAGAATCACGATATTCAGGGATTAATTCCTTTACCATATAAAAACCTAGTGCTCCTACTACAAATAGGACTTCTAGTAGAATAATAATCTTTTTTTCCATCGTCTCACCTACTCTAATTGATAGCGAGGTCCTAATACTAACTGTATCTCTAAGCCCTCTGTGATAGGAGTTCCTTCTGGAAGAGACTGACTCGTTACATATCCAACTCCTTCTAAGGAAACTTTTAATCCCATCTTTTGTAATAAATCTTTTGCAACCTTAGAAGACAAGCCATAAACATTGGGTACTACTAAAGCTGAATCGTTTGTTATGAAATAAACAACATCTAAATTTGTCATAATATCTCCACGATTGGGAGATTGTTTTAATACTTTATCACCATTTCCAAGAACTACATAACGAATACCGTTAGAATCTAAAGTGACTTTTGCAGTTTCAACTTTTTGATTTTGGAAATTAGGAACTTCATAAGAATGAACATCAACTGTTTGATAAGAAGAATCACTATTTCCATAATATTTTGAAATATTTCTTACAATTTCTTTAATTGCATTACTTAATGGTTTTTGACTACCACCACTTGGTCTTTTAACAGAAGCATAAATAATAACTTGAGGATTACTCTTTGGATAAATTCCCGCAAAAGAAGAAATAATATCTTCTTTTCCAGACAAATATCCTCCTCCATGCTCACTGGCAATCTGAGCAGTACCAGTCTTACCGATTAGTTCTCCACCATCGATTCTAAAACCACTACCGGTATTGCCAATACCATTAACACAGTCATCCATTAATTGAATCATTTTTTGAACGGTTGCGGTAGAAGCAACTCTTTCAATTTCTTGTTTTTCTCTATCTAAAATAACTTCTCCCGTTTCAGAATCTACTATTTTAGAAACAATATATGGTTCTAACAACATTCCGTCATTCGTCAATGGAGTCATTGCTTTTACATTTTGAATTGGAGTAGTCGTAATTCCTTGACCAAATCCCGCATTATAGATTTCTGTTTCGTACTTGAATTCCAAATTTCCCTTGGATTCATTTGGAAGATCAATACCAGTCTTACGACCAAATCCAAGTTTTCTAAAATACTGACGAAGCATCGTACTGGACATATGACGAGAAATCATATTAATAACTCCAACGTTACTACTCATAGCATATCCTTTATCAAAAGAAATATAACCCCATCCATTACGGTTCCAGTCACCAATTTCAGTACCATCACTGGTTACATAAACTCCTGATTTATAAGTTTCTGTACCATCATATACTCCGTTTTCCATCGCAGCCATATACGTAAATGTCTTCATGGTACTACCTGGTTCATAAGGAGCAGAAACCATTAAATCTAAATAATTAGAAATATTACGAACATTAGGATCAAAAGAAGGAGATGTTGAGGTCGCAAGAACAGCTCCTGTTTTAGCATCTAAAATCGTAATATGAAACCATTCCCATCCATATTCATTGTTAGCATTATGAAGAGCCTGTTCTACAAAGAACTCAATAGATTCATCAACCGTCAAATAAATATCTTTTCCTTGAACTGCTTCTTTTGTATCTACAGGAGTATTCGCAATACGATATCCTTGTAAATCCTTTTGATAACGAGTATATCCATCTTCTCCCTTTAAAAGCTCATTGAATTCTTTCTCAATACCCATTTCCCCTTTAATCGTAGAATCCTCTTCGCTAGTAGGTTTTGTATAACCAAGAGTATAAGAAAGAAAATTTCCTTTTGGATAATATCTCTTAAAGGTTTCAATGAAGCCAAGTCCCGGTAAATTTAAATCATCAATTTGTTTTTTTACTAATTCCGTAAGACCTTTTCCTTTAGTTCCAAATTCTGTTTGATAAACATTCTCTTTTAATAATAAATGAAGAATTTCTTCTTTTTCCATTCCTAAAATAGGAGCTAGCTTTTCAGCAGTCTCCTCCTTATTAACGACGTGATGAGGTTTCTTAGGATTGGTAGTTCTTTTAGCATCTAAATACGCAATCAAAGTATAAGAAGATACTGTCTGTGCAAGAGGTTCCCCTGTAACAGAATAAATTGTCCCTCTTTTAGCTGGTTCAATATCTGTACGTGTCGTTCTCTTACTAGCTAGTTTTTGAAGATCAACTCCATCAATCGTAGGAGAAACTCCTAATTGGATCACTCTTCCTATCATTAGGCAAAATAAAAGAAGAGAACCCAAGATAACTAATTTAGAATATCGTATGGTATTTTTTCTCTTCTTTTTCACGATTCTCACTTCCTAGTTTAATGATCTTCACCAACTGATCGTATATTATTATTATTATAACTCAATCCTTGTTGTTCTGCAACTTCTTGAATCTTTGTAAGGGAAGCTAATTCATCAATGGTCATTTCTAAGGACTCATTGGTTTTCTTTTGAACTTCAATTTCCTTTTTTTGTTTTTCTACTTCAAAATTTACTTTTGCCAAAGTTGCTTTAGAGAACACAATTGATATAGGAGCAATCACTAATAAAAACAAAGCAAATGTATATAGTAATCGTTCAAATTTTGACATTTTGTATTTTTTCTTAACTGTACCCATAGTAGACATCTCCTATTTTATTCTTTCTATAACTCTCAGTTTAGAGCTCCTTGCTCGTGGATTTTGTTCTAGTTCTTCTTCACTAGGAACAATTGCTTTATCGCAAACCAAACGAAAGTCTGGTAAATATTCTTCTGGTATATTAGGCATTCCTTTTACTTTTGGATCAATTTCTGTTTTTTCTTTAAAGTATTTTTTAACAATACGATCTTCTAAGGAATGAAACGTAATAACCGCAACTCTTCCCCCAACACGTATTAAATCAAGTGCTTGGCTAAGAGCTGGTTCTAAAACATCCAATTCATGATTAACTTCAATTCGAATAGCTTGAAAGATTTGTCTTGCTGGATGTTTTTCTAATCTAAACTTCATTGGAACAGCACTCTTGATAACTTCTACCAATTCCAATGTTGTTTCTATTGGTTTTTCTCGTCTTGCTTCGCAAATTTTCTTTGCGATAGCATTTGCGAATTTATCTTCTCCGTATTGAAAAAAAATCCTCGAAAGGTCTTCTTTCGAATAGGTATTAACAACATCATAAGCACTCAGCTTTTGTTCTTGATCCATTCGCATATCGAGTTTTGCATCAACGTGATAGGAAAATCCTCTCTCTCCTTCATCTAATTGAGGAGAAGAAACTCCTAAATCAAATAACACCCCGTCTACCTTTTCCACTCCATGCTTTAATAATTCTTCTTTCATATGCACAAAGTTGCTTTTGATGATAGTGAAGTTAGTACCGACCTTAGAGAGACGATCGGTACTATGCCGAATTGCTTCACTATCTTGGTCAAAGGCGAATAAATACCCCATATTTATTCTTTCTAAGATGTTACTACTATGTCCGCCATAGCCTAGTGTCGCATCTACAATAATGCTATTTTCTTTTAAATTTAGGGAGGAAATAGATTCATTAAGTAGTACACTTATATGTTTTTCCATCATAAGTTCACACTTTCGTTAAATAAATTTTCGGCTATGTCTGACATGATGTCTTTCGTAGAATTAAAGAATGAATTCCAAGATTCTTCTGACCAAATCTCCAGACGATCTCCTGTTCCGATAACAACACAGTCTTTTAAAAGACTCGCATAGGAAATCAAAGGACTTGGTAGATTGACACGACCTTGCTTATCTAATTCTACATCCGTAGCACCTGACATAAAGAAACGATTAAAATTTCTCGCATCTTTTTTAGTGAAAGGCAAAGAATTTAGTTTATCGGTAATTTTAGCCCAGTTTTCTTTAGAATAGACAAAAAGGCAATTTTCAATTCCACGAGTAACGATAAATGATTCGCCTAAATCTTCACGAAACTTAGCTGGTATAATGATTCTACCCTTTTCGTCAATCGTATGATGATATTCTCCTATAAACATATTCATCCCCCACTTTTCACCACATTCAACCACTACCTACTTCAATATTACACAAAACCAAGTCATTTGTAAAGTTCAAATCAACCCTTTTTTTCATTTTTGACAGTACTTTACAAAATAAAAAAATCTTCCACTTTGGGAAGATTTATATCTTTCTTTTTTATTTTAATTTACAACTAGATACAATATTTATTTCAGAAAGAGATGGCTCCACAATTCCTACAGTATCTTCACTTGGAAAAATCAATCCATAAGAATGCCCTTCTACATAAAGGGGAACCCCTTCACAAGATAATTCCACCCCTTGAATATCAAACACCTTTAAAATACCTTGCTGAACAACCAAAAAATAATTACGGAATGCTCCTATCACCAAATCAAAAGAACCCAAGTCTTTTATCAAACTACCACTTGTATTCATACTTTGACAAGTTCTTTGATTACAAACTATTAATATTGCTTTTTCAGAATCAAAAGATGTATAAGTAGCATTTTTATAAAAATCATTACTCTCTAAAGTTAAGTTCCAAAAATACTCTCCCTTAGAAAAATCCTCAACACAACTTCTAAATCGGTAAACTCCCCCTTCAGTATCTCCCGGAATAGATCCATAAGAAAGATTAATTTCTCTAACCGGAACACCTCTAGACAAATTATAGATGATTGTATGATCTCCAGACTCTAAAAACAAGTAATATTCTCCTTCTTCTTTTAAGAAGTAAGTAATCTTTTGTTCAAACTCATCATTTAATACTTTATCTTGAATCTTATTATAAACACGATAATAGGTTGCACAATTAGAAGAATTTACTCGAATAACTTCATACTCTTCATCTTTGAAAAGAATAGCAGAATTCTCATCTGGAACTGGTAAGTTTTTTGGAACTTCATCTTTTGGAGTTTTCTCCGTCGTTTGACTAGATTGAGAAACTCCCAAAATGATTAGAATCATACTGAAAACGATAAGAATTGAAACAATAATAATAGTACGTTTCTTATGATTCATATTCATCTCCCCTATCCTTTTTATATTAAACTTTTTCTTAAGAAAGAGTCTACATCTTTATCAATATATAAATCAATAGTAGCTTTATTTACAATTTTAATAAACCCTAATCCACTAATAACAAGATCTTCATCATATCCAACAGAATATGTAATCTTATTTTTATCTTTTAATTCCTGACTATGAAAGAAATTTAATAATCTCTTTACTTTTAAATCATTTGATACAAACAAAGTAAAACTATTTTTATCTCCTTCCACATAATCAATTCGAATTAAATCTTCAATCACAATAGACTGATTCTTCTTTAATTGGAAAGTACGAGGTTTTATTTCTGCTTTTGGAATATTTTGTTGAGTTTGGGATTGGATTATTTTTTTAACCATCTTTTCATCTACATGATTCAAAATAGAACCAGTATCCACAAGACCTGGAGTATCAATTAAAGTTAGATGATCATCAATTTCAATCGTTACCGTATTTAACGTAGTAGAAGGAAGAGGACTTTCCGTTAATTCTTGTTGACTCTCTGAATAGTTTTCAATTATTTTATTAATTAAACTACTCTTACCAGCATTTGTATGACCAACTACATAAACATTTTTACTCGTTTGATGATACTTAATTCTTTTTAATAAAGTATCCATATTATAGTTTTTACTAGCAGAAACAACAATCACTTCTTCGAAATGAA
>CAMZHD010000035.1 GCA_947306705.1 uncultured Caryophanales bacterium
CTGCTGATCAAAAAGCATTAGACTATGCTATGATTGAATTAGATGGTACTGAAACAAAATCAAAATTTGGTGCGAATGCAATTCTTGGTATTAGTATGGCTGCTATGAAGGCAAGTGCTATTGAAGCAGGAAAACCATTATATCGTTATATTGGAGATGGTACAGAATTACCAAAACCAATGATGAATATTATCAATGGTGGAGCTCATGCTGATAATAAACTTGATTTCCAAGAATTTATGATTATTCCACAAAGAGATACCATTCATGAAAGAGTTAGAGTTGGTGCTGAAGTTTTCCATAACTTAAAGAAAGTTTTAAATGAAAAAGGTTTAGCAACCGGTGTTGGAGATGAAGGTGGATTTGCTCCTGATCTTCAATCTAATACAGAAGGTTTTGAACTAATTATGGAAGCTATTAAAAGAGCAGGATATGAACCTGGTAAAGATGTTTGTATGGGAATCGATGTAGCTGCTTCTGAATTCTATCAAGATGGTAAATATAATTTAGTTGGAGAAGGAAGAAGTCTTACTACTGATGAATTAATTGATTTCTATGAAGAATTAGTTTCAAAATATCCAATTATTTCTATTGAAGATCCAGTAGATGAAAATGATTGGGAAGGATTTACTAAGATTACTGAAAGACTTGGAGATAAGATTCAATTAGTTGGAGATGACTTATTTGTTACTAATAAGAAATGTCTTCAAATGGGAATTGATAAACATGCAGGAAATGCAATTCTATTAAAGGTTAATCAAATCGGTACTATTACAGAAACATTAGAGACAATTGAATTAGCTAGAAGTCATGGATATGCTACTGTTATTTCTCATAGATCTGGAGAAACGGAAGATACAACGATTGCTGATCTTGCTGTAGGATTAAATTTAGGTCAAATTAAGACAGGTTCTATGTCTCGTACAGATAGAATTTGTAAATATAATCAATTAATGAGAATTGAAGAGGAATTAAGCAAGTAATTGCTTTTTTCTTTTTGTTTTGCTATAATACTTTCAAGTTTGGAGATGGGACTATGATTCATAATTTTAGACTTGGTGGAAACGCATTAGAAATCTTAGAAACCGGTAATTTTTATGGGAATATGAATACGGGTAATAAGTTCTACCCGGATGATTATACAGCCGAGATGAGATGGGATGCATTTCTAAATAGAAGACTTCATGTGGGAAGTATTTATGGATTTGATGGACATCATATGTATATGGCAGATCAAGCTCACAAAACAGGAACTTGGTTTGAAATTAATCAAGAATATGTAGAAGCTCATCCGAATGGATGGAGTGATATTCCGGAAGATATCCTAGTGATTACAGATAAAACTCCGAGAATTGTGATAGGACATCCGGTTGCGGATTGCCCAGTTGTGATGGCATTTGACCCGAAAAAGAAGGCTGTTGCGATAGGACACTGTAGTGCGGATTTAGTTGATAAAAGAATGCCGATGCTTGTAGTGGATGCTTTGGAAGAAGCCCATTCAAGTCGTGATGAAGATATTCAAGTTTATGTTTCTGCTTGTGCAGGGAAATCATGGACTTATGATCAGTACCCGTCTTGGGCAAAAGATTTATCAATATGGGATGATGTCATTTTGCTAGAAAAAGATGGCCTTTACCATATAGATTTGAAAAAAGCTGTATTAAAACAATTAAAAGAAAGAAATATTGGAAATATTATGATGAATCCAGATGATACAATTACAGATCCAGATTATTATTCCAATAGTGCAGGGCGTACAAATCCTGAAAAGGATGGTAGAAACTTTGCAGGAGCTTTCTTTCATTAATATCATAGAAAAGACATAACTATGTAAGCTCTTATATCAGTGATTTAGGGAGAGTGTGAACCTAATTATAATCTTATTTAGTTCCTACTTTTTTAGATGGATTATATCCCGGGGAGTCCCGTTATCAAAAAGAGTGAATATAAGGATGGTACCGTGCATTTGCACTCCTTTAGGTACCATCTTTTTTTTGGAGGTATTTATGAAATTAAAAAATTCTTATTTTATAACAAAAAGAGAAGACACTAAAGATGAAGAATCTATTAGTGCAAATTTATTAGTCCGTTCTGGAATGATTAAAAAGATTGGTAGTGGTATTTATGCTTTTCTACCATTAGGATATAAAGTATTTAAGAAAATTGAGAATATTATACGAGAAGAAATGTATAAAGCAGGAGCACAAGAATTAGTAATGCCATGTTTATTACCAGAATCTTACTATGTTGATAGTGGTAGAAGAGATGTTTTTGGAGATGATATGTTTTCTCTAAAAGATAGATCTTTAAGAGATTATGTATTAGGACCTACTCATGAAGAGTTATTTGTGGAAGTTTGTAGAGATTATATAAAGTCATATAAAGATATGCCAATTAATTTATATCAGATTGAAAATAAATATCGTGATGAACCAAGACCAAGATATGGTTTGATTCGTACGAGAGAATTTGTGATGAAAGATGCTTATTCTTTTGATAAAGATATGGAAGGATTAGATCAGTCTTATCAAATCATGTTTGATGCTTATAAAAGAATCTTTGATCGTATTGGATTAGATTATCGTATTGTGAGGGCATCTAGTGGTGCGATGGGTGGCCTTCTTTCAGAAGAATTTCAAGCGATTACCGATATTGGAGAAGATGTAGTTGTATTCTGCGATCATTGCGGATTATCTACCAATATTGAAATTTGTGAATGTCCTACTGTTGAGGAAGCAGATGAAGAGGGACTTCTTGAGAAGGAGTTATTTCATACTCCAAGTTGTGGAACGATAGAAGAGTTATCTTCTACGTATCATGTGGATCCTAAAAACTTATGTAAAACTCTTATTTATCGTGTAGAAGATGACTTTTACGCTTTCTGTGTACGTGGAGATAGAGAGTTAAATGAAACAAAAATTCAAAAGCTTTTTGGTACTAAAAATGTATCTTTGGCAACATTTGAGGAAGATGAAAAAATTACAGGAGCAGCAGTTGGGTTCGCAGGACCTATTGATTTGAGTGTTCCAGTTATCTTAGATACAGAAGTTTTAGGGATGAAGAACTTCATGGTAGGAGCCAATCAAACGGATTACCATTATAAGAATGTGAATTTAAGAGATTTCTCTTATGATAAGGTTTGTGACATTCGAAACATTTCAGAAGATGATGTTTGTCCTGTATGTGGAAGCCATCTTACATTCAAAAGAGGAATTGAAGTAGGAAATACTTTTAAATTAGGAACAAAATACTCTGAATCTATGAATTTATATTTTACGGATGAAGATAATCAATTAAAACCAGTTGTGATGGGGTGCTACGGAATTGGACTTGCTAGAATTTTATCTGCTTATGTAGAACAACATCATGATGAAGATGGGATGATATTCTCTTTGGAGATTGCTCCTTATGACTGTGCAATAGTCGTCGTTAATACAAAAGATGAAGAACAAATGAAGATTGCTACTCAAATGTATGATAAGTTTCAACAAGAGGGAATAGATGTTGTATTAGATGATCGAGATGTAAATGTAGGAGTTAAATTCAAGGATATGGAGTTAATTGGAATTCCAAAGATTTATACTGTTGGAAAAAATATCCTTGAAGGAGTAGTGGAATGTAAGGATCGTAAAACGAAAAATAAAGAGATGATTTCTTTAAAAGAGATTCTATAACCTTCTTTTTATTGCATTTCTCTTGGATGTATGCTAGAATATTAGGTGTTATCGACGGAGGGGATTAAATGGAAACTGCATTATTAGTTGTATCAATTTTATTAATTATTATGGTTCTATTACAAAGTGTGAAAGCAGATGGAGGACCTCAAATCATTTCTGGTGGACAAAGTGAATTGTTTGCGAATAGAAAAGAAAGAGGATCTGAACTTGTTATTACTCGTATTACTGCATTACTTGGATTTGCATTCTTTCTACTTTGTTTAGTATCAATGTTTATATAAAAGGACTTTGGTCCTTTTTTATTTTGTAAAAATAAAGTATAATAATATAGAAGGTGATGCTCGTGAGGGACAATATTATTAATATACTAGAAAATACAGAAGGGGCTATCGACATTTATGAATTACAAAATGCGATGGGAATTACAACGGTAGAAGAGTTAGAAGAAATGAATGAAGAGTTACGTAAGTTGGAAGATGAAGTAATTATCTATCGTTCTAATAAAGATAAATATATGATGCTTGAAAATAGTCACCTTAGAAAAGGGATTATGCGAGCTAATAAAAAGGGATTTGGATTTGTTGAAGTAGAAGGAATGGATGATGATATCTATATTTCTTCTGATCATATGAATGGTGCTATTCATGATGATGTTGTATTAGTAGAAATAACTAGTAAGATGAATTTAGATCGAATTGAAGGAAGAGTTTTAAGAGTTATCGAGAGAAAACTTCAAAGATATATTGGAGTTATTCATTTTGATTCTAAGGGAGATGGACATATCGACTTAGATGATAAGAAGATTGCTCTTCAAATTGAAATTCCAAAAGATCATACGATGAATGCAGTAGATGGTCATAAAGTTGTTGTTGAACTTACTAAGAAAATGAATAGTAGTGGAAGATATGAAGGAAAAGTTACAGATATTTTAGGTCATGTTAATGATCCAGGAGTTGATATCTTATCTATTATTTATAAATATAATTTTAATGTGGATTTTCCTGATGAAGTAAAAGAAGAAGTTTCTCATATGCCAATGAAGGTACAATCCGATGAAATACCTGGTAGAAGAGATTTAAGAGAACAAGTTATTTTTACGATTGATGGAGATGATACAAAAGATATTGATGATGCCATCTCTATTAAGAGATTACCAGGTGGAAATATAGAACTTGGTGTTCATATTGCGGATGTTAGTCATTACGTGAGAGAAGGAACTGCTTTAGATAATGAAGCAATGGATCGTGGTACTTCTGTTTACTTAGTGGATCGTGTTATTCCAATGCTTCCTCATGAGTTATCTAATGGTATTTGTTCTTTAAATCCAAATGAAGATCGTTTAGCAGTTTCTTGTGTTATGGAATTTGATGAGAATGGAAAACAAATTACGTATGAGATTTTTCCTAGTGTGATTCGTTCTAGAATTCAAATGACTTATAAGAAAGTTAATATGATTTTAGAAAAAGATGAAGTTCCTGAAGGATATGAAGAATATGTAGAAGATTTAAAATTAATGAATCATTTAGCTAAAATTCTTCGTAAGATGAAAGAAAAACGTGGATATATTGATTTTGCGGTAGATGAAGCTAAAATCTTAGTAGATGAAAAATGTGTTCCTACAGATGTTGTTTTAAGAGATAGAGGAGACGGAGAAAAACTAATTGAAGACTTTATGATTGCGGCTAATGAATGTGTTGCGACTCATATCTATTTTATGAATTTACCATTCGTTTATCGTGTTCATGAGTATCCAGCTGAGGAGAAAATTCGTAGTTTCTTAGCATTTGTTAGTAATTTAGGATATACCATTACGGGAAATGTAAAAGATGTGAAACCAACTACGATTCAGAAGATTTTGGAACAATTACAGGATAAACCGGAATATCCGATTTTATCTACATTACTTCTTAGAAGTATGCAGAAGGCTGTTTATAAGCCTGAGAATTTAGGACATTATGGTTTAGCTAGTAGTTGTTATACGCATTTTACTTCTCCAATTAGACGTTATCCAGATACTACGGTTCATCGTTTGCTTCATACGTATTTATTTGATGGAAAAATAGATATGGAAACGATTCGTAAGTGGGAAGAAAAACTTGTCTTTGTATGTGATCATTCTTCAGAAAGAGAAAGAGCTTCTGTTGATTGTGAAAGAGAAGTTGATGATATGAAGATGGCTGAATATATGGAGAAACATATTGGAGAAGAATTTGAAGGTATGATTTCTTCAGTAACAAGTTTTGGTATGTTTGTAGAATTACCAAATTTAATAGAAGGGTTAGTTCCAATTCGTGATATGAAAGATTTCTTCCATTTTGATGAAGAGAGAATGACCTTGACAGGGGAGAAAAGTGCTGTAAAATATTCTATTGGAGAGAGAGTTATTGTTAGAGTTGTACGTGCTTCTAAAGAAGATCGTACCGTTGATTTTGAAATTGTTCGAAAAGTAAAGTAAGGTGATGAAAATGAAAAGAAAGAAGAAAAAGGTAAAATTAAAACGTTCTTTTAGAGCGATTATAGTCCTTGTATTAGCTTTAGTACTAGGGTTTTTATCATGGGATTTCTTCAAGGATTCTTTTCATAAACCTTTACCAGTAGAACCTGAAGAAGAAGTAAAAGAACCAGAACAATATATTTTAAGAGTGTTCATGGTAGGAGATTCTCTTATTCACTGGGGTGTTTATAATGATGCTCATCAATCAGATGGATCTTATGATTTTAGACCTATGCTTCAATATATGAAACCAATTGTATCTAAATATGAAATTGCTTATTATAATCAAGAAACTGTTTTAGGAGGAACTGCTTTAGGAGTATCTAGTTATCCAAGGTTTAATTCTCCACAAGAAGTAGGGGATGCCTTCTTAGATGCGGGATTTAATACTGTTTCTCTCGCAACAAACCATACGATGGATATGGGTGAAAGAGGTGTTCTAAGTTCTGTTGAATATTGGAAAGGATATCCTTTTGTCGCAACTTCTGGTCAATGGGCTAGTGAAGAAGAAAGAACCGCTAGTGTTTCTAAGGTCTATGAAATTAATCATATTAAGTATGCATTTATTTCTTATACGATATGGAATAATGGATTACGTACTCCTTATGGAAAAGAGTATTTAAATAATGAGTATAGTGATGAAAAAGCAGCTGCGGATATAGCTTTAGTTCGTGATAAAGTAGACTTTGTTATTGTTGCGATGCATTGGGGTACTGAATATTCCTTTAAAGTGGATAATCGACAAGAAGAGATTGCTAATTATTTATCTAGTTTAGGGGTTGATTTAATTATAGGGGCTCATCCTCATGTGATTCAAACCGTTGGATATATTAACGAAGGCAAAACATTTGTCGTTTATTCCTTAGGAAATTTCTTAAGTGATCAATTAGATGTTGATAATTATACGGGACTTGCGATGGAAGTAACTCTAAAGAAATATATTGATGTCGACGATACCGTTACGACATCCGTTATTGAACCAAAAGCAGAAATCTTGTATTGTGCGACGAATCAACGTGGTGGCGTTAGTCATGATTTTAGAATTATGCCGTATCCAATGCTTTCCGATGATCAATTACCAAATCGATGGAATTTATATGAAAAGTATAAAGCTATTGTCAATGAAAGATGTCCTGAGCTTGTATGGGGATTAACTTGGGAGTGATTGTATGGAAGTAATTAATAGAAAAGCAAAATTTGATTATTTTGTAGAAGAAGAAATAGAAGCAGGAATAGAATTAACAGGAACTGAAATTAAATCTATTCGAGCAGGAAATTGTAATTTAAAAGACTGCTATGGGATTGTTAAGAATGGGGAAGTATTTCTTCTAAATATGTATATTGGTCAGTATAAAGAAGGAAACTTATTCAATCATAGTGAAACGAGAAGTCGTAAATTATTACTTCATAAAAAGGAAATTAAAAAACTTGCACAAGCAATTGAAGTAAATGGACTTACTTTAGTACCTCTAAAAGGATATTTCAAGGATAATAAATTTAAGATATTACTTGGAGTTTGTCGTGGAAAAAAGAACTTTGATAAGAGAGAAACGATTAAAGAAAGAGATATCCAAAGAGAAGTTAAAAAGAATTTAAAAAACTATTAAAGAAGATAGACAATATCTTCTTTTTTTGATATGATTTTATGGCTTGGTGGTGATAAAATGCCTAGTTATAAAACTCATTCGATTCATGGGGAAATTGTTTTTTCACAATTAGAAGATCGAATTCCTATTGATTATGAAGCTTTGAAAACTTTTTGTATGGGACCTGATGCGATGCTTCTTACGGATTATAGAACGTTTGACTATCAGCATGCTCACCATACTAGTAGTTATTTTTTAACATTAATTCATATGATTAAAGAAAGACACTTACAGTATAATTCAGAAGTAATGGCTTTTTTATATGGTCAAATTGATCATTTTGTATTAGATTCTCATCTGCATCCATTGATTTATTATATGACAGAAGGGCTTCCTAAAAAGTGTTCTATTCGTCCTCATGGATTAGTAGAAATGTGGTTGGATGACTATGTAATGGAAGAATATCATCGTACGAAAAGTGATTATTATCGAAAAAGATATATGAAATCTCCTGATTTAAAGAAGCTAGTTGATTCTGTTTATGAGAGAATCTATTCTACGAAACATGCTTCCTCTAAATATAATTTAGGATTTGTTTCTACTTGTTTATTTGATCAAGTAGTTCGTCATAGTCGTACTAAGTTTTTCTCTTTTATTATGGAAAAATTCAATATTGGGGATGTTACGTATCAACATGGGTATCGAGAAGTTCTTCCTTTTTTGAATTCTGAAAAAAAGGTATGGTTTCATCCGGAAACGGAAAAAAGAATGATTGCTTCTTTTGATGAATTATGGAATCAATCTATTGTGGATTCTATTGATATTATGAAGGATGTTAATGGATATTTATATGATGGACAAAAATTAAGAAATCCATTTTTATTGAATGATATTTCCTATAATACGGGACTTTCTTGCGGAATGGGTCAAAAGATGAAATGTGTAAAAGAGTATGTAGACTAGAGAATTCCTTTATTTTTTAAGGAATTTATGGTATAATGATTACACATGGGGCTGATTTGGTTTCGACGGGAATATGAGAGCATAGATGGCAAGTCGAATGTCCACGTCACGGACGCAAAAAAATAAACGCAAATAAATTAAAAAATGCTGTAGCTAACATGTTTGGTGGACGCCAAGCTGTTGCTTATGCCCTTTAATAATAATTCGGGACAGCGCTTCTTTTTAAGCCTCACCTAGGGCTTATTAAGAGGTTCATTTCATAGGTTATAGCTACTTCTTGTCTAGGGAGTAGAAAGAATTTTTAGACTACTATTATTTCTTGGTCGTTAACTACTTGGAAGTAATAGGAACATAATTAGTTAACTACACTTGTAGAAGTTTATGTAGCTCTATTTTCGGACAGGAGTTCGATTCTCCTCAGTTCCACCATGCCGATATAGTTTAGTGGTAAAACAGGTCCTTGGTAAGGATCAGCGGTAAGTTCAATTCTTACTTTCGGCACCAGATTGATACGAAACTCGAACTATGAAGTTTTGAGAGTAATACAGCAAAACGGCTTGCGAAAAAGTCGTTTTTGTTTTATTGTGCATATAGATGAAGGGAACTTCATACAATATTAAAGGAACACCTAATAATTGCTATGTTGAGTGTAGCCAATTAAATTGATAAAAAATCAAATAAAAAAACAAGCGTTTGCTTGTCGTATAAGACTCTATTTTCAATAGAGTAACACACTTCCCATTTGACAGAGTCAAAAGAGTGTGTGCAAAGGGAATATCTAACATATACTTTTTCTAATTAAATTATTTAGATTTCTTTCCCAATTTGGTAATAATATAAATAATTCCTGCAAGAATTCCTGCAAGAATTAATGCAGATGCCAAAGCCCACGTTGTCAAAATGGTTATCAAATCGACTATATCCATATGAAACCCTTGTTCACCAAAAAAGTTCATATTTCCAAAAAAATATATAAAAAAAACAGAAGTCACTACATAACAAATTAAAAAAATATGAACAAACCTTTTCATTAAATAATCGCTCCTTTATTTCTAACTTTATTTTAATTATATCATTTTTTAATCAAAATATAGTTTTTTAAATAATTTCATAATAATATATTAAAAAATGTAATCATTGTTATATAATCTTATTAGTTAGCAAGTTATTACTTCCTATTAATGTTTGTAAGAAAAGTTATTTGACTTCTTCTTCACCCGAACTAGTTTGATAAAAACTAACTAGAATTCCCCATTTTGATGTTATTTATCAGTATATAATTAATCATAACTTACAAGATGTAATTGTTGAATTTGCTTTATTTGATAAAGATGTGGGAATTAAAAATGAAAAAGTAATTGTCTATGAATTAAGAACTCATTATTAATAAAAAAACGAACTATTTGTTCGTCTTTTTATTTTGTAAATATTTGAATAAAAGGATGATTCCTTTTATGACTCCAACAATTCCGGCAAATATTAAACCGGTTATTAGTCCTTGTTTAGGAGATCCTGATTGTACCCAATCAAATGCAAATCCAAAGGCAAATCCTTTAACCATTGTTGCGATTATGTTGTATGGAAATGGGATTTCTTGTTCTTTTGGATTTTGTTTTTTTTCTTTTTCTTCCATGCTTCTCCTCCTAACTATTATCATTATAACATTTTTTCTTTTCATATCACACAAAAAATGATAGAATAAGCTAGGAGATTTCAGTGGGGAGGTGTCATATGAAGCAAAAATGGAAGCAAAAACTTGCTTATATTGGTGCTGTTATCGTTTTATTTAGTTTTATTCATGATCATAAATATGACCCTCACTATGAGATATTAGAAAATAGTGATGCTTTTGCTTCTTATTCTGGAGGACTTGTGTATATAGGAGATCAGAAATTTCTAGATAGTATTACTCCAAACGAAGGAGATATTCTCGTAGGAGATTATCGATTTGATCATACCGATCCTGAATATGAGGTGTATGATTCTTATAAGATACACGGAAGAGAAGCAAGAAATGAGATTTTAGAAATCTTACAGGAATATGAGAGATTAAATCCAAGCCCATGGGAACGAAGTATGGAATCTCTTCGATTAGAGATGTTTTTTCATTATTATTCCCATTATTTTGGATATGAAATAGATCGTTCTGGTACAACCGATTTGAATAATCGTGATGAAGAAAAGTATGATAATAAGATATTAAGAAAATTATTTTGGCAATAATTTTGAATGTTTTATATTTTAATTATTGAATTATTAATACAATTATAATAATGAAAGAGGTGGCTGTATGGACCAACATCTTGAAATTGAACGTAGTATTATTAAGAAATATCGTAAAGATATTTGGAGTAAATTTGTGAAAGCAGTGATTGATTATCAATTGATAGAAGAAAATGATAAGATCATGGTTTGTATTAGTGGTGGGAAGGATTCTTTCTTACTTGCGAAGTGCTTTCAAGAAATATTGAAACATGGAAAAGTTCATTTTGAAGCTCATTATGTATGTATGAATCCTGGTTATAATGATAAGAATCGGGAATTGATACTAGAAAACGCTAAAAAGATGAATATTCCCCTAGAGATGTTTGATAGTGATATCTTTGAGATTGTTTCTAGTGTTGATAGGAGTCCCTGCTACTTATGCGCTAGAATGAGAAGAGGATGTTTATATAAAAAAGCACAAGATTTAGGATGTAATAAAATTGCATTAGGACATCATTTTGATGATGTTGTGGAAACCACCTTGCTTTCTATGTTTTATGGGGCAGAAATAAAGACTATGATGCCTAAACTTCCTAGTGAAAACTTTCCTGGATTAGAATTAATTCGTCCTTTGTATTTAGTTCGTGAAAAAGATATTATTTCTTGGGCAAAAACGAATCATCTTACTTTTTTAAATTGTGCTTGTCGCTTTACTGAAGAAAATTCTCATGAAGATGTTCATACAAGTAAACGATTAGAAATGAAACATTTAATTGAAGAATTATCAAAAACAAATCCTAATATTGATTATAATATTTTTAAAGCATTAGATAATATTAATGTAGACTGTGTATTAGGAATTAAAAAGAATGGAGAATATCATAGTTTCTTAGAGGATTATAAGTCAGAAAGATAGAGCTTTTTGACTTTTTATTTTGGTTATGCTAGAATAGTGAGTCATTCAGGGAGGATTTTTATGAAAACTATTGATGGACCCTCGAAAATAAGATTCTTATTTTTGATGATTCTAGCATTTCTTATTATGTTTAGTTGTATGGTTTATCATAATTATTATACTTTCAATAGTATTAAGGTAGTTACGAAGAAAAGTAGTACTGCGGTTGAATATGGAAGTGCCAATTACGATATCAACAACGTCATAAAAAGAGTAGAAGGGGAAATAGTGTCCATAAAGAATGGTAATATTGATACTAAGGTTGTAGGAGATTATGAAGTAACCTTTAAAGTAAAAAAAGAGAATGTTACAAAAGAAATTCCAATCGTAGTATCTGTTAAAGATACAGCTGCTCCTATTATTCAATTAAAGTCAGATACAGTTACAATTACACAAGGAGATGACTATGATCTTACTTGGAATGTGGAATCTGTTTATGATGAAATTGATGGAGATATTTATTATTGTAATGAAAATATAACAGAAGATAGTGTTTCTTACTATCATTTTGGATATGATCCTGCAACGATTGATGATGTTGGATCTCATGAGGTTTCTGTGCATGCCAAAGACAGTCATGGAAATTTATCTATCGCAATCTTTACTTTGGTAGTAGAAGAGAGAAAACAAACCTTCTATTATCAACCAAAGTATGTGAATGCTGCTCCTATTCCTGCTGCTGGAGATGTTGTATCTCTTGCTTGGGCTTATTTAGGATATCCTTATGCAGCTAACGGAAAAGGGCCTTATGCATTTGATTGTAGTGGATTTGTTCATTACTTATATTCTCAATTTGGTATCTATGTTAGTGGTAGTACTTGGGGACAATTATATGATGGAGTTCCTGTTAGTTATGAAGATATTGTTCCAGGAGATATCATATTATGGGGAAATGGAGGAGTTTCTCATTCCGCTTTATATGTTGGAGATGGTCAAATGATTCATGCGGCTAACTATAGTCAAGGAGTTATATTAAGTAGTGTTGATCAATGGAGATGGGGTAGTGGAACCTACATCGTTTCTGTTAGAAGAGTTCAATAATCATAAAAAAGAAGACGAAAGTCTTTTTTTTTGAGTTGATTTATGTTAAGGTATACGGTATCGGGGGAAACAACTATGAAGGAATATGTAGATTTAGTATTAAGAAAAGCAAATAAACGTATTGATAAAGAAACTTTATTTTCTAAAGTAGAAGCATTGATTCAAAAAGAAGATTCTTCTTATGAATTAACAGAAGAAGATAAAGATGAAATTGAATCTGTATTAGAGGCTGGACTTGATAGTTATGACTATTATGTTACTCCCTATGGAAGATATACTTTGCTGTCTAAAACTTCCTATCGCAAAGGAAAATTTCGTGGAAATCGAGTAGGGGAAGGGAATGTGACCCATTTCTTTACCATTCATGATAAACATGGGAAACCTGTAACAGTAGAAGAAAAGTACAAAATCTCTAAAGAGAATACCAATGGTGCGATTGATGGAGATTATGTTTTAGTAGATGTCTTTAAAGATGGTAAAAGTGCAAGAGTGGAAGCGGTATTAAGTAGACGTTTAGATAAAATAACAGGAACTGTTGTGAAAGTAGGAAATAGTTTCTTTTTAAAGCCATTAGATAAGAAAAAACAATTTGTTGTGATTTCCTTAGAAGGACAACATATTGAAGGATCGATTGTAACAGCAAAGTTATTAGAACAAAAGAGTGATAATTATTATACGGGAAAAGTTGTAGATGTATTTAGAGCTAGGGATGATATTCATCAAGATGCATCCTTAGAAGCCTATAAATGTGGAATGCCAGAAGGATTTAGTGAGAAGAGTCTACAACAATTAGAAACCATTCCAGAGGAAGTAGAAGAGGAAGATAAGATAGGTCGATTGGATTTAACTTCTTGGGATATTATTTCTATTGATGGAAAAGATACCAAAGATAAAGATGATTGTATTTCTTATAAGAAACTTCCAAATGGAAATACATTAGTTGCGGTTCATATTGCTCATACTCCACGATATGCTCCTACGGGATCACCACTTCACAAAGATGCTTTCCGTAAAGGAAATAGTTATTATTATAGTGGTACTGTAGAGCCTCAATATCCATCTAAAATTAGTGATGGGGTTTGTTCTCTCCATGAAGGAGTCGAAAGACTAACAAAATCTATTTTAATGGAAATTGATCCTAGTGGTACGGTTGTTAGTCGTTCTTTAGTTCCAACGGTGATTAAGTCTCGTAAGTCTATGACTTATGAAGATGTTAATAAGATATTAGATGAGGGTATTGTTCCTAAAGGATACGAAGAGTATGTAGAACCTTTGACTGCCATGGAAAATCTTTCCACTATTTTATGGAAGAGAAGAAGAGACCGTGGTGCCATTGAATTCGAACAATTAGAACCATATTTCATCTATGATAAAAATGGAGAACCGATTGATATTGGGTATCGTGAAAGAGGTTCTGCTCAAAGTTTAATTGAAGAGTTCATGCTACTTGCGAATGTTAATGTTGGAGAAATATTAACAGAAGCAGGAATTCCTTGTGTTTATCGTATTCATGGAATTCCAAGTCTTGAACGTTTAGAAGCTTTCTTAAAACTATTAGATGCGGTTGGATATCCGTTCTATTATAAGGCTTCAGAGATCATTGAAAGAAAAGAATTGATGCAACAATTAGCTTACCATGTTTCCTGCACTGGTCATTTATCTGATATGCTTACAACAAGATTGATTGAGTGCATGAGTCATGCTAGTTACAGTACAGAACTATCTGAACACTATGGTACTGGATTTGATATCTACGTTCATTTCACATCTCCTATTCGTAGATTAGCTGATGATACCTTAAGTCGTATTATTGATGACTGCTATTTTGAACAAGATCCCGTTAAGAAGGAAAAGGCAATTGCTTACTGGAAAGAACATGCACCAGAATATGCGAAACAGGCATCTGAAATGGAAAAAGTGGCAGAAGATGTGGAGAGAAGTACTTTTGCGATGGATACTGCTAAATACATGAAGAAGTTTGTTGGAAAAACATTTGAAGCTACGATTGTATCTCTTAATAGTGATACGATTGAAATTCAACTTGATAATTTATTATTGGGAAGAATCCGAGTTAGTAGTCTACCAGGTAATTATGTTTATAATAAAGATACTTTTACGTTATTACCATTTGATGAGGGACCTCCTTTCTATTTAGGAGATCGTATAAAAGTACGTTTAACTTCTTCTAATGTGGATGCTAAAAAGGTAGATTTTGCTTTCTTAGAGAAACTATCTGAGAATCGAATTAAAGATCCTAGTAATTCAAATGAGAAGGTAAAATCAAAAGCAAGAGATGAATTATTTAAAAAGAACTTTAAAGGAAATTAAGTTCTTTTTTATTTGGTTATTGGTTGCGAAAAAGGTTATAAAATGGTATGATTAGAATAGTCATGAGATGTGGAGGACCATATACTTGTGATTTAAGGAGATGACGCGATGTTAATAACATTATCAGATTTATTAAATGTATTACGTAAGATAGTAGATATATCTTTAGTATGGTTTATATTTTATTTTATTCTTAAGAATATTAAGAATAATGTTAAACTATCATTAATCTTTAAAGGGGTTGCTTTTGTTATTGTTTTAAAGATTATTAGTGATTTATTTGGATTTATTACTGTTGGATATTTACTTGATTATATTATTCAATGGGGACCTGTTGCTTTGATTATTATTTTCCAACCAGAAATTCGTACTATTTTGGAGCAATTAGGAAGAAGTCAATTATTAGGACGACATAAAGTGTTAACAGTTGATGAGCGTGAGCATATGGTCTATGAGATGATTAATGCAATTGATTATTTATTGCTATATTCTATGAAGGAAACCCACTTCATGATGGTGGAGTTATCATTCAAGGTGATCGTATTACTTGTGCTGGAGCTGTTTTCCCTACAAGTAATAGTTCAAAAATTAATCGTAGATTAGGAACTCGTCATAGAGCTGCTTTAGGTTTAGCTGAAGAGACTGATGCTATTTGTATTGTTGTTTCTGAAGAGACTGGTAGAGTATCCATTGCATTGAAGGGTGAAATGCTATATAACTTGTCTCTTGATGATACTCGTATGATGTTAATTGATGAGTTGAAACCAAAACAAGAGTCTGATTACGAAGAA
>CAMZHD010000036.1 GCA_947306705.1 uncultured Caryophanales bacterium
ATAACACAGGAACAGTTATTATTACACAACAACCAAGTGATTTCTCTGATCCTGCTGTTATTACACAAGGTAAAGCTATTTTCGACAACTCATCTTATTATTTAATTATGGGACTTCGTAAACAAGCTGTTGAAGATTTAGCTTTATTAATTGATTTAAATGAAAGTGAGAAAGAAAGTATTAAACATTATTCTCAAGGAGAAGCTCTGTTTGTTTGTGGAAGCAGACGTATGAGAATTAATGTTGCAGTTACACAAGATGAATTAGATTCCTTCGGAATAGGTGGAGGATTCTAGAAAAAGATAGGCGGTGATATCAGTGGCATATGAGGCAAATCGTAGTGGTGATCCTGAATTAGAAAAAGAACGTAATGATGCGAATAACGCCAATAACATTCGTAATGCTGCTGATGTTGCGATTGCCAGTGGAAATCCTTATGCAGCAGGAGCGGGTCTTGCTGTTAAAGGAGTCGATGCCGTTACTGGTGGAAAAGGTTCGGAGATAGCAGGAAAAGCATTAACGAATGCAAATAAAGTAGTTCCTGGTGGAAAAAAACTGCAAGATGTTTCGAACGATTTAAGTGAAAGTGGTGCTAGTGATAAAATAGGAAAAGCTGCTTCTATGTATAATCAAGCAAAAGGACAACCAGATGAGAAAGTAGTTCCTGAAAGAAAAAATCAAGTACCACCAAATCAAATGGGAAATACAGGAGGAGAACAGCAAGGTTCTCTTCCTTCTTCTAGTGATGAAAAAGAAAAATCTTCTAGAAGAAAAGAATCTAAGGAAGAGACTCCAAATGATTCTTCTGAGGAAAAAGAAAAGAAAAAAAGAAGTCTTCTTGGAGGAATTGTTTTAAGTGCAATGGCAAAGATGATATTATTCATCATAACGCCTCTTCTAATTGGATTTTTGTTTTTAATGCTTGTTATTTCTATTGTTTCAGGAATGTTTACTGGTTATCAGGATGCTTTTGGAGTGAGTCAAACCGTGGGAGAAGAAACAGGAAATATATATACTGCCACTTCTGCCAATCAACAGGCATTCTATGATAGAATTAATAATTTGAAAGCAGAATATGAAGCATCTGGCCAAGAATTTGATCCTTTGAAAATTGTAGGAGTTTATCATGTTTTAAAAGAACATGGAGCTAATATCGATTATGATGATATGACAGATTCTGTTATTCGTGAAATTGCTGATGCAATGATGGAAGATGGATTCTATAGTAGTGAAACATTTAAACAAAAATTAATTGATACAATTATTCCAAGATATCTTCCAAAAACATCAAAAGATGAAAGAGAAAGAATTGCACAAGAAGTTTTAGATTATGTAGATAATTATTATGATTTAATTGGAAAAGAAAATGAGAATAGTAGTTCTTCTTCTTCTTTCTGTGCTGCCAATAATTGTAGTTATGATATTAAAGGATATTATATTCGTGGAAAAGGAAATGTTGCGGAAAATAAGCAAGTATCCAATTTGTATGTACGATTAATGCAATGTGGATCTGCGAGTGGTCATAATTATGGTGGTACTTTTGGAAAACCTTTGGAGGGAGAAGATTTAATTCCTTTTGAAAAATATATTTTAGGAGTTGCTTATCAAACGATTAGTGAAGATGCGGGAGAAGACGCAATTAAAGCGCAAATGGTGGCTGCTAGAAGCTATATTCTCGCAAGACATGCTGATTTAGGAGGATGGAGAACTCTTCAAAAAGAAGACGATAAATGGGTACTACAAGTAGCTGCCTGTAATCAAGATCAAGCTTATTGTGATCCAGATAAAGGATGTTCTGGTACCTCTGCTCAATGGGGACAAATTTATAGTGGATTAGATCATAATCAGGGATTTAAGAAAGAACCTTTGTCTCTTGGATCGAATTTAAGATCTTATGCAGCAGATACCAATGGAGAAGTTGTTACGAATGAAGAAGGGTATATTGTTTATACTGGATATCAGCAGGCAGAACAAAATCAATTTATTTCCTTAGGAAAAAGTGGAGTTAATTATAAACAAATTCTATTACAAGTTTATAATCAAGGAACTCGTAATTATGGGGCCAAAAATGTAGAAAAAGCAAGTTGTAAAGCAGATAGTTCCTATTGTGGAGTATCTAGTGGAGAATTTGCTAGTTGGAAACAATTTAAAGGTCCTTGGACCAATGTTCAAATTGGTTCCAGTGGAAAAACGATTCAACAAATTGGATGTTTAGCAACTTCTGTTGCGATTTTGATCGCAAAGAGTGGGGTTCCTACAAAAGTATCTCCTTTTAATCCAGGTACATTTGTAGAATACATTAGTGCCAGAGGGGGATTTTCTGGTGGAAACTTTGTTTGGAGAGCAGCTTCAATTGCTGCACCTAATTTTCACTATCAAGGAAAGGTAGGACTTGCAGGATTATCGAGGGCTGAAAAATTAGATAAAATTCGAGAACTTGCTAATCAACAAAATGTTTATGTAGTTGCAGAAGTAAAAGGAGATACAGGACAACACTGGGTTGCGATAGATTCTGTTAATGGAGATACCATAAATATGATGGATCCAGGAAGTAATTCTACGAATATGTGGCAACAATATCCTTGGGGAAATACTTCTTGTTTAGCTTATTTTAAGGTTGGTTAAGGTGATCATATGAAAGATAAAAAAGTAATGATTGTATTAATGATTAGTATTTTTGTATTCTTCATCGTTATGTTTTTACTATTTGGAGTTAAAAATATTAAGAGAGGAAATACAGCTGCGACGATAGTTGTGGGGGAAACTAGTGTTTTTACGTATCAAAATCGTCAATGGAATAATATTCGTAATAGTAGTTCTGTTCAATCTTTGAATTGGAAACCTTTTCATATTTTTGTAGATAATGAAGAATTAGGAGAATATTATTTATGGCATAATGATGGGAAATGGTATGTTTTTGATCAAGATAATAATGCAGTATTAATTGATGGAAATTTACTTGCTTATAATAGTAATTTTGAAATTCCTGTTTCTTCTTTTGCGAAAGAAACGGTTACAGATCGAAAGTATGTAGATTCTGTATTAATGGAGAACAATATTAGTATATCGAGTGAATTCACAACTATTTATCAAGTTCCATTTGATTTAGATCAAGATGGAGTAGAAGAAATGTTTTATGTTGTCTCTAATGCATTTATTGATGAATATGAACCAGAATATATTTTTTCCTTTGTATTTATGGTAAAAGAGGAAGAAGTTGTAATGATCTATAAAGATGTTAATTCGAACCGTTCTTTTAATGGATGCAAACCATTCATTACAAGTTTTTTAGATGTTGATCAAGATGATGCATATGAATTACTATTAGGCTGTGGAAGATACAGCATAGGAGAGCAAATCGATATGCTTTATGATTATGAAAAACCAGAGTTTAAAATCTTGATTTCTAATCAATAAATAATGACAGTTTTTAAAAGTTAAGATATAATAAAGGGTGAAGGAGAGTAGTAGCATGAAATTTAAATTTAGAGCCGATCCAGAAGATTTATTAATCTTTGGAATGTTTGCAGGATTTTTATTATATATTGTGGCTATTTGTGTTGTAAATGTACATACATTCGCAACAGAAGGTCATTTATCTGGATTGAATCCTTTTCCAGCATTTGGACCAAAATATCTCTTTTCAACATTGTTCTTATTTTTACTAGCATTGCTTGGATTATTTGCTAGTGTAAGTTCTATGTTTTTTGAAAGAGAAAAAGGTTTTGGAATTACTACGGATAAAAAAGATAAAGGGTATTCAAGATGGTGTAAGGATAAGGAAATGCAAGAGGAATTAACTTGTGTTCCTATTTTAAAGAAAAATTCAAAAGAAGCAGGAATTCCTCTTATTTTAAATGAAAAAGAGATGTGGATTGATAATGGAGAGTATCACTCTTTAGTTATCGGAGCTACTGGTTCTGGTAAAACGCAAACCGTTGTATTACCACAAGTTTATAGTTTGGCAAAAGCAAAAGAGTCTATGATTATTACAGACCCTAAGGGTGAGATTTATGAAAAGACTAGTAATATGCTTCGTGCTCGTGGATATCAAATCTTACTATTGAACTTCCGTGATCCACAAAATGGTAATGCATGGAATCCAATGGCTTTACCATATCAAATGTATAAGTCAGGAAATCAAGATAAAGCAATTGAGTTGTTAGACGACTTAGCTTTAAATATTTTGTATGATGATTCTAATAAGAATGCAGATCCATTCTGGGAGAAAACATCTGCTGATTATTTCTCAGGAGTTGCGTTAGGATTATTTGAAGATGCTGAACCAAATGAAATTAATATTAACAGTATTTCTTTAGCAACAACGGTTGGAGAAGAGAAGTTTGGTGGATCTACTTATATTAAAGAGTACTTTGCTGCGAAAGATCCTAATAGTGCTGCTTCTATCAATGCTTCTAGTACGATTATGGCACCTAGTGAAACTAAAGGAAGTATTTTATCTGTATTTAAACAAAAAGTTAAATTATTCGCATCTCGTGAAAATCTATCTGAGATGTTAAGTTATAGTGATATTAATCTTGAAAGTATTGGAGAAAGACCAACAGCTGTCTTTATCGTTATTCAAGATGAAAAGAAAACATATCACTCATTAGTTACTATTTTATTAAAACAAATTTATGAAACATTAATTGCGAATGCACAAAAACATGGTGGAAAGTTACCAATTCGTACAAACTTTATTTTGGATGAGTTCCCTAATATGCCACCACTAAAAGATGTTACTACTATGATTACAGCTGCTCGTTCTAGAAATATTCGTTTTACAATGATTATTCAGAACTTTGCACAGTTAGATGATGTTTATGGTAAAGAAGAAGCTGAAACCATTCGTGGTAACTGCGGTAATATTATTTACTTAATCACGACTGAGTTAAAAGCTTTGGAAGAAATTTCTAAGATGTGTGGAGAAGTTAAATCTAAGAAAGATGATAAGACTGATTCTACGCCATTAGTTACTGTTTCTGATTTACAAAGAATGAAACAATTTGAAGTGATTATCTTAAGAATGAGAAAACAACCATTCAAAACAAAGTTTACTCCATTCTTTAAATTGGATTGGGGATTTAAGTTCCCTCCAGCAAAATATCCAATTCGTGAGAAAAGAACAGTTCATACTTTTGATATTAAAGAATATGTTAAGAATCAAAAGAAGAAGAAATTGTTAGAGATGATGAATGCTGCTGATGAGAAAGATCGTGAAAATTCATCTTTCCCAGGAATGCCTCGTAAAAATGAATTTGCGGATAATCTTCCTCCAGAATTACAAGCTGCGAGAGAGAGAAGAAATTCAAGTCCAATTCCAGATTTCTTAACGAGATCAAAAGAAGATTATGATGAGAAAGATTCTTTCCAATCTGATTTTCCATTTAAACCAGCAATTCCAAGAATGAATCCGCTTCCTAAAGAGAATTATTCAGAAGATGCTTTTGGAGATGATGAATTCTTAATTCCTCCAGCTCCGCAATTTCATGAGGAACCTAAGTTCTCTGAACCTCCTAAGAAAGACAAGGAAGCAGAGGAAGATGATTTAGGATTTGATGTAGATGAACTTGTTAAAAAGATTGACGCTAAAATTGCTGAGTTAGAGAAAGAAGAAGCAAAAGAAAAAGAAGAAGAGGAAAGAAAAAAGAAGGAAGAAGAAGAAAAGAATCCTATTCCTTCCTTGGATTCTATACCGGATGAAGAAGAGGCTCCTAAGGAAGAATCTGCTCCAAGTATTAGTGAGTTATATGATGAAGAAGAAAAAGAAGAGGAAAAACCAGCTCCTAAAGAATCAGTTGATTTACAACTAGATGATGATGGAGACGATGATGATTTCTTTGATGACTTCTTTGATAATTAGAAAGGATGGTTCGTATGAGTGCAAAAAAATATAATATAGTAAGAAAACCTAAAAAGACAGATGAATTTATGTATGCAGAAGAAGTAGATGACGATGATGATGATAAGTCCTCTAATTCGGATGCAAAGAAAAAGATGTTCCGTTTTATGGGAATCTTTGTATTTGTAATTATTATTGGATTATTAATTCTTTATTTAATTTCTTTAATGGGTGGTAAACATAGTTATGAATATTCTGATATTGAAGAAGTTATGAAGAAAGCTGCGATTGCTTATTTTGAAGATTATCCAGAGTATTTACCAAAAGAAAGTGGAACAATTGTAGAAGTTGATTCTAGTAATTTAGTGGCAGCTGGCAAAATGAAGGCTTTGAATGAATATACAAAAGAGGGCGTACTTTGTACTGGTAAAGTGTTAGTAGAAAAGTCAGGTGCTGAATACTTATATACTCCTTATTTAAATTGTGGAGATACATATGCAACAATAGAATTATATAAAAAGGTATTATCAAATGATCCTGTTGTTACTACTGGATATGGATTGTATTCTAATAATGGAGCTTATGTATATCGTGGAGAAGATGTTGATAATTATGTACAACTTGATAATAGTGTATGGAGAATTGTCAAGATTACTTCTAATAATGAATTAATGATGATTAGTGATACGGGTACTCCTTATGCGCAACCATGGGATGATCGTTATAATGAAGAGCGTTTCTATGAATCTGGTATTAATCAATATAGCGCAAGTCGTGTTAAAGAATACTTAGAAAAGATTTATGAGAATCCTTCTCATGATGATGGAGAAGATTTATTATCAACTGTTGATAAAACAAGAGTTCTTCCATTTACTGTATGTTCTGCTAAAAGAACGGTTTCTAGTGAAACAAAGAATAATTCTGAAGAATGTACAGAAGTATTAAGAGATCAAATGATGGGATTATTAACATTATCTGAGTATATGTATGCTAGTATTGATCCTAATTGTAAATCTTCTGAAACAAAGTCTTGTAAGAATTACAATTATTTAACAAAGGATTTTGATTGGTGGTTAGTAACTGCTAATAAAGATGATAGTTCTACTGTATTTAAAGTTGATAATAATGGAATTGCTGTTACTGATAATGCTAGTACTTATTCCATTGTAAGACCTGTTATTCTATTAAATAGTAAAGTATTATTTAATGGAGGAGAAGGAACGAAAGAAGATCCTTATAAAGTAAGATAAAAAAGAATCAGTTGATTCTTTTTTTTATGCTATAATGAAAGAGAAGGTGGTTGTATGACAATAGAAATCATTATTATTGTTTTATTAGTCATTTTAATTATATTGACTATTTTATCTTTAATTAAAAATATTAATGAATCTCATATTACGGAAAGACTTGGAAAACTAGAAGTGAATATGATGAAGGAAATGGGAGATTTTAAAAGTGATTTAAATCGTAATATGAATCAAGACTTTACAAAACTAAATGAACAAGTTGAGAAACGATTACTAATGATTAATGAAAAAGTGAATGAACGATTGGATCAAAACTTTGAAAAAACCAATAAAACATTTCTAAATGTTATTGAGAGATTATCTAAGATTGATGAAGCGCAAAAGAAGATTGAAACATTATCAGGAGATATTGTTAGTTTAGAAAGCATTTTAACAGATAAAAAGACACGTGGTATTTTTGGAGAAGTGAATTTAAAACATATTTTAGTTAGTGTATTTGGGGAAGGAAATGATTCTATTTATCAACTTCAATATACATTGAGTAATGGTTTTATTGCGGATTCTGTATTATTTGCTCCTAGTCCTTTGGGAACGATTTGTATTGATTCTAAGTTTCCTTTGGAACATTATCAATTAATGGTTGATAAGAAACAATCTGTAGAAGCAAGAGAGATGTATTCCAAACTCTTTAAACAAGATATGAAGAAACATATTGATGCGATTTCTAGTAAATATATCATTCCAGGAGAAACAGCGGATCAAGCAATTTTATTTCTTCCTGCAGAAGCAATATTTGCGGAAGTAAATGCTTATCATTCTGATATCATTCAATATGCTTATAAAAGAAAAGTATGGATTACTAGTCCTACTACTTTGATTTCTACTTTAACGGTAATTCAAATGATTTTGAAGAATATGGAGAGAGATAAATATACTTCGATTATTCATGAAGAATTAAATAAATTAGGATTAGAGTTTTCTCGTTATAAAGAGAGATGGGATAAGTTAGCTCGTAGTATTCAAGCTGTTAATAAAGATGTAGAAAATGTATCTATCACAACAGATAAAATTCATAAAAAGTTTGATGCAATTAATCAAGTGGATATGAAAATAGGCGAAAAAAAAGAACTGGAATAGTTCTTTTTTTAATAATCAATTCTTAATGCATTACGAACCTTTTTCATGGTTTCTTCTGCTTTTACTTTGGCATCTCTGGTTCCTTTTTCTAAGATTCTATTTACTTCTTCTGGATGTTCTTCATAGAATTTCCTTTTTTCTTGAATTGGTTTTAAGAATTCATTCATCTTTTCAATTAATTCTCTTTTACATTGTACACATCCACGGGAACCATTCTTACATTCTTGGCAAATTGTTTTTAGATTTTCTTCTTGATTGACTAATTTGTGATAGTAATAAACCATACAAATATCTGGATTTGCTGGATCATCTTTTTTAATTTTACTTGGATCTGTTACAGCACCCATAATTTTCTTTTGAATTGTTTCTTCATCATCTACTAGGTAAATGGCATTTCCTAAAGATTTACCCATTTTATCATTTCCATCTAATCCTTTTACTCTTGGTGAAGTACTTAATAATTGTTGGGGCTCTATTAAGGTTTCTCCGTAAATAGAATTAAATTTTCTAACGATTTCTCTACATTGTTCTAGAAGAGGTAATTGATCTTCTCCTACAGGAACAACTTCTCCTTGGAACGCAGTAATATCAGCTGCTTGTGATACTGGATATCCTAAGAATCCATAAGTAATGGATTCTCCATCATTTCCAAATAATTCTTTCTTTTGTGCAATTTCTGTCTTAACAGTTGGATTTCTTTGTAATCTAGATACTGTTACTAGATTGGAATAAAATACTGTTAATTCTGCAATCTCTGGTATTTTAGATTGGATAAAGAAATGTACTTTTTCAGGATCTAATCCGATCGCAAGTAAATCTTTTGTAATTTCATATACATTGATTCTTACTTTCTCTGGATTATTAAAATTATCAGTAAGAGCTTGTACATCTGCAATCTCTAAATAAAAGTCGTAATCATCTTGAATATCGCGCCATGTCTTACCGGCTCCAAAATAATGTCCTAAATGTAAGTTGCCTGTTGGCCTTAAACCAGTAAGAATTGTCTTCTTCATAATAATCACTCCTTATAGTGTTATTTTATCATATTCTATGGAAAAATAAACTATTTTATGATATAATAATGCGCCATAGAGGGGATTATTATGTATCAAAAGTCAGTTGGGATTGGAAAAGAGTATTCTTTTGGTGTGGAATTAGAGTTTTCCAATGCTCCTTTAAAAAGAGTGGAACATGCTTTAAGGGAATCTGCTATTCCATATGTTTATCAACTACAACATAAGAGTTGTCACCCTACGTATGAAGAATGGATTTTGGATGTAGATGCTACCGTTACGAAATTAATAGAACATGAATTTATTGGGGGAGAACTATCTAGCCGTGTTTTATTCGATCAAGAAGAAGACTGGCTGGAATTACAAAGAGTATGTCAATTATTAAAGAGAGAACGTGCTACTTGTACTAGTAGAACTTCTACTCATATTACAGTTGATATTGCGAGATTTCGAAAAAGCCATTATTTCTTTGAAGCTCTTTGTAAAATCATTTGTGCTTATGAGAATGATATGAATATCTTTTTCATGGGAGATAAGTTCTTGCTTCGTAAGACAAAAGGGGATTATGCGGCGAGTATGGATTATCGATTACGTAGAACCCTTCCTTTTATTGAGTTTGATAGTTGGGATTTTCTAAATCAGATTCTTCATAATTCAAATTGTTTTGGATTGAGAGATGGAATTAGTTTTTATAAATTATCAAAAGGATTAATGGAAATACGTTATCCAAACGGCACTTTAAGAGAAGAAACCATTCAGAATAATGTTAATTTTGTTTTGAAATTATTAAAGGCAATTGAAGAAGAAAAGTTTGATATTGGATATTTAGATTCTTTGATTGAGCAAGATGAGAAGGATTTACTTTTTATCTATCGGATTTTTCATTGTATTGAGAATCCTAGGAGATTTCAAGAATTAGTAGAAATGATTGGAGAAGGAGAAGATCAATCTTCTTTTATGGGACAATATCAAAAAGTATTATCTTCTAGAAATGAAAAAAAGACTATTTAGTCTTTTTTATTTTATAAAGGGAATTGGTAAATCTGGAAAGTAGAAAAATAAGAATCCAAATGCTATTCCACAAAGAGCTCCTATGATATGTCCATCATGATAGATTTTTCTGTTTCCTTCTAATATTCCTTTTCGAATTTCTCCCATTAGGAAGAAGATAAAGATTAAGATGAGTGTTACAGGTATTTTTCCTTCTGTAATATTTGAGAAAGAACTTAATACAATTAGCATATAAACATTTCCACTAGCACCTGTTATTCGATAATTACTAACGATAATATTATATAGGGCAATGATGAAAGATGTTATTAGGAACATTCCAATTAAAGGAATACTTCCATATTTTTCTTCTATCATAGGACCTACTAGTAAAATATAAATAAAGTTACTTGTGAAATGTTCCCAATTTTGATGACCCAAAGAATGGGTAAACATTCGAAGATATGTTAGGGGATTGAGAGGAGAACTTCTATAAGAAGAGAATAACCATTTATTAATTCTTCCTCGTGTAATAGAATTTAAAATACAAACAATTAAACAAATAATTAAATACGTGATAATAACAGGTGAATTATAATCTAATTCCCATTTCATAGGAATCCCTTCTTTCTATTTTCATTATACTAGAAAGATTGTTTTTGTAAATGAAAATTGATTTTTTTAAGGTTTTGTGGTATAATATATGCCACTAATGGGGGTATTATTATGAAAAGGGAAAAGAATCTATCTGATTTCTCTTTACCTGTATTAAATGCCATAAAACAAGATTTGGAAGGATATCATACGATAGAAGAATTTCAATCTGATTTAGATCAAATGATTCATGAAAAAGAAGAGGAAAATAGAAAAAATCCAAATGTTAAATTTGATCGTGCAATGTTTGTGAAATTACAAATATTTGATCCTTGGGAATTAAGGGTATTAGATCTTTATCATATCCATAATTTACAAGAATTAATTGATTTAGATATGAATTCCTTAGTAGATGTACCAATTTCTATTCGTGAGAAATTAGAATGGGCAAGAAGAATCTATGATTTAAGAGGAATGCAAGAAAAAGGAGTTACCATCAATGGAAACAAATAATAATGATTATGAGTCGATTCGTAGTCAACATTCTATTTATGATTATTTAGAAGATAAACCTTATATGGATTATTTAACAAGTGCTATCTCTTTAACAAAAAGAGAGAACCATTATAAAAGAGTATTATCTATTTGTGAAGAAGCATTGTCTTATAAAGTCGCAATGAATGCAAAACTATTCCTTGTGAAACATTATGCTTCTCAATATCATTTCTTATCCAAATTAAAGACAGAACGATCTGATCCTAAGTATGATGATTTAGATAATCGTCTTGAGAAAGTGTCTCATTCACTTGGATTATTGAAAAAGAGTGTTCTTAGTCGTTTTATCAATGCAGAAAGTATAGATTCTTTAGAACATGAACAAGATGAACTTTCTATGATTCAAAGAACTTTGAAAAGTTTAGAGACAAATATTAATGCTTGTGAAGAGGAGTTAAAGAAAAAGAGAGAAGAATTAAGATCAACTCCTTTAGCAGATGTTGTTGATTTATTAGAAGGTGGAGAAAGTGATCGTGGAGAATGTGCGATTGAGAATGGATTCTTATCCATCTTTACAGCAGATGATTTGGATCTATATTATCGATTAGTAGAAAGAACAAAGGAAAATGCGGAAGCCAGGTTAGCAGAAATTGCAGCTGAGAAAGAAAGATTGTTCCAAAATAGTTCTATTAAAGATCTATTAGATCATGATTATGATACAGCTGCTCATATTGTTTCTGTATATCGTACGATTATGAGTGATTCTTTGAATCCAGAGTTAGTTATTTTTGGATTAAAAGTATTTTCTCTTCAAAAGAGTCAAACTGGTCAAGAAGTAAAACTTACTCCTGCTGAAATTGCGGTTGTAAGAGATAAAGTTCGTAGTATGATGGAAAAAGGATTATCTTTGGAAACACTATATTCTAAAAATCCATATACCATTACAATGCAATAAATCAAGAAAGACTAAGTCTTTCTTTTTTTTTTAGCCTTTCTTTAGCACTCTTTATTGACAACTGCTAAGATAAGTGATATAAATGATTTGTACGTAAAAATTAGGAGATGAATGTATGGCTAAAAAAGAATTTAAATCAGAATCTAAGAGATTGTTGGATTTAATGATTAATTCTATTTATACGAATAAAGATATATTCCTAAGAGAATTAATTAGTAATGCAAGTGATGCCTTAGATAAAATCTATTATCGTAGTTTAACGGATAAGGATGTTAAAGTAAAAAGAAAAGATCTAGAAATTAAACTAGAATATGATAAAGAAAAGAGACTTTTATCTGTATCTGATAATGGTTGTGGAATGACAAAAGAAGAGTTAGAAGATAATCTAGGTACGATTGCGAAGAGTGGTTCTTTCTCTTTTAAAGAGAATATGACAAAAGATGAAAAGATTGATATTATTGGTCAATTTGGAGTTGGATTCTATTCTGCTTTTATGGTTAGTGATAAGATTGAAGTTTTATCTAAGAGTGTTGATAGTGAGGAAGCTTATCTTTGGGAAAGTGAAGGAGCAGATGGATATAGTATTAAGAAGTCTAGTAAGAAAGGACATGGTACTACTATTACTCTTCATATTAAAGAAGATACTGATGAATTTGAATATTCTAAGTATTTAGATGAATATGAATTAAAAAATTTAGTTAAAAAATATTCTGATTATATTCGTTTTCCAATTCAAATGGAAGTTACTCATCATGAATTAAAAGATGAAGAAAAACATGAATATGAAGATCATAAAGAATTAGAAACTCTTAATAGTATGATTCCTATTTGGAAGAAGAAAAAGAGTGATGTAAAAGAAGAAGATTATGATAATTTCTATATGGATAAGTTTAATGATTATGATAAACCATTACGAGTAATATCTTCTTCTGTAGAAGGAATGACTTCTTATAAATCTTTATTATTTATTCCTTCTCATGCGCCATATGATTACTATACACAAGAATATGAAAAAGGACTTGCTTTGTATTCAAATGGTGTCATGATTATGGAAAAGTGTGCAGATTTACTTCCTGATTATTTTAGTTTTGTAAAAGGAGTTGTAGATTCAGAAGATTTATCTTTAAATATTTCTCGTGAATTACTACAAGAATCTCAAAGCTTAAAACTAATTGCGAAAAATATTGAAGCCAAGATTCGTAAAGAATTAGAAACTATGTTGAAAGAAGAAAGAGAAACTTATATTTCTTTCTTTAAGACATTTGGAGTTCAATTAAAATATGGTGTTTATAATAACTATGGTGCCGATAAAGACAAATTAAAAGACTTAGTAATGTTCTATTCTGCTAAACATGAGAAATTGATTACTCTTTCAGAATATGTTAGTGAAATGAAGGAAGAACAAGACGCAATTTATTATGCATCTGGTGCTTCTATTGAGAAGATTCAATCTCTTCCTCAAGTAGAACAAGTACGTGATAAGGAATATGATATTTTGTATTTAACAGATTATGTAGATGAGTTCTGTATGACGGCTTTACAAGAGTATGAAGGAAAGAAGTTTACGAATGTTAGTGATGGATCTTTAGATCTTGAAAGTGAAGAAGAAAAAGAAGCTACTAAGAAAGTCAATGAAGATAATGAAGATTTATTAAAAGCAATGTGTGATGAAATTAAAGAAGTAAAAGAAGTGCGTTTCAGTAATAAATTAAAGACACATCCTGTTTGTTTAACAACAAAAGGAGATGTTTCTATTGAAATGCAGAAAGTATTTGATGCGATGCCAAATGATATGGGGATTAAAGCAGAAACAGTTCTTGAGATTAATGAGAAACATCCAATTGCTGAAAAGTTAAAAACGTTATATAAGAAAGATAAAGAAGAGTTTTCTACTTATACCAAGATATTATATAGTGAAGCTCGTATTATTGCAGGATTACCAATTGATAATCCAACGGAGATTAGTAAATTAATTTGTGATGTTTTATCAAAATAGAGGGTTAAACCCTCTTTTTTTTTTCATTCAAATAGAGTATAATGAGAAATAGAATAGAGGTGTTTTTCGTGGCGATATTATCAAGAAGTGAAGTCAAACTAATGGATCAATACTTTCGAGTATTGAATTATTTAAGTGTCGCTCAATTATACTTATTAGATAATCCATTACTTCGTAGAAAATTAACAATCGAGGATATTAAACCAAATGTCGTTGGTCATTTTGGAACGACTCCTGGGCAAAACTTTATTTATATGCATTTAAATCATGCGATTCGAAGATATAATTTAAAAATGATTTATATTTCGGGACCTGGTCATGGTGGACAAGCAATGGTTGCGAATAACTATTTAGAAGGTGTTTATAGTAAGTTTTATCCAAACATCACAGAAGATGAAGAAGGATTAAAGAAACTTTGTAAACAATTCAGTTTCCCTGGAGGAATTAGTTCTCATGTTGCTCCTGAAACTCCTGGTTCTATTCATGAAGGAGGAGAATTAGGATATAGTTTGGCACATGCTGCAGGAGCTGTTTTAGATAATAAAGGATTAATTGCGGCTTGTGTTGTTGGAGATGGGGAAGCAGAAACAGGACCTCTCGCAACCAGTTGGCATATTAATAAATTCTTAAATCGTAAAACAGATGGAGTTGTTTTACCAATTCTTCATCGAAATGGATATAAAATTGCGAATCCTACTGTATTTGGAAGAATGAGTCGAGAAGAATTAACCGATTACTTTTCTGCTTGTGGATGGAAACCATACTTTGTAACGGGAAATAATTCTTTAAAGATGCATGAAGAAATGGCAAAAGTTTTAGACAAAGTTGTTCGTGATATTGAAAAACTTCAGTCTCGTGGAGAAGGAAGATATCCGATGATTATCTTAACAACTCCAAAAGGATGGACTGGTCCAAAAGAAGTAGATGGTAAGAAAGTAGAAGGTTCTTTCCGTTCTCATCAAGTGCCAATTCCAATCAGTCGTGAACATCCAGAAAATTTAGGATTATTAGAAGAATGGTTAAAAAGTTATAAAGTTGATTATTTATTTGATGAAAAAGGAAAATTAATTAAAGAATTAAAAGCATTATGTCCTCCTCTTAATAAATGTATGGGTATGAGTAGTTATGCCAATGGAGGAGAATTATTAAAAGAATTAAATGTTCCTGATTGGGAAGATTACTGTGTAGATTTAAAAGGACCTGGTTCTTTAGTATTAGAAGATACAAAAGAATTAAGTCGATTCA
>CAMZHD010000037.1 GCA_947306705.1 uncultured Caryophanales bacterium
AAAACAAAAGATGAAAGTTTAATTTCATCTTTTTTATTGACAAGTTCATTGTAAACAAAACTGTATAAGAATTGTAAAATAATGGATTGTTTTTTATAATGATAATAGAGGAAGTGTTTCGATGAAAAGAATATCAATTTTATTATTAATATTTTTCATGATTCCATCTTTTTGTTTCGCAAAAACAAGATACTTTTATGATATCTTTGAAGAAGAAGCAATAGAGGGTGGACATGCCGTTGAATATCGGTATAATCATAGAGATTCTTTCCTAGAAGAACCTTCTAAAAAAATCTATTACTGGAAGGCATCTTATTCTGATACTGAAGCAGCGAATGCTATTATAAATAAATATAATGTTATATTTGGTGGCTATTGCTGGCAAATGATTCGTACTACCGATACTGGTGGAGTTAAGATGATTTATAACGGAGTTCCAAGAGAAGGAAAATGTAATAATACAGGAGCCAATCAACAAATAGGAAAAACAGCTTTTAATTCACAATCGAATTCTTTAGCAGATATCGGATATATGTATAATACTCGATATCCTGTCGCAGGAGAAAAGTTATTTAAGTCAGTTTATACTACTGGGTTTTTATCTACGTCGTATTACTATGGAGATGATATTGAAAAAGTAGGAAGTTATTATCGATTGATAAATCCGGTAAAAGTATCATCGGAAGATGAATATCCTAACTTAGTAGGAAAATATACATTGATGTATAATTATACAGATAGTCCAAGAAGTAATGCATACTATATTACAGGGGTTGATGGAAAGTATTTTTACTTTATCCCAATCACTAGTGGTAATTTACTTTCAGATGTTGATTATTCAATAACGTATGGAAGTAGTTTTGAAAAAGATAACGAAGGATTATTTCATATTAATAATCCAACTACAATTCATTTAAGTGAATATTATCTGCATCTAAACGATATGAAAAACAGTTATATTTGTGAAAATGCTGTGAATAATTCTTGTGAAGCTTTGATGTATGTTAAAACACCAAATAGCAGTGGATTTTATTATTTAGATGTATCTCATAATTATAAATATTCAAGTGGTTTTACGTATGATGAGAATACAGGAACTTATACTTTAAATGATGATGATTCGGATACTTTTTGGAATTATACGGAAAAATATGCATGGTTAAGAACACATCATTATACCTGTATGAATGAAGAAGGACAATGTGAAAAAATAGCATTTGTTTATGCTATGGATTTCGCATCCGTATTCTATATGGAACTTTCCGGTGGAAAGGGAATAGAATATTATATCAATAAAATGCTATATGCAGATGATGTAAACCAATATAGTTCTAAAGTAAAACAAACAATAGATACATGGTATGCAAATAACTTGATTGATTATACATCTTATCTAGAAGATGCAGTTTTTTGTAATTCTAGAAACTTTCAAGATCCATTAGAAAAAAGCGGTTGGCATTTAGATGGGTCTATGAATGCTACACCATATTTTGGTGAAGGAGTAAACTTTGCTTGTACGTATGAAACAGATGCCTTTAGTATGTCTAATCCAAAAGCAAAACTTACGTATCCAATTGGACTTCCAATGGAAGAAGAATTAGATTTGTTAGGTAATCCCAATTTGAGAAAAACAGGAGAAAAATATTGGATGGCATCTTACGCTGGATTCTCAGGAACAAATTATGCTTATAATGGAGTAGTAACATCAAACGGTGGAGCAACTAGTATTTATAGTGAAGTAGGAATCAGTATAGGAGTTCGCCCTGTTGTTTCTATGAAACCTAAATCTAGATATGCAAGTGGAGATGGATCTATCGATAATCCATTTATCTATGATTATAATGATTATTATAATATCGACGTGGTAATTAAAAATGAAACAAAAGACTTAGACATAGAAATAGATGATATTACAAGTGTACCAGAAGGAGAACAAGTAACATTTACGGTTACTCCTATTAAAGGATTTAAAATAACAGGTATTCAAATACTAGATTCCAATGATCAAGAAGTAGCTTATCAAGAAACAACTACAAAGAGTCAATATACATTTATTATGCCAAACGAAGATGTTACAATCATTCCAAGTTATGAAAGAACAGCTGCTGCTGTTAATGTAGAGGATAATCCTCATACAAAAGAAATTAAGATAGAAGTAAATGATGCAACCGCAGTTGTTTACGAAGATGTAGTAAGATTCACAGTAGAAGCAGAAGAAGGATATGAATTAATTGATATTGAAATCACAGATGAAGAAGGTAATGAAGTAGAGTATCATAAAACATCCAATGAAAATGAATATGAATTTATCATGCCTGCAACGGATGTATTAATTAAACCAATTTACCGAGAAATTCCAAAAGAAGAAGAAAAACTAGATCCAATCATTAATCCAAACACTGGAAGAAGTCTTTTATGGATTGGAATACTATTGGTATTAGGATTTCTTACAAGAAGTATTTATAAAAAACAAAAGATGAAAGTTTAATTTCATCTTTTTTTGTTTACAAATATACTGTCAAAGTCCATACAATATCATTGTATAGAGACAAATAGTTTTTTATAATGATAATAGAGGAAGTGTATCATATGAAGAAACATTTATTCTTGTTAGTATTATTCATTTTAACAATTCCATTCTTTGTAAATGCCGAGTCAAATTATCTATATGATGTATTGAAAGAGACTGCAGAAGGTAATACACAAAAAGCAAAAGAATATACCGGAGAACATAATGATACAATTAATCATATTGGTAATAAAAAAATCTATTACTGGTATTATAATAACTATAGTTATCCATCTACATTTAATAATAATGTTATATTTGGAAATTATTGTTGGTTAATGGTTAGAACCACTGATACTGGTGGAGTAAAATTATTATATAATGGTTCAGTGAAGAATCATAAATGTGAAGAAAAATATCGAGAAGGTATTACATCATATGCACAAGTTATAGCAAGTGCATTTAACAACAATTCACAATCACCAGCATATTTTGGATATATGTATAACCCAGACAATATATATACAGATGCTTATGATAATAGACCAAATGCTAGCAGCATATATGGAAATTCGGTTTCTTATAGCGATGGAATGTATAAATTGATTGATGTTAGTGATGAGCGTGACGCAACACACCACTATACATGTAATAGTAATCAAGATACTTGTGAGAAAGTATTATATTATTATAACAATACATATAGCCTCGGTTTCGAATTAAGCGGTGGAAAAAACTTTGAAGAGGCTATTGTAGCAGAATTAAATGCTGATGATGTCAACAAAGTTGATTCAACAGTAAAAAGTGCTATAGATAATTGGTACGCTAATAATATGACGAATTATACTAAATATTTAGAAGATGTTATTTTTTGTAATGATAGATATATTGATAAAGATTCATGGAATTTGAATAGTTGGGATTTCTTACTCGAAGTTGGAAAGAAAGATGATACATTAGATTGTACCAATATAACTGATATGTTTAGTGTAAGTAATGAAAAAGCCAAACTTACTTATCCGGTTGGATTGCTAACACTTGCTGAAGTTCATTTATCAGAAAGTGCCAGGTTAACTTATTTACGATCTGGAATGGGAAATTGGCTTATGACACCAACACGTTTTGAGAGAGGCTATGCCAAATCATATATTGTTAATCCAACAGGATCAATTGGAATTTATGAAGTATTTCAATCTATTGCAGGAGCAAGACCGGTTGTTTCATTAAGACCAAATATTAGATATGTTTCTGGAGATGGTTCCCAGAACAAACCATACGTTTTAGACTATGATATATTTCATTCGGTAAATATTATTGAAAAAGAAGGGACTCAAAATACTTCTATAAATATTGATGATTTAGAAAATGTAGTAGAGGGAGAATCTATAACAATAATCATTACTCCTTTAGAAGGATATACAATAGATAAAATCAGTATAGTTGATGAAGAAGATAATGACATTTCTTTTGAAAAAACAAATAACGAAAACGAATATTCTTTCACCATGCCAAAATCTAATATAACAATAACTCCATTTTATAAAAAAGTAGATGCACCTAATGATGATACGACTAATCCTGTACCAACTAACCCAAATACTGGAAAGAATTTATTTCTAACTGGAATCATTCTTTTTGGATTAATCATTAGTACAATTCTATTTCAAAAAAAGAGTATAAAAAAATAACATAGAAATATGTTATTTTTTTAAATAGAAAGAGAATAATTTCATTGAAAGAATAGTTTGAAATTGTTATAATGAAAGTGAAAGAAGGGTAGATTATGGCAACAGCTCATATTGAGAGTAATTTAGAAGATATTGCTCCTGTCGTATTAATGCCAGGAGATCCTCTAAGAGCAAAATATATTGCAGAAAATTTCTTAGAGGATGTGAAACAAGTCAATAAAGTAAGAAATATGTTTGGGTATACTGGAACCTATAAAGGAAAGAAAGTCACTGTATTTGCATCTGGAATGGGAATTCCAAGTATTGGAATTTATTCTTATGAATTATTTCATTTCTACAATGTAGAAAAAATTATAAGAATTGGAACCTGTGGATCTTTTGATCCAGATGTAAAATTATTAGATGTGATTCTTTCAACGGGTGCTTGTTGTAAAACATATTTCCATACATTATTAGATGGAGGAGAAGGAAACTATTGTACTTCTTCAGACACATTAAATGAGAAAATCATTCAAACAGCTAAAGAGAAGAATACTTCCTTAAAAGCAGGAAAGACCATTACTTCGGATGTATTTGATGTTTATTGTGATGATAAAGAATTATTTAGAAGTAATTTTCCAAATGAGAAATTCTTATCCGTAGAGATGGAAGCATTTGGATTATTCTATGTAGCAAAGAAATTAGGAAAAGAAGCTACTTGTTTAATGACAGTTGTAGACTCTTTATTTGATAAGAGAAGTCTATCCAGTGAAGATAGAGAAAAATCATTGAATGATATGATTACCTTAGCACTAGATTCCGTATTATAAAAAGAATAAAAAGGCAAATAAACAAGAGGAGAAGAATATGAAATATGTAAGTAAAGATTTAGGATCTTTTGGACTTCATTTGATTAATAGTGATAAGTTTAAAACAATTACCATTCGAGTATTATTTCACACACCTATCAAGAAGGAAGAAATAACCAAAAGAGGGGTTTTAGCAGATATCCTATTACAATCATCTAAAAAGTATAATTCCAAAAGAAATTTAACAATTGAAGCAGAAGAATTATATGCAGCAGATATTAGTACGAATAATCAAAGAATGGGAAACTATATTGTAACAAGTTTTACACTTCAAGTATTAAGAGATTGTTACACAGAAGAACACAACTTAGAGAAATCCATTGAATTCTTAAGTGATATTATTTTTCAACCAGATGTAGAAAATAATGCCTTTAAAAAAGAAAGATTAGATATTGTTAAATATAATACTGTTGTTTCTATCTCATCACTAAAAGAAGATGCAACAGCATACAGCTTAACAAGAATGGCAGAAGCTTATGATAAAGAGAGTCCAATCTCTTATCGTATGACAGGATATATAGAAGACTTAGAAAAGATTACTGAGTCTAATTTATATGAAACGTATCAAAAGATGATTGAAAGTGACTATGTAGATATTTATGTAGTAGGAAATTTTGATAATAAAGAAATGACTTCTTTAATTAAGAAGTATTTCAAATTAAAGAAAATTAAAAAGAGAAAACCATCTTATTATCTAACAACTAAAAAACCAAGAACAAGAAGATTGTTCGCAAAAGAAACCATAGATAATACACAATCTAAATTAGCAATCGTCTGTCCACTAAATAAACTAACAGATTATGAAAAGAATTATGCATTACTCCTTGGAAATATTATTTTAGGAGGAGGACCTGATTCTAAATTGTTTAAAGAAGTAAGAGAGAAGAATTCTCTATGTTACTTTATTCATTCTATCTATAATAAAATTGATAATGTTATTGTAATCTCTGCAGGAATTGATAAGAAGAATTTCCAAAAGACAGTGGATTTAATTTCCAAAAATATCCTAGATATGAAAAAAGGAAAATTTACGGATCATGATATGGATGTTGCGAAAGAGATTTATCATACTGCAAGAGAAGAAATAGAAGAGAGTGAAAATCGTTTAATCGCAGAGTTTATTGGAGAGTCTATCCTAGGACAAGAACCAATGGATGAAAGATTAAAAAAGATTATGAAAGTAAACAAGAGAGATATTGTTCGTGCTTGTAAGAAAATAAGTATGGACACAGTATTCTTACTTGAGGGGGTAAAAGATGAAAACGATTAATCTAAAAGGACTAGAAATGAATGTCTATGAAGAACAACTAGAGAATGGTCTAAACGTATACATGATTCCCTATGAAAATAAAAAGAATTATTTCATTTCCTATGCAACATACTATGGAAGCGATGTAGTAGAGTTTTCCCCAAGTGCAAAAGAGACTATAAAACCTCCACTTGGAATTGCTCATTTCCTTGAACATAAAATGTTTGAACAAGAATCTGGAATTGATCCATTTACATTCTTTTCAGAAAGTGGAACCGATTCGAACGCTTCTACTTCGTTTGATAGTACACAGTATATATGTTATGGAACAAAACACTTTGGAAATAATTTAAGATACTTATTAAGTTTTGTGAATTCTCCATACTATACAGATGAAAATGTAGAAAAAGAAAAAGGAATTATCGCAGAAGAATTAAATATGTACGAAGATATGCCTGATTTCAAACTAGATATGGGAATTAGAGAATGTGTCTACAAGAATCATCCAAGAAGAATTGATATTGGTGGTAGTGTAGAAGAAATCTATAAAATAACAAAAGAAGATTTATATCATTGTTATGAAAACTTCTATGTTCCAAACAATATGTTTGTATTAATCGTAGGAAGTTTCGATAAAGAAGAAGCATTAAGAATTATCCAAGATGAATTAGGAAAGAAAAAGAAAAAAACTCTTCCAAAGATTACAAAAGTAAAAGAACCAATCAAAGTAAATGAAAAAGAATTAACAATGAAAGCTACGGTTGAAATTCCAAAAGTAGCGATTGGATTAAAAGTACCTACAAAAGACTTAGAATTAAAGGACTTTGAATTGGATTTATACTTATCGATGCTTTCAACCATCCTATTTGGATCCTCTTCTGCTTTTAAAGAAAGAGTAAGAGAATCTAAGATTGTTAATAGTATTTATACAGAATGGGAGAAAATAGAAGACTTTAGAACCTTCTACCTAACCGCATCAACCATTGATCCAGATCAATTCATAAAAGAAGTCAAGAAAGAATTATCCGATCATAAAGTAACTGAAAAAGATTTCAATCGTATTAAGAAAGTATGGATTGCGAGTGAAGTTAGAATGATTGATAATATCGATGCTACTGTAAGTAATATGTATGATGATATTATTAAGTATCATGGAATCATTCCAAATAAGATTGATAAGATAAAAGCAATGAAATTAAAGAAACTTCAAGATTTAATCGAAAAGATTGATTTCACGAATATTAGTACTGTAAAGATGGTGCAAAAAAAGAAATAAACATTTCTTTTTTTCAATTGTTTTGATACAATGAAATAGAATAGAGGTGTAAATTATGGATTTCAAAATAGGAGACGAAATTGAAGAAGTAGATGAAACCGAAGAAGAAGAACAAAGAAATAGTAAGTTTCCACTAATTGTCGCAATTATTATTGCGTTAGTAGTAGGAGTTTCTGTATTTGTAATATGTTATCATTACTTTGGACCTAAAAAACAAAAAGAAGAACCAATTCAAGCAGAACAATTAGATTTAAAAGAAGATAATGTTCAAATTTTATATGCATATGTAACCTATGGTACAAAGAATGAAAGAAATGATAAGTTTGTAAAAGATGCTCATGTAACATTAGATTCATTCTCTAATGTAGAAAAATATTACTATGCATTGCAATTCGCACAAGTAGAAGACTTTGTATTTACGAATAAATATAATGATAAAAATCAAAAGATTTATTTAATTTCAAATGCAAAGATTAAAGAATATATGGAAAGATTCTTTGGAGCGCAAGTATCTTATTCTACAAACAATGTTATTACGTATCCATTTAGTTTCCGTATCAATGGACAAAATGTTGGTATTATGACATATTCCTCTGCTAAAAATGGATTTGAAACTGTATTTGATGGATATGAAGAAAATGTAGTAAGTGATAAATTAGTAGAACCATACTATACTGTATTAGAAAGTGCTCAAAAGAATCCAGATGGATCTTATGAGTTACATGAAAAAATCATTTATACAAGTATAGAAGAAGCTGGCGGAGTTTATACAGTTCATATTTATAAAGATTATGGACATGCAATGGAAATAGAAACAAAACCAAATCAAACAGAGGAAATGTTAAAAGCAAATCCAATTGATGTTAATAACTATAAAGATAAAGCAAGTACAATTACATATTTATTCCGTTTAAATGGAACCACTTTATACTTTGATAGTAGTAAAATTGTATTTTCATAAGAAAAGAACGAAAAGTTCTTTTTTTATGATATAATACTCTTGTTTAGGAGGACGTATGAAACAGGAAAATATCAGAAATTTTTGTATTATTGCGCATATTGATCATGGGAAAAGTACGTTAGCCGATAGAATCTTAGAAGTAACAGGTGCAATTGATAAAAGAGAAATGAAAGATCAAATGCTAGATTCTATGGATTTAGAAAGAGAACGTGGAATTACCATTAAATTAAATGCAGTACAATTGTCCTATCAAAAAGAAGGAGAAGTCTATCAATTAAACTTAATTGATACTCCTGGACATGTAGATTTTTCTTATGAAGTATCAAGGTCACTAGCAGCATGTGAAGGGGCTATTTTAGTAGTGGATGCTTCTCAAGGAATAGAAGCACAAACTCTTGCAAATTTATATCTTGCCCTAGATAATAATCTAACGATAGTTCCTGTCATTAATAAAATAGATCTTCCTTCTGCAGATCCTGAAAAAGTAATCAAAGAATTAGAAAATATTGGATTTAGTAGAGAAGAAATTGTCCTAACAAGTGCAAAAACCGGTGTAGGAATAGAAGAATTAATTCATAAAGTGATAGAAAAGATTCCTTCTCCAAAAGGAAAGAAGAATAGTCCTTTAAAAGCTTTAATCTTTGATAGTTTATTTGATTCTTATCGAGGAGTTATCACAAGTATAAGAGTAGTTGATGGAATCGTCAAAACAGGAGATAAAATTAAAATGATGGAAACAGGAGCTACTTATGAAGTAGTAGGATTATCCATCAATACTCCAAAAGAAGAAAAAGTAGATTCCTTATCTGCAGGAGAAGTAGGGTACTTATATGCTTCTATTAAGAGTATCGAAGATGTAGAAGTAGGAGATACGATTACATTAGAAGAAAACCCTGCAGAAGAACGTCTACCTGGTTATAAACCAATGAAACCAACAGTGTACTGTGGATTATATCCAATTGATTCGAATAAATTTGAAGATTTAAGAGAAGCATTAGAAAAATTAAAATTAAATGATGCAGCTTTAACATATGAACCAGAAACATCCAAAGCATTAGGATTTGGATTTCGATGTGGATTCTTAGGACTTCTTCATATGGAAATCATAGAAGAGAGAATTGAAAGAGAATTTAATATTGATTTAATCGCAACATCTCCTTCTGTTGTCTATGAAGTACTTCTAACAGATAAAACAAAAGTGATGGTAGATAGTCCTACAAAAATGCCAAGAAGAGAAATCATTTCTAAAACATTAGAACCATATGTAAAAGCAAGTATTTTTACTCCAAGTGAATATATTGGTCCTATTATGGAACTATGCCAAGATAAAAGAGGAAACTTCTTAAATATGGAATACTTAGATGAAACAAGGGTAACCATTCACTATGATAGTCCACTATCAGAAATTGTATATGATTTCTTTGATCGATTAAAATCTTCTACCAAAGGATATGCCTCTTTTGATTATGAAATTAACGATTATAAAGAAAGTGATTTAGTAAAGATGGATATTCTTCTAAATGGAGAAGTAGTAGATGCCTTAAGTGTAATTGTTCATAAAGATTTTGCTTATTCCAGAGGAAGAATAGTTTGTGAAAAATTAAAAGAGATTATCCCAAGACAATTATTTGAAGTTCCTATTCAAGCTGCGATAGGTGGACATGTCATCGCAAGAGAAACTGTAAAAGCGTTAAGAAAAGATGTTCTTGCGAAATGTTATGGAGGAGACGTAACTCGTAAGAAAAAACTATTAGAAAAACAAAAAGAAGGAAAGAAGAGAATGAAACAAATCGGAAGTGTAGAAGTACCACAAGAAGCATTCCTATCCATTCTCTCTACAAAAGAATAAGATGGCGAATCATTGTTATATTCATATTCCATTTTGTGAAAGAATTTGTTCTTACTGTGACTTTTGTAAGAGATATCCCTATCAAGAAGTAGTGGATGAATACTTAACAGCTTTAAAAAAAGAAATAGAAGATCTCTACCAACAAGAAGAATTAGAAACCATCTATATAGGAGGAGGAACTCCTAGTTGTCTAAGGATAAAGGATTTAGAAACATTATTTGAAATTCTAAAACCATTGAAAAAGAAAAAAGAAATAGAATTTACTATCGAAGGAAATTTTGAAAGTACTACGAAAGAAAAATTAGAATTATATAAAAAAGTTGGAATCAATCGATTAAGTTTTGGAATTGAATCTTTTCATCCAAAGAATTTATCATTTCTAGAAAGAGGACTAGACATCTCTCACATACAAGAAGTATTGAAAGAAGCAAGAAGCTTAGGATTTGATAATATCAATTTAGATTTAATGTATGCACTACCTACAGAAACGATAGAAGAGGTAAAAGAAGATATTCAAAAGATTCTATCTTTAAATCCAGATCATATCTCTACCTATTCTCTCATCATTGAAGATCATACAAAGATTAAAATAAAAGGAGAAAAACCAATCTCGGAAGAATTAGATGCTGAAATGTATGAATTGATTTGTAAGGAATTAAAGAAGAATGGTTATATTCATTATGAAATAAGTAACTTTTCAAAGGAAAAGAAAGAATCTCATCATAATCTATGTTACTGGGATAATAAAGAATATTATGGATTTGGATTAGGTGCTAGTAGTTATTTAAATCATAAGAGAATTATGAATACAAGATCTCTCACAAACTATAGAATAGGAAAAAGAGTAGTGGAGGTAGAAGAATTAGATAATCATTCCACAATAGAATATGAAGTATTATTAAATCTAAGAAAAAGAGAAGGAATTGATTTAAATCATTTTAAAGAAACTTATCATAAAGATTTTTTTGAACTATTTTTAGTAGAAGATCTAATTCAAAAGAAGTTTTTATTAGTTGAAAACAATCATCTTATGATTCCAGAAGAAAAGTGGTATATTAGTAATGAAATTATTGTACAAATACTAGAAAGGGAAAAATATGAATAGAGAAGAATTATTTATAGATGAATTAGATTTAATAGAAAATGAAGATTATGCTTCTTCTTTATTAGAAATCATAAATGCATTACCAGAATATTGGTTAGAGAAACCAGCTTCTTCTACAGGAAAATATCATCCAAAATATGCATTAGGAGAAGGGGGATTACTTCGTCATTCAAAAGCAGCTATGAGAATCGGATATGACTTATTAAGTGATCCTTGTATTGGAGAAAAATATACATCCAAAGAAAAAGATTTAATGCTAATGAGTTTACTAGTACATGATGGAATAAAATATGGAATTCCAGAAGAAAAGTATACAAGATTTGATCATCCAATTTTGATGGCGAATTTTGTAAAGGAAAAACATCAAGAATTTCACTTATCCAAAGAAGATGCAGAATTCATGGCAGATGTGATTAAAACACATATGGGTTCTTGGACAAAAGACTATAATGGAATAGAAGTACTAGAACCACCAAAAACAAAATATCAGAATTTTGTTCATATGTGTGATTTTCTTGCGAGTCGTAAAATGTTAAATGTAGAATTTGACAAAGAGAATCATATAAGTGTCTAAAGGGCACTTATTTTTTGTCAAAGAGGGAAAAAATGTGATAAGATAAAGGTGAAGGGATGAGGACTATGAAAAATGTAAAACTAAGAAAAAACTCACAATTAAAAAAACAATTTATAAAAGCAGTCACAGTTTGTGCTCTTTTATGCATCACAGTATTAGTCCTTAGTTACTATATCTTCCAAACAAACCTATTAGAACCTGGTCTTGATGAAATCACAACGAGTTATATTTCTTTTAATAATAAGAATACAACCGATATGTTAAAAATTGATAATCTAAAGAAAATGAAAAATGAAAAAGGAAGAAGCTTCCTAAATGATCGAAAAGTAACTTTCCAAGTTAGTGGAAAAGAACAAGAAGAATATCAAGTGATTTTATATCCATTAACGAATATTGTAGATTTAAAATATATTCATTTTTCTTTAGAAGAAAAAGAACCATTAATATCTGGAACATTAGATAGTGTAATGGAAAATGAAGATGGAGGAATTACAATCTATACAGGATTTGTAAAAAATCCAGAAGAGAAAATGACTCTAAAAATGTGGATTGATAAAAAGTATAAAGGAAATAGTAAACACACATCATTTGAAATAAAGATTAAATCAAGATAGGAGAGTAGAAAATGGCAGGAAAAATAATTGTAGTAGAAGGAACAGATTGCTCTGGAAAAGAAACACAAACAAGACTTCTAGAAAAGAGACTCAATGAAGAAGGAAAGAAATGCATTCGTTTTGAATTTCCAATGTATGATACTCCAACAGGTAGAATTGTAGGAGGAGATTACTTAGGAAAACCAGAAATAGGAGATAGTGTATTTAAAGAAGGAGCTGTCAATGTAGATCCTAGAGTTGTATGTTTATATTATGCAGCAGATAGAAAATATAATTGGCCTAAGATTCAAGAATATATTGATAAAGATTATTATGTCATATTAGATCGTTATACTACTTCAAATCTAGCCCATCAAGGAAGTAAGATTCATGATAAAGATGAAAGATTTGATATGTATCAATGGATTGATAAATTAGAATACTGGTTACTACAATTACCAAAACCAGATAAAACAATCTTCTTACATGTACCTTATGAATATTCTCTAGAATTAAGAAAGAATAGAACCAATATTGATGAACATGAAAAATCAGTAGATCACTTAAAACATGCGGAAGAAGCTTATATTGAATTAGCAGAATTATATAATTGGGATCGTATTGAATGTATTAGAGATAATAAACTAAGAAGTGTAGAAGATATCAATGATGATATTCTAAAAGTAATTCGAGAACTATAAAAAAAAGAACTTTTATAGTTCTTTTTTTATTCAACAATTGTTGGAATAATTGGATTCTCTTCTGGAATAGAATCTAAAGACTGAATTGGCTCCTCTGGAGTAGTATCCAAGGATTGAATCTCTTCATCTGGAATAGAATCTAGAGATTGAATTTCTTCTTCCGGAGTAGTATCTAAAGATGGAATTTCATCTGGAATAGAATCTAAAGATTGTATTTCTTCTTCCGGAGTAGTATCTAAAGATGGAATTTCATCTGGAATAGAATCTAAAGACTGAATTTCTTCTTCCGGAGTAGTATCCAAAGAAGGAATTTCATCTGGAATAGAATCTAGAGATTGTATTTCTTCTTCCGGAGTAGTATCTAAAGATGGAATTTCATCTGGAACAGTCTCATCTAAACTCATAATAGGTTCTTCTACTGCATCAATCGTAGGAGTTTCTTCATAAGAATCTATTGTTGGTACGATAGGATTATCGGTATCAACTACATATCCTTCGATTGGAGTATCCTCTGTATCTGGTACAAGTGGAGTCGTAGGAACTTCATAAGCAGGAACTGCATACGTATAAGAATCTGCTTCTCCAATTTGAGAAGGATCTACAAAAGCAGAAGTAACAGGTAACATTCCTTGACCAACGCTAACATCACTTGCTTGTGGAGTTGGATCTTGTGTATAGAATTGTTGCATGACTTGAGGCATTTGACTAATTACACTTTGAGAAGTAGGAATAGTAGCCGGAATGGCTCCTCCAATTTCAATCGATGGTATCATCGCAACTGGTTGTGTAGCAGCTTCTTGTGGCGCTTCTTGAGGAACTGCTTCTTGTTGAGAAACATCTTCAGGTGCATCATGGAAATCATTTACTGTAAATGACATTGGAACAGTGGATGCTGAAATATCATTTTCATCCTTTTGAACATCCATTCCTTCTAATAAATCATCTCTCTCTTCAGGAACTTCTTGTGGAATGGTTTCTACAATTTCCGTAGACAATTCATTTTCATAGTTATCATCATCTTCATTTTCAATTTCAATGTTACGATAAACTTCTTCAAAGGAAGTTTTTCCTTCTAGACACTTAATTAAAGCATCTTGAAGCATGGTAATAGTATTTCCAGAATAAACCATTTTAGCTAATTCTTTTTTGGTTAAATGTTCATTACTAATGGCAGAACGAATATCATCATCAATTTCCAATACTTCGTGGATGGCGATACGTCCATGGTAACCACGACGACAATTCTCGCATCCCTTTGGATTGGCATCCCAAACAGTAGGGACATCCATATTCATATATTTTTTAAATACTTTCTTTTCATATTTGGTGGTTTCTCTTTGATATCGGCAATCAGGACAAAGCATTTTCGCAAGTCTTTGAGAAATGATACCAGAAAGAGAAGTCGCAAGTAAGTAACGTTCAACTTCCATATCTAGTAAACGTTCAACAGTCGCTAAAGCGTTGTTGGTGTGGATAGTAGACAAAACTAAGTGTCCAGTAATAGAAGCACGAACAGCGATTTGGGCAGTTTCAGAGTCACGAATCTCTCCGATAAGAATGATGTTAGGGTCCTGACGTAAGATAGAACGTAGGGCAGCTGCGAATGTCATTCCAATTTCTGCATTTACTTGAACTTGATTAATACCTTCAATATTCATTTCGATTGGGTCTTCAACTGTAATAATATTCGTTTCTGGTTTATTTAACCCTTGCAAAATGGAATAAGTAGTAGTAGATTTTCCAGAACCAGTAGCACCAGTCGTTAGAATGATACCATTTGGTAAATTCATAAATCTTTTTAATTTTTCCAAATTCTTTGGATGGAATCCTAAGGTATCAATACCTTCAAGGCTTCGAGTATAATCCAAAATACGGATAACGACTTTTTCTCCTTCATTTAATGGTAGAGAAGATACACGCATATCCAAATACGTATCTCCAAAGGTTCCTTTGATGGCACCATCTTGAGGAAGACGAGATTCCGTAATGTTCATATTAGCTAATAATTTTAAACGAGTTGTTAAATTTTTTTCATAAGCTTTTGGTACAAAAGTATAATCTTGACAATCACCATCGATACGAAAACGAACCATCATTCCGTCTTCTC
>CAMZHD010000038.1 GCA_947306705.1 uncultured Caryophanales bacterium
TATCCAAACGGTATTAAAAAACAATCTAATAATTCAGTAGAATTAAAGTCTATGAGTCATAAAAACAGAGGAATGGCTTTAGAATCTGAATTAAATGATTCCAATGAATATTACCGTTCAATTGATAGAGCTTATATTTATAAAAAACCAACTCCTATTAAGATAACAAAAGTAGATTATCCATCAAGAGATAAAGCCGTTATCAAAGAAGCGTTTTTTACAATCCCATCAACTACAGATTACAATGGACTATATAGAGGTAAATATATTGACTTTGAGGCAAAAGAAACAAAAAGTAAAACTTCTTTTTCCTTAGAGAATATTCATCCCCATCAAATTAAACATCTTGAGAATATTATGAGACATGATGGAATCTCTTTTATCATCGTAAGATTTACAGTTAGAGGAGAAACTTACTTATTATTTACAAAAGACTTAATCTCGTTCTTAAAAGAAGAAGAAAGAAAATCAATTCCAATTGAGTATTTTCAAGAAAAAGCCTATTTAATAAAAGATGGTTATAATCCAAGATTAGATTATTTAAAAATAATAGATCAAAGTATTGGAGGAATATAAATGCAGAAGAAAAAGAAAGACATTAAAAAACGCAAAAAGAAAATTGAAACAAAAACGAAAACAGTTAAGAAAAAAGTTCGTTCCAGTAGAATTAATATTCATATGAGAATTGCTGCTTTATTAGCTGCAATTGCCGTTGTATTAATTAGTTACATGGCACTTGGTAAAATGTTTGCCCTATTTGTAGCAGTATTAATGGCAATTATCGTAGGAATATGGTTCTTACTTACACAAAAGAGAAAGAAAAGAAGAAAAATTTTAAATATCTTATTAATTATCTTCTTAATATTAGGAATCTTAGGATTGATTGGATTTAGTTTATTTGTAATGTATATTAAGTCACAAGCAGATCCTAAATATCAAGTAGAAAAACTGAATACCATTGAAGTATCTAGAATCTATTCAAGTGAAGGGTTTGAAATTGCAAAACTAGGAGAAGAAACTCGTGAAAAAGTAACATATGAACAATTACCAGAAGTATTAGTAGATGCAATTATCGCTACAGAGGATTCAAGATTCTTCCAACACAATGGTCTAGATGCTCCAAGATTCTTACGTGCAACCTTTGGTCAATTAGTAGGTCAATCTGGTGCCGGTGGTGCTTCCACTCTATCCATGCAGGTTGTTAAAAATAGTTTTACAGATAAATATGGAAAACTAACACATGGTATTCCTGGTATTATTCGTAAATTTGAAGATATTTATTTAGCTGTATTTAGACTAGAAAAAGACTATTCAAAAGAACAAATCATTGAGTTCTATGTTAATAACCACTTCTTAGGACAAAACATTTATGGAGTACAAGAAGCATCTGTTACTTACTTTGGTAAGAACGTTACTGATTTGAACTTAAGTGAAGCTGCGATTCTAGCAGGTATGTTTAAATCGCCTAATGCTTATCGACCAACTGTTAATCCAGAAAATGCTGCCAAAAGAAGAAAAACAGTTCTTTATTTGATGAGAAGAGCTGGTTACATTACAAAAGAAGAAGAAGCAATGGCAAATGCAGTTCCAGTTGAATCAATCGCAAATACATACGATTATTCAAATGCAAATCCATATCAAGGATATGTAGATACCGTTGCAAAAGAATTACAAGATAAATATGGAGTAGATCCATATACAACTCCATTAATTGTATATACAAACTTAGATATGAGTAGACAAATGGGAGTTAATGCTGTACTTGCTGGAGAAAACTATGATTGGATTGATGATAGAGTTCAAGCAGGAGTAGCTGTTATTGAATCAGAAACTGGTAGAGTATTAGCGATTGGAAATGGACGTAATATTAATGGACGTGGAACGGGTCAAGCAAAACAATATAACTATGCAACACAAATCAGACGTCAACCAGGATCTACAGCTAAACCATTATTTGACTATGGACCTGGTATTGAATTTAATAACTGGTCAACCTATCAATTATTTGATGATGCCCCTTATACGTATTCAAGTGGACGTTCTATAAAGAACTGGGATGGTGGATACTATGGAGTAATTACTTTAAGAAGAGCCTTATCTGCTTCTCGTAATATTCCAGCACTAAAAGCCTTCCAACAAGTAGATAATGATAGTATTGCAAGATTTGTAACAAGTCTAGGAATCACACCAGAAATATGTGAATCTGGATATAAATTTGATAAAGAAATGTATAAATGCGTTAATAAAAATGATAAGAGTGATATTCATGATACCATTCGTCTACACGAAGCGCACTCTATCGGAGCCTTCACAGGAGTTTCTCCACTAGAAATGGCTGCTGCCTATGCAGCATTCTCAAATGGAGGATATTATAATGAACCTTATACAGTATCAAAGATTATTTATCGTCAAACAGGAGAAACATTTGAATACAAATCAGAGAAGAAACAAGTTATGTCTGATGCAACTGCATTCATGATATCAAGTGTTCTTCAAAATGTTGCTTTAACAGGTGGTACTCCTTATAACGTAGCTTGTAAGACTGGTACTACAAACTTTGATGAAAAAACAATGGATGATTATGACATGCCTTGGGATGCTATTCGTGACTCATGGGTTATTGGATATTCAACCAAAACAACAATTGGTATGTGGTATGGATATGATGATTTCACATATGATTCTATCCAACAAGGATACGTCCTACATAACGTACCAGCAACCATTCAAAAAGACCGTCTATTCCTTGCTTTAGTTTATTCAGGAGCAATGGAAGCAGATCGTAGTGCCTTCGTTCAACCATCAAGCGTTGTTCAAGTAGCTGTTTCAGAAGGAAGCAATCCTCCTAAACTAGCTGTACCTGGTGGACCTGTTGTTTATGAATTATTCAAAAAAGGAACAGAACCAACAGAATATGATATGTCACGTTATCGTTTACCTGCTCCAGGAAACTTCAAAGCAGTAGAATCCAATGGAAAAGTTACCTTAACATGGAATGGAGTATCTCCAGGAGAACTTGCAAAACCAGAACAAGGTACATTCGGTTATAACGTATTTAAAGATGATGTTCTATTAGGATGGACAGACAAAACAACCTATACATTTACACCAGATAATCCATATGGAACTTATCGTGTTATTGGAACATATAAAACATATAATGAACTACAAAGTGATGCTGCAACATTTGTATTAGAAAAACCAAAACCAAAACCTGATCCTGAACCAGAAGGTGATGATCAAGGGGGAGGAAACAACAATAATAACAACAATAACAATAACAACAATAACAACAATCCATAAAAAAGGAAGAACTAAAAGTTCTTCTTTTTTTCATGACAAATATCTTTTAAAGGACAAGGCCCACACTCTGGTTTAATTGCCTTACAATGATATCTTCCAAACAATACCATTTGTAAATGTCTCTTTCCCCATACTTCCTTTGGAAAAGCCTTCATAAGTTTCTTTTCAACAGTCAAGACATCATCCTTAGGACGAGCAAGTCCCAACCTCTTAGAAATTCTTTCTACATGAGTATCAACCGCTATCGCAGGTTCTTGATAATACTCACTTAAGAATACATTAATCGTTTTTCTTCCTACTCCAGGAAATTTCATTAACACTTCCCTATCCCTTGGAACCATACCTCTATGAGATGCCACCAGAGCCGCAATTTCACGGACATAATAAGCTTTCTTATGAAAGGACCCAACTGGACGAATAATCTCCTCTATATCCTCTAAATTTGCATTAGAAAGGTCATATAACGTAGGATATCTAGAAAACAAGATAGGAGTTACTTGATTAACTCTTTTATCTGTTGATTGAGCACTTAACACAACCGCAATTAATAATTCATAATCTGTATGATAAATTAATTCACAAGTAGGATTGGGAAATAAAGAATCTAAATACTCTTCAATTCTACTCGTCTTCATCAAACCAATTCCAATCTACAAGTTCTAAATCAATATCAGCCTCTTTTTCCTTTTCCTGTTCCCCTTTTTTATTTCTCTTTTCTCTCATCAATTCTACATCTTTCTTTGTCTTTATATTATGTTTACCCCATTCATATAGAATCTTATCAATATAACGTAAATTACTAACTCCATTAAATACTGCTTCTTTTAAAGCCTCTCGTATTAATTCCTCTGATATATTTGCATCTAACCATGCCTTAATAATTTCATATTCCATAGAACTAAGAGTTCTACCAAATTCTTTTTCTATTAATTCAAATATACTAGAAGTATCCTCCTCTTTATGGTTGACTTCTTCTACTGTTAATAAACTCATCTTCTGATAAAAATCATCTAAAAGAACAACCTCTTCCATGACCCCTTTATCATTCTTTTGTACTTCTACGCGAATTAATTTCTTATCTGTCAAAGTACTAATATAATTCATAATTTCCGGTAATTCCATATTTAATTCTTCCGAATAATGATTTGGATCAAAATTTGCTTTATTTCCTAAATGATATAAGTACATAAGAAATACAAACTCATCTAAAGAAATAGATAACTTCTTATAATTCTTTAAAAAATAGAAAGGGATTACCATATTCCCATCTTTAAAGATATCCAATAATTTTGTACTCTTCATGGAATCATCTCCTTAAATTGCATTTATCATATCATAAATTAAAAAGAAAGAGAATCTATTTAAAGATATTCGATAAATCAGATTCTCCAGTATTATCATTTTGATTATTAAATTTAGCCATATCAGAACTACTAGGATTAAAAGTCCCACTACCTTCTCTTACATCATCTTCTCCAAAGTTAAAATCATTTTGAATATCTTGATTCGTATAAGCTAAGGCAGAAGATACTTTATCATGATCATTTTCTACTACATATTCATCTGCTAAAGAAGTATCATTCGCAAAATTCCCACTAGAATCCAAATTACTATAGTAATCAGCAGTAGAATACGTATCCCTAGAGAATTGTTGTTGCGCAATTCTTGGATCATAATATAACGTTTCATATCTCTTGGTTACTAATTTGAATAGAATAATTAAGAATACAATCGCATTCACTGCCAAACAAACCATAATAAAGAAGTTAATATTAAAGAAGAATAAAATAATCGAAAGAATATGAGCTCCCGTAAAATAAGCCGCCACAGTCTCTCCCCAAATCATCTTCATCGCAATATAAGCATTAATCACTGGTACATAAGCCCAAGCAGAATACTTTAAGAATAACTTCTTATGGAAAGCATTAATCACAAGACCATATCCAATCGCAATAAAGAATACAATCACAGCCGTTATAATAATAACTTGTGTATCAGCATCTTTAAAGAATTGTAAGATATCCCTAAAATGATACCCTTGTTTAGAAGTAGAAACAACATTTCCACCATAAATCTCTTGAATCGTTAATCCTTGATATTTGGTATAGCCACCTATCTGACAATACTCATTATCATCTAAAACCGCAACATACATAACGTCTGTTGGTTTCTTTCCTTCTACAAAATATCTTGCAGTAACATTAATAGAAAAAGGAGCAGCCTCTCCACCAGCCAATTTATAACCATTATAATCACTACTAACATCTTTATCGGTACAATAGGTTAAAAATCCAATATTTTTCCGATTTCCATCAAATAATAATAGATTAATACTAATTGGTTTCTTAAATTGAGTTAGATTTTGAATCGATTGAAATACAACAGAACAATTCCCCTTTTCATTAGGAGTAGACTGATAAACAAATTCATTATAATTAAATGCATCTGTATTAACCGTCGCAGGAGTATCTACTGGTATCAATACATACGTATCGTAATGAACCGCATGAACAGGAATACAAATACAAAACAATAATAAAAGTAATAAGTAGTATCCTTTTTTCATATTCTCCCTCCTATTGATAATGTTCTTTGATATATTTACAAATATCTTCCTTACAATTATTTAATCGATGATATAGAATCTCTTTTTCAATATCATCATAGATTTCTTTTAAATAAGGCCCAGCTTCTTTCTGCAACAAATCCATAATATCTTGAGAATGAATATTAATATCATTTCTACTTTTAATAACTAGATTAGCATAAGCCTCTGTAATTTTCTTAATATCTTGTCCTTGAATCTCTCCTGCTACACTATTCACATATAATCCATATTGATATAAAACCATAGGATCTAAATGATTATGTCCAATCACAGAACGAATATTCTTTAGAAGTTCATGTTCATTCTTACTAAATGGATATTTAGGATTTGCTTCTATAACACTCCAAATCCCAATCAAACTAATCGTATCAGAGTCTAATACTCTTTCTAAATGATTTAACTCTAATTCTTGATCTAATCCAAGTTCTAGTAAGAGTTTCACTCCTTCTTTATAATTTGGACTTGTAAAAATCTTATCTAATTCTTCTCTCTTACGAGTATATGATAAAGAATGAAGCAAATACTTCGTCTTAGAAATCGATTCTTTTACTTCTGGATCTAAAGAAAACCCAAGAATCGTCGCAAAACGCACAGCTCTTAAGATTCTTAAACTATCTTCCATAAACTTATCATAAGAATTTCCAACCGTACGAATCAATCTCTGATCTAAATCTTCTTTTCCATGAAGTAAATCTAGTATTTCCCCATTTTCATCCATACAAATCGTATTAATAGTAAAATCTCTTCGAAGCAAATCTTCTTCCAAATCATCAATATATTTAATTTCAACAGGCTTACGATTATTAATATAAGCAATTTCTTTTCGAAAAGTTGTAATTTCAAAACGAATTCCTTTTAATAGAACCGTAACAGACCCATAATCCTCATTAGGAAGACAACTATCTTCAAATATCTTTTTTATTTCTTTAGGAGTTGCATTCGTAGTAATATCAATATCACTTGATTCAATTCCTAATAGATGATCCCTAACAAATCCACCAACTATATATGCTTTATAAGAACGACTAGTCAACTCCTTCAGTAGTTTTAAAGCAGTATCTAGCATTGAATCACCACCTAGTATTATTATATCACAACAAAAAGAAAAGAACCTATAATAGGCTCTTATTTTAAATTAGTTTACAGCGTCTTTTAAAGCAGTTCCAGCTTTGAAAGTAACAGCTTTTCTAGCAGCAATTTTAACTGTAGCTCCTGTTCTAGGATTACGTCCTTCACGAGCAGCTCTCTTAGAAACACCGAATGTTCCAAATCCAACTAGTGGAACTTTGTCTCCTTTTGCTAATGCTTTAGTAATAGCACCAAAAGTAGCATCGATTGCTCTAGTAGAGTCAGCTTTTGTTAATCCTGTAGCTTTTGCAACAGCTTCTACTAATTCAACTTTTTTCATAAAATATTTACCTCCCTATGTAAATTAAGCATCATATTGTGCTTACAAATTAAAATTATCATAATTTAAAAGGAAATGCAACAATTAACGCTTAAATTTGCCAAGTTTTTTACTTATTTCCGTTAAAAGAGCAATAATATGTCCAATCGCAAATAATACAATTGACACAAACAAACTGACAAACCATATCGTAATCATTAAAGAGAAGTTAAATTTCGTTACTACACACACATCTGAATAGAAATAGGAAGTCGCATCACAAGTAGCAAATAAGTTCCCTAAAATGATTCCTAAAAAGAAGCAAATAACAAATATGCCTATCGCAAAAATTTGATAGAAATTCAAAGGATAATTCTGTACTTCATTCTTAACAGAATGCATCACAGGAAAATCTTTTTTAACATTAGAAATCTCTTCAAAAAATTCCATTATTTCTCCTCCTTCTTAGTTTTTGTATCTTTTACTTTCTTTTTCTTAGGTTTATTTACTTTCTTTTCTTCAACTTCCGGTTTATCAAGTACCTTTTGTACTTTCTCTTTAACGTCATTAGATACTTCTACAATCTTTTCATCTACTTCTGTCTTATCTAATACTTCTTGTACCTTTTCTTTCACATCATGAGAGACTTCTACAATCTTTTCATCAATTTCAGTCTTATCAAGTACTTCTTGTACCTTTTCTTTTACATCTTCTCGTATTTCATCAAAGTTTCCTTTATTATCAGAATCTAACTGTTTTTGATCCAAATATTCACGATATAAGAAGATATATCTTGCGAATAATAGTACATAGATACAATCTAATATCGCAATTAATACTCCTCTAACGACAACCGTACTAATAAGATTAATCGCAAGTAATCCACTAGATACTACAATAATCGAATAATAGAACCATTCATTTCCTAATTCATTAAAAGGAGAATTTGAAAGATTATAGTCTTTCCAAATTCTAGTATCACGGAATAACGTATGAACTAGATATAATACAAGTAATACATTCAATGCAAAAGTAAGTACTGTATTTAAAGAGAATGATTGCACAAGCGTTAAAGCAGATGTAATCATAGATAAGAAATAAATAAAGATTAAAAAGATATTTAAATAATTAAAATATTTCTTTCCTACTGGTAATTTTACTAGTATAAAATAGACTAATACTAATAAATAAATTGAATTATGATTCAAAATACTTTCAAATAATTCTAATGAAAAATTCTGTGGCGCAACAAATGACTGACTACAAACAATAATAATTAAGATAATTCCAATTAAAATCGTCGTAAGAGTTCTCGCATTATCATACCATTTTTCTTTTTTCTTCATAGTAACACCTCAAAAACATTATATCATCAAAAGAAATCAAGAGGTATAAGAAATGATTTATTTATTGGATTAGTTTACAATCTATGCTATAATAATGCTTGAATGGGAGGGGATAAAATGAAACTACCAACCGTAGCCTTAGTAGGAAGACCCAATGTTGGAAAATCCACTTTATTTAATAAAATCGTAGGAAAACAAGTATCCATAATAGAAGATCTTCCAGGAGTAACAAGAGATAGAATCTATCAAGAAGCTACTTATAATAAAAAAAGATTTTACTTAATAGATACTGGTGGAATTGATGCTAGTAAGATGGATTTTAATTCAGAAATTAAAATGCAAGCAGAAATTGCCATCAAAGAAGCAGATGTAGTAGTCTTTATTGTAGATGGAAAAGAAGGAATTACTTCCAATGATATTGTCGTAAGAGATATCTTAATGAAAAGTGAAAAGAAAGTCATTGTCGCAATCAATAAAGTTGATGTAAAAGATGCAGAAGATAATATATATGATTTCTATGAATTAGGATTTGATACATATATTCCAATTAGTAGTATCCATAATACAGGATTTATTGAGTTAATGGATGCTGTTACAATGGATTTCAAAGAAAAAGAAGAAGAGGAAGATACAAGAATTAAATTCTCAATTATTGGAAGACCAAATGTAGGAAAGAGTTCCTTAATGAATGCCCTTCTAAATGAAGAGAGAGTCGTTGTATCTGATATAGCGGGAACAACAAGAGATTCCATTGATTCTGTATTAAAGTATCATGATGAAGAATTTATTATGATTGATACTGCTGGTATGAGAAAAAAAGGAAAAGTATTTGAATCTGTTGAAAAATATAGTCTATTCCGTTCTCTAAAATCCATTGATAGAAGTGATATATGCTTAGTCGTAATCAATGCAGAAGAAGGCATTAAAGAACATGATAAACATATCGCAGGATACGCCATTGAAAGAGGAAAAGGATTAATCTTTGTAGTCAATAAATGGGATACTGCAAAGAAAACTACTATTGCAGAATTTCAAAGAAAAATGAGAGCCGAATTTCAATTTGCTCCCTATGCACCAATAGTTTATCTTTCAGCCCTAACAAAGAAAAGAATTCATACATTAATGCCTGAAATCTTAAAAGTAAAAGAAAATATCAAACGAGAAGTAAAAACAAATGTATTAAACGATGTTATTCAAGATGCTTATCAATTAAATATTCCACCATCATATAAAGGAAAACGTCTAAAGATATACTTTGTATCTCAAACAGGAATTAATCCACCTAAATTCACATTTAGAGTTAATAATAAAGGATTAGTACATTTCTCTTATGAAAGATACTTAGAAAATAAAATAAGAGAGAATTTTGATTTTACAGGTACCCCAATTACCTTACAATTCAAGAACAGGAGTGATGAAGATTGATTATTGGAAATGGAAATAATAAAATGAATGGTTCCTCTAACTTTGATCAAAGATTTCATATGATTCAAGAAGAAGGAGAAAAGAATCGAAATAGAAGAAATCCATTCACAATTTCACAACCAACCAATCAACATCCAGATGTCATGAATCAAAAAGAGATGACTGATAGAGCATTTAATATGCTTCAAGAAAGACTTCAAAATGGAACAATTTCTATAGAAGAATTTAACAAAAAGTGTGAACAATTAAATAAAATGAGAAGAAAATAAAAAAAGGACTAACTATTAGTCCTTTTTTATGGTATAATTACAAATAGAATAGGAAGTGTTTGTATGGCAAATATACTTAGTACAAATAAATATGTAATTATCCCAGGAAAGAAATCATTTGTATATTACTTTGATACAGTGAATGATCAGTTTTATATTCCATGGGAGCAATATGAAACAAGTAAAAAACTAGGAATTGATATAGAAGGAAAACCAAAAATCATTCAAGGTAGAAATTGTTATTCCATACATCCAGAACAATTAAAAGAACTAGAACAAAATAGTGACTTCCTTGGTATCAAAAGAGATGTTCAATTAGAAGGAGAATTCAAAGTAAAAGAAACAAAACCTTCAGAAGACATTAAAATAACTCTTGTAGCTTATCAAGATGCTACTACCAAGAAAATCTATTTACCAATTCAATATAGTGGAAAAGAAACCCCTACAAAACTTATTTTAGATAAACCTTGTACAGAAGTAGATATTCATGATTTAGAAAAAATGTTAAATATCAAGGTTATCATTATAACCGTTTATTGTAAACCAAATGATGTATTAACAATACCACTATGTAATATCCAAGATAGATTATTCATCGCAGAAGAAATCGCAATCATCTTTGATATAGATTTATCAAATAGAAGAAGAATCCGAGTAGATGGAAATTACTACGTAGAAGTAGCAGAAAATGAATTACCAAAAATTCAAATAGAAGATGCTGATGTCGTATTTGAAAAGAAAGAAATCTACCCAGTAAAAAAACAACCACAACAAAAACAATATCAAAGATAAAAAAGAACCAAATGGTTCTTTTTTTATTTCTAAATCTTTTCTTCTGGAAGAAGGCTCTCAATCTTATTAAGAACTTCTTTTACGCCTAATTTCGTAACACTAGAGAAAACAACTAAATCATCTCCTACTACTAAATCCATTGTATCTAATAGTACTTTCAAATTCTTTTGTTTTCCTCCTCCACTGACTTTATCTGCTTTTGTCGCAATCACAGTAACAGGAAGATTATAGTATTTTAAGAAATTATACATTAATAGATCGTCTTCTGTTGGTTTATGTCTAAAATCTACTAACATGAAGACTCTTTTTAATTGTTCTCTTTTTTCTAGATATTCCTCAATCATCATACCAAACTTGGCTTGTGTCTTTTTATCCGTTGCGGCATATCCATATCCAGGAACATCAATAATATAGAACGCATCATTCACTCCATAGAAATTAAGAGTTTGTGTTTTACCAGGTTTAGCAGAAGTATAGGCTAAATTCTTACGAGAAAGAATGGTATTAATAAAACTACTCTTTCCTACATTACTTCTCCCAACTAATAAAAACTCTGGTTTTCCATCTTCTGGATATTGACTTCTACGAGTTGCGATAATATCTAAATTGGCATCTTTTATAACCATGCTTATCCCTCACTTATATTACGATTGCTTTCTTCTAATAAAGCATCTAAATCCTTCATAACTTGTAGTGCATCTTCTAACGTCTTTGCTTTGACTCCTGCTGCATACTTATGTCCTCCCCCATGATTCTTTTCCGCAACAAGATTAACTTCAGGTCCCCTAGAACGAATAGACACACGATATTGATTATTCTTTCTATCTTCTGTAATCGTTGCCCATACAAGGACCTCTTTAATATAATTAAAATCATTAATCATATTTCCCGCAGCAGCACTATCCACTCCAAGAGTATTAATGACTTCATCAGTAATGACTACATATCCTAAACGATTAGGAGTCACTTTCATATTTAGGGAAATATATCCTTCTAATCGTACTTCATTCAAAGGTCTTAAATAAAGTTTTTCATATGCTTTTGAAATATCAAAAGGATACTTTTCCAAATAATAAGATACGATTTCAAAAGTACTTGGTAAACAACTACTAAATAAGAAACGATTCGAATCCGATACTAATCCCATATATAGTAATTCAGAGATTTGATTATTACATTGTAATTCACTATCGCGAATCAATTCCATAATCATTTCACAAGTACTAGATTTTGTATCATCAACATATTCAATATCACAAAACTTTTCCATAAAAGGATGATGATCTAGCTTAATAGAATAAGCAAAATCAGAAATAGAAACAGAATCCACTCTCTTTTGATCAGGAGTATCACATACGATTAATAAAGCATTCTCATACTTCTCAATCTTATCTAATTTCCCAATCGGAATAAACTTTGCGCTTCCTGTCCCAATCGCAAATACCCTTTTTTCTGGAAATGTTAATTGAATACTATCTCTCAAAGCAAGTTGACTACACAAAGCATCTGGATCGACTCCAATATGTCTCGCAATGACGATCGTATCAAATTCCTTAATTTTATCGATTAATTCTTTATACATAACAGACTTCCTATCTATTTATTAAATTATATGTATCTCTCGCAATCATTAATTCTTCGTGATTAGGAATCACAAAAACATCAAAAGAAGAATCATTGGTACTAATATTTACAAATTCTCCTTTAATATTATTCTGATCTAAATCTATCTTCACTCCTAAACAAGCTAATCTCTCGCAGATTTCTCTACGAATCGGTACACAATTTTCTCCAATTTCAGCAGTAAATGCAAGGGCATTAACTCCCCCTAATAATACATAATATTTGGCAATATAGTCAACAATTCTTTGAATATACATTTCTTTCGCAAGAAGAGCTTTTTCATCTCCCTCATCTGAGCGAGCTAAAATATCATTCATAGAATTACTATATTCACTAATTCCAAGTAAACCACTTACTTTATTTAAATCATCTATGACTTCACTAGCATTCTTTCCTTCTTTTTCCATTACGTAAGGAATAATAGAAGGATCTACATCTCCACTTCTAGTATTCATCATAATTCCTGATAAAGGAGTAAATCCCATAGAGGTATCTACACATTTCATATCACGAATAGCACAAATACTAGCCCCTTCTCCTAAATGACAACTAATTAACTTAAAGGAATCTCTTCCTAAGATTTCACTTACATATTCAGCAATATATCGATGACTAGTTCCATGGAATCCATACTTACGAACACCATATTTTTCATACCATTCATAAGGGACTGGATATAAATAGGTACTAGGCATCATCGTTTGATGAAAAGCACTATCAAATACAAGTACCATAGGAGTCTCTCCCAAGGCCTCACGAAAGGCTTTTACACACTTTAATTCCCCAGAGGTATGAAGAGGAGCAAAATCTTTCATCTCTTCTAATTCTTGTAATAGCTCATCTGTAACAATCATACTAGATTGATAATGATCAATCCCTTGTACAATTCTATGACCTACTCCACGAATCTCATCTAAAGAAGATAAAATACGTAAGTCTATTAATTTTTCTAGCAATAGTCGAACAGCATCTTGATAAGATTCTAATACAATTTCTTGAGTAATTCGATTATTGCGATATTTTATAAGAGTATTACTTCCATCCATTCCAATACGATCAAAGATACCTTCCGCTAAAACAGACTCAGGATCCATTTCATATAGAGTAAAATGAATAGAACTATTTCTTGCATTAATAGACATAACCTTCATAGTTGCTTACCTCCTATATAAACTCACTATTATTATACACATTTTCATAAAAAAAAGAAACCTATAGTTTCTTTTATCTTAGTTTGTATCCACAAGAACCACAGAAGCGATCTCCTCTTTCTGGAGTTCCACAAATAGGACAATATCCCGCAACTGGAGCATTTACTGCAGGCTGTGCTGATTGAGTAGATTGTGCAGGTTGTGCATTTTGAACAGGAGTTGGATTATTATATTGAACATATCCACTACTATTAGTAGTAACAACTCCACTATTAACATTATTTGTAAGAGTTCTTTGAATCTTAGACATACGGTTAACAGTACCAAAGCAATAAACAACCATAAATATATCAAATGCTAGGAATAAGATGAATGTTGATCCTCCACCCCACATTAATAAAGCATCATAAGTCGTATGCATTATACATGGCATAACAATACTTAAAGAAAGATTCTTCTTATATAATGGTTGATTATTATTAATATGAGCAAGTTTTGCTCTTGCAAAATAATAACCCATAATAACAGCAAAACACATATGTCCAGGAACAGAAAGGATAGCTCTCATAATCGCATTTCCTAAACCATTTTGGAATACATATAAAATATTTTCAATACATGCAAATCCTAAAGAAGCAAATACAGCATATACAATAATATCGTAAATTTCATCAAACTCTTTATTATTGTATCCACCATACTTGGTAATTAACCATTTAAATCCCTCTTCTGCAAGAGCAACAGATATAAATACATTGATATATAAACCAATAAAATTATTAACTCCTTCAGTTGGAAAGGAAGCACTTAAGAACAACTCAACAAAGATAACTGGTAAAACACTAAGCATTCCTAAACTAAATAGTTTAGCAAGAATACCAGCAGGTTCACGATGCATATCTTTCTTATAAATAAAATAACATAATCCCACAACCGGTAATACAGCTGCGATAAATAGAATCTCTTTTCCCATAAATATTCTCCTATCCTCAACACTACCATTTAATAATAATTTCCTTGAAATGTCAATAAAGTCAAAGAAATTGGACTGTCAGTTTACAAAAAAAGAACTCAATGAGTTCTTTTATTGATTGACAATTTTATAAGTATCACGAATAATCATGATTTCTTCATTAGTAGGAATTACATATACTGGTATTTTAGATTTCTTAGTTGTAATAAGACCTTCATGAATATCTTTAAATCCAGCAATCTTACTATTAACTTCATCATCTACTTCAATACCAAATGGTTTTAACTTCGTAAGAATTGCTTTTCTAGTTTCAGCACCATTTTCAAGTACTCCAGCAGTCATAACAATGGCATCTACTTTACCATCTAATTCAATATAGTATTCAGCAATGTAACGATTAATAATATCTACATACATATCTAAAGCAAGAATTGCTCTTTCATTTCCTTCAGCAATTGCTTTTTCAACATCTCTATTATCATTGAATCCACAAATACCTA